>CAYNMF010000044.1:0-16767 GCA_964398325.1 uncultured Chromatiaceae bacterium | reverse complement strand
CAGGAAGTTCCACTTGGTACCGGCCGCTTCGAGGACTTCGAGTGTATCCAGCCCGAGGCGATTAAAAATCAGTGACAGCTCGTTGACGAGCGCGATATTGACATCACGCTGCGTGTTCTCGATCACCTTCGCCGCCTCGGCAACGCGAATACTCGATGCGCGATAAGTGCCGGCGCGAATCACCTTGCGGTACATCTCATCGATGAACTCGGCAATCTGGGGCGTCGAGCCGGACGTCACTTTCAGAATATCCGTGACCCGGTGTTCCTTATCGCCCGGATTGATTCGTTCGGGGCTGTAGCCGAGGAAAAAGTCTTTGTTGACCGTCAATCCCGAAATATCGGCCAGTATCGGCGCACAATCCTCCTCCGTCGCTCCCGGATAGACAGTGGATTCGTAAATGACGATATTGCCCTTGCTGAGCACCGTGCCAATGCTGCGACTCGCGCCGCGCAATGCATCGAGATCGGGTCGCTTGGCATCATCGATCGGCGTCGGCACGGTGACGATGTATATATCACAGTCCTGAAGATCATCGAGATGATCGCTGTAGGTCAACCGGTCGGATGCCGCCAGTTCCTCGCTGCTGACTTCGAGCGTCGAATCCTGTCCTTCTCTGAGTTCAGCCACCCGGGCATTGTTTATGTCAAACCCGACCGTTGTGAAATGCTTGCCGAACTCCACAGCCAGGGGCAAACCCACATAACCGAGACCGACAATTGCAACTTTTGATTTCTCGAGCTTTCTCATGTTTGTCTTATTCTTCAATGAGTTAATAAAGATTTACCGGCCGGGTTACCTGTTGCGAACGGCGGGCCGGACTGTCAGTGCCTGCTTATCCGGTTATTGTTTCGTAAATGCCCGGATTTGGCTATTCAATCCGTCACATTAAAGCAGATAAATAACCGCCAACAGTCCGGTCACACTCATGGTTACCGTATAGGGCAACGCCATCACCACCATTCGTCCGTAAGACAGGCGAATCAGCGGAGCCAGCGCAGAGGTCAGCAAAAACAGGAAAGCCGCCTGCCCGTTGGGCGTTGCAACACTGGGGATATTAGTGCCGGTGTTGATCGCCACGGCAAGCAAATTGAATTGCTCCACGGTGATCTGACCGCCCAGTAGTGCGTTCTTGACTTCGGTGATGTAAACCGTCGCAACAAATACATTATCGCTGATCATCGATAACGCTCCGTTGGCGATATAGAACATGGATGTACGTAAATCTCCCTCGAGCGCGAGCACATAATCGGTGACCGGCTCGAACAGGTGCTGATCGTGAATCACGGCAACAATTGCAAAGAATACGACCAGCAGCGATGTAAACGGCAAAGCTTCCTCGAAAGCCTGACCAATACGATGCTCCTCGGTAATACCGTTGAAAGCGGTGGCAATCACAATGATCATCAAGCCGATAACGCCTACTTCGGCAAGGTGCAGGCCAAGAGCCACCACGAGCAGAATGGCGCACAACGCCTGCACTATCAGTACAGCCGTCTGGCGTTGAGTGCGGCGTGCCGTTTCAAATCGATCGTAGTCACTGAGAATCTCGCGTACGGCCGGCCTGAGCTTCGCCCCGTATCCAAACCAGCCAAGCAACTCGAGACTAACGCAGGTCAGCAAGCCGATGGCCAGCACCGGCATCGTGACGGGTGCCATGCGTATAAAGAATTCAGCAAACGTCCAGCCCGCTTCTTTTGCGATCAGCAGATTCTGCGGCTCGCCGACGAGTGTCGTCACGCCACCCAGTGCAGTACCGACTGCGGCATGCATCATCAGGTTACGCAAAAAAGCTCTAAATTGATCGAGGTCATCGTGATGTAACTCGTTAACCTCATCATCGGCCGAATGATCGTGCTCATGATCATAGTCATAGCCGGAAGCGACCTTGTGATAAACGCCATAGAACCCTTCCGCAACGGTAATAACAACCGCCGTAACGGTCAGGGCGTCAAGAAATGCCGACAACAGGGCAGCAACCGCACAAAACAGAAAAGATAACAGCGGCTTCGAGCGAACCCCGAGCAAAATCTTTGTAAATGCGAACAGCAGCATTTCTTTCATGAAGTAGATGCCGGCCACCATGAACATCAACAGCATGATGACGGGGAAATTCTGCACGGTTTCGTGATAAATCGCCTCGGACGAAGTCAGGCCGATCACGACCGCTTCGATGGCCAGCAAGCCGCCAGGCTGCAGCGGATAGCACTTCAATGCCATGGCCAGGCAGAAAATAAATTCCGCGATCAACAACCAGCCGGCGATAAAGGTTCCAAAAAAGTAGTCAACGAACGGATTCAGCACCAGGAACCCGATGATGGTCAGCTTGAACCAGTCGGGAGCACGACCGAGAAAGTTGTCGAGAAAAGCGTTTCGCAACGTCTGCGTCATTAAAATTCAGCCTGTAAATTCAGAGAACCCGGATTCTAGCAGGCTGTTGGAAAAGTCTCAGGCGAGTGCAAGACAAGGCGAAAATTGGCGCACAGTCCCGGATAAACATACCCAGCGCCGGGGAACAAGTGGCGTGTACGCGCCAGTTAACCGATACGCGGCCCCGCATTGTGAGCCAATTTTAACGCCGGATTGTGCCGCATGAGAGTTTAACAACAACCTGAAATAGCCTCGGGCACCAAGAATGCGGGCGCGAAGCTGCGAATCCGTCGTGGGGATGATTCATGGGAGGTTAGCTATCCGGCTTGCGCCATATCGAGCCCTCTACAGAGCTTTGATCCAGTAAATCGAGTTGCCGGCCATGCGCCTCCAGTTCTGCACTGGTCGCCTGTATAACAACCAGTTCGAGGCCGCTTCGGTCGATCTTTGCAATGTCTCCATTTTGCCGATTCTGCTGAGCGGCTTCACGTTCGAACGACAAAGCGCCTTGCCCGCCCGTCATTGCCAGGTAAACATCGGCCAGCAACTGGGCATCGAGCAAGGCACCATGATAATCACGGCCCGAATTGTCGACGCCGTAACGCTTGCACAGTGCATCAAGGCTATTGCGCTGACCGGGATGGATTTCACGAGCCATGGGCAGCGTATCGATAACCGTACAAACCGAAGCAATATTGGTCGAATTCAAGCCCGCACAACGAAATTCATTATCCAGAAATCCAACATCAAAATCGGCGTTATGGATGATCAGTTCGGCACCGGATACGAACTCGATAAAAGCCTCGGCCACATCGCCGAACAGCGGCTTATCCGCAAGCATCTTGCTGGAGATGCCATGCACTTCCTGGGCGGCCTCATCGATGTCCCGATCCGGCCGAACATACTGATGATAGGTCTCATTGGTACGACGACGATTGATCAGCTCAACACAACCAATCTCGATGACCCGGTGCCCTTTTGACACCTCAAGACCCGTCGTTTCGGTATCGAGCACCACCTGTCTCATTGATTTCTCTCCACTAACGTCATGCTTGCCAAACTCAATTAACGGGCCCGGAGCTGACCGTCTGCGTTCAGCAACGCTTCTTCGAGCCCGCGATTTGCCAGCTCGTCTGCCCGTTCGTTCCCGGGAATGCCCGCATGCCCCTTGACCCAGCGCCAGGTCACCTGGTGATTAATAACAGCCTCGTCGAGCGCCCGCCACAGATCCTGGTTCTTGACAGGCTTTCTACCCGCCGTCTTCCAGCCGCGACGTTTCCAGTTGGCCAGCCACTCATCAATGCCACGGCGAACATACTCCGAATCAGTATAGACAGTGACGCTACAATTTCGTTTCAACGCCTGCAAACCGCGAATGGCTGCCGTCAGCTCCATGCGATTATTTGTCGTCGACAGTTCGCCGCCACAAATTTCCTTTTCCCGCCCGTCCGCCAGCAACAAAGCTCCCCAGCCTCCCGGACCGGGATTACCGCGACACGCACCATCCGTGTAGATTTCGATCGGGCTCATGCCACGTTGCGTGTCGTCGGATTGACCAGCCCGCCAACAAACCGGCGCTGAGGCTTCCAGGCTGGTTTGATGGGTGTAACGGTATACAACGTCTTCCTGGCTACCAGCATATAGCAGCCCGCAAACGGTGCATGCCGGCGCCAGGCGTGCAGCGCGGCCGAAACGCTAAGCCGCATGGCGCGGAAAAAGCGATTGGCGCGACGGGCCGGATCACGCTTCTGCTTCGCGCCGATCTCGATGTCGATCGTTTCAGAGATTTGTCGGTTCCTTTTACTACGATGACGCGAAATCCGTGCCGGAAAATAATGAAATGATGAATGATCGACCGAAAAATTGAGTAGTCGCAGCCAGTCCCGCAAACGATGTTCCGAGACCAGCCGACGGCATCCCGGCGGAAACCGGCGGCGCGACAGGTAGTGCCTGAGCCCCCACAGGCTGACAGGATTGAAACCGAGAATCACGACATGGCCATCCGATCGCAATACCCTGTCGAGCTCGCGTAAAACACCATGCGGATCCTCGTGGGCTTCCAGCACATGCGGCAGCAGGACGACATCAATCGAGTCATTCACAATTCCCAGGCAATTGGGTGCAGTGACCAGGTCGGGTGAGTCTTCTATCCCGTCGCCGATGACCGCAGTTCGCTTGGTGCGGGCAAATCGCCGGAATTCATTTTGGCCCCAGGTACCGATTTGCAGAAACTGATCGCCGAAAATACTCTCCAGTGCCAGTTGCACGCGGATACTCTCCTGATGAAGCAGGCCGCGCCCGGTTGCTGTTTCGAGCCACTCGATATAATCCATTAGTGCAATCTGACCCTGTCATATGTGTAGAATTGATACTTATAATACAGAACACAGATACAAATATTCGAATCAAGTGACCCGGGTTAATTATGGGATTTCTGACAGGCAAAAAAGCGCTGATAACAGGTATTGCGAGCGAGCGATCCATCGCCTGGGGAGCCGCACAAGCCATGGCCCGTGAGGGTTGCGAACTCGCATTTACGTATCAAGGGGACAAAATCAGGGATCGTGTCATTGGTTTTGCCGGGCAGGTCGGCAGCTCGCTGTGCATGCCGATGGATGTCACCAGCGATGATCAGATCGATGCCGTATTTCGCACGCTGAACAAGGAATGGGACGAACTGGACATCATCCTGCACTCGATCGGTTTCGCGCCACGTGACCAGATGTCCGGCGATTATCTCGAAACGGTCAACCGCGAAGGCTCGCAAATCGCCCACGACATCTCCAGCTACAGCTTTCCGGCACTGGCAAAGGCGGGTCGATCCATGCTTTCACCGAGCAGCTCCCTGTTGACGCTCAGTTATCTGGGCGCCATGCGCGCCATTCCGAACTACAACGTCATGGGGCCGGCCAAGGCCAGCCTGGAAGCCAACGTACGCTTTATGGCTGCCGATCTCGGCAAGCACGGAATTCGTGTCAACGGCGTTTCCGCCGGGCCGATCAAGACACTGGCGGCCATGGGTATCGGCGGATTTCGCGGCATGATGAGCCAGTTTGAACAGGTCGCTCCATTGCGCCGTGCCGTAACGACTGATGAAGTCGGCAACGTTGTTGCGTTTCTCAGCTCAGATCTCGCTTCGGGCATCACCGGCGAAATCGTCTATGTTGATGCCGGCTATAATATTCTCGGCTTTGGTATCAGCTGACAGAGCCCATCGGCAAACAGGAATCGAAGCCAGAAGCCCTTCCTACCGGGACTTGTCACGTGACAGACTGGTTTCTTCACCCTCAAGTCGGGCAATAATCACCGCACAACTCGCATCACCGAACACATTGACACTCGTGCGCGCCATATCCAGGATGCGATCGAATACAAAGAGTACGGCAATCGCTTCGACCGGCAAACCGACGGCGGCAAGGATGATCGCGATGGCCGCGGGTGAGGCGGCGGGAATCCCGACAACGCCAATCGAAGTGACCAGCGCAATCACGACGATCGAGAACTGCACGGTTATCCCTAACTCGAGGCCATACGCCTGTGCCAGGAACATGGCCGCCATACACTCATACAACGCCGTGCCGTTCATATTGACCGTTGCACCCAGCGGCAGTACAAAGCTGCTGATCCGGTTCGACACACCCGCGTTCTTCTCAACACAGTCCATCGTCACGGGCAGTGTGGCTGAAGATGATGCCGTCGAAAATGCCATCAACATGGCCGGCGATACCGCGCGTAATGCCGCAAACGGTGATACCCGCCCGACCCAGCGCAACAATATTGGCAATGTGACAAGACTATGCACCAGCAAAGCTGCCATCACGACCAGTGCAAAAACCAGCAGGGGCTCTGCCGCATCAAAGCCCGTCTTGGCAACCACACGGGCAACGAGACCAAACACGCCGATCGGTGCAAACTTCATGACCCATTCGGTCATGTACATCATGATCTGGAACACGCCGCTGCAGAAACGAAACAGGGGCTCGGCGAGGCTTTCCTCGAGCCGGGTCATAAAGAAGCCGAACAACAGGCAGAAGAAAATGATGCCGAGCATCGATCCCTCGGCCGCGGCCCGCACAATATTGGTCGGCACCATGCGCAGAAAGATCTGTACGACATCACCGACGCCCTTGTCGCCGACGTGCGCGAGCAGTTCAGTCGCGTCCGTGTTCAAAGCAAGTAACTCACCGACAGGTTGTCCGTCGATAATCCCCGGTCGGACAAGATTCATAAGCAACAAGCCGACAAGAATCGCAAACAGGGTCGTCATGGCATAGAACAAAAGCGTTTTGCCGCCGAGCTTGCCGATATTCCCGGAGGCTCCGATACCGGCTACGCCGACGATGATCGATGACGAAATCAGCGGGACGATTAGCATCTTCAGGGCATTGATAAACAACGTCCCGAGAAAATCAAAAACCGCGTAGAAAGTAACCGGACCAATTGTCGCCGTATCGCCGGCAAAATGACCGACAATTGCAGCCAGCACAATGGCAATCAGTATCTGCCAGTGAAGTTTAAGGCCTGCGAGTTTACTGAGCATGGTGCTTACTGATCATGGTTATGGTTTCCGTCAAAAGGCCTCGGGCCTGTCAAACAATCCGGGAGCAATGATTACTTTGGCTTTCTCACGCAAGTCGGCGACCAACGCAAAGACAGAATTACGACCAGCCTGTTGCGCCAGCATTTCTTTACGCTGATCACGCACCTCCTGAGCTATAGCATCAGCTCGTCCGGCCACAACCTTGTTCAGTCGAAATACCGCGTAGCCACCATTGGCGAGCGCAACACCACGATAGACCGCGGCATCACCTTCCGGAGCTGGTGTTCTGTAGATTTCAGCCAGCAATTCCGTTCCTATTTCAGTCGAACTGCGTTTCAGTGCTCCGGGTCGCTGTACTTCAACATTGAATTGTGCAGCGACATCGTCAAGTAATTTGCCGGCTTTGAGAAGGGCTAAAATCTGCTCACCGCGTTGCCGGGCGATATCGCCTGCCTGCTGTAATTTCGCACTGGCTTCGACCTGTTCGCGAACCTCATCGAGCGGCTCAAGGACCGATGGCCGATGTTCGGTGACACGCAAAATGATGGCCGTATCTCCGGGCATCTCGATTAGCGGGCTGTTTTCTCCATCTTCGAGAACGGCAACACTGAACGCCGCCTCAACCATAGAGGCATTGAAACCAAATGGTTCTCCGCCATCTCGTGTGAATTGATCGATCCTGTGTACCTTGAGGCCTGTTTCAGATGCGACGGCATCAAGACTGGTCGGATTTTCCAGGGCCAGGTCGTCAACCTGCTCGGCCAGCGCGTAGAATCGATCGGTTGATTTCTGTTTTGTCAGTTCATCGAGTAATTCATCGTGGACATCGGCATAGGAACGCAACGAGCCCGACTTGATCGCATCGATACGAATGATGTGATAGCCAAATTCGGTCCGTACCGGCTCTGAAACGGCACCTGCCTCGAGCCCGAATAAGGATGCCTCGAAAGGCTCGACGAAATCACCGCGACTTGCCCAACCCAGGTCACCGCCCTGCTCGCCCGAAACCGGATCATCCGAATATTCACGGGCCAATGTATCGAACTCCTCGCCATCGACAAGACGCTGACGAAGCTCGACAGCCAACTTAAGCGCCTCAATTTCATCTCGATCATCATTGATCGAAATCAGAATGTGCCGACCCTGGCGTTGCTCTTCGGCAACGTAACGATCCGCATTGGCATCGTAATAATCCCGAACATCCTGCTCATCGACATGCACCTGGGCCGCAATATCTTCGAGTCGAATCTCTACGTAGTCGAGGCCGACACTCTCGGGCAACCTGAATTCATCAGGATGGGCGTCGTAATAAACTTCAAGGTCATCATCTTTGGCCTCGATATCAGCCACAAGCTCCGCAGGGTTCAATTGCAAGATCGAGGCTTCGCGCTCTTCTGCAAGCAATTGAATATAGCGCCGAAACTCGCCGGGCGTAAAAAAGGAACTGGACACGATTGCGTCTTCCAGTTGCCCGACTTCCATCTGTGCACGCTGCTCGCTTTCGTAGAATTCCGGAGAAAGCCCCTGGCTCGAAAGAACAGCGACATAGCTTTCCCGGGAGAAAATACTGCCGACCTGGAACACGGACTGGCTGCCTATGAAATTTGACAAACGTTCATCATCGATCCGAAAACCCATGTCGCGTACATATTGCTTCACGATCTTGTTACGCACCAGTCCTTCGAGAACATTCCGCTGAATCTGCTCCTGCAAGACCTCTGGCAACTCACCCTTTAGCGCTTCCTGCTGACGTGCCAGCTGATTTTGCACTGCCCGCTGGTAACTGCGCATATCGATCTCTTCACCGTTCACTTCTGCTGCATAACTGCCGGTCACACCACCCTGACGCATATTCCCGAATGAAATGACCAGCGTGACGCCGATTGCGCCGATAACCAGAAAAGCGACGACACCGGTAAACCGGTCTCGAATTAATTGCAGCATTGTGACTCCGCCCCGAATAAAAGAATGTATTGGACAACATTGTAATGGCAGATACAAAAAAAGCGTCACTCTCGTGACGCTTTTTTCATTCCTGGTGGCGGAGCGGACGGGACTCGAACCCGCGACCCCCGGCGTGACAGGCCGGTATTCTAACCAGCTGAACTACCGCTCCCCAGAAAATGGTGGGTGCTGAGGGGATCGAACCCCCGACCTACGCCTTGTAAGGGCGTCGCTCTCCCAGCTGAGCTAAGCACCCGGCAGGGATAATGTCCACCCAGCACAACCGTGCCATCAACGAGCATTGATGGCACGATAATGCCTTGCGAACGTCCGGGGGAGACGCCATCAACAGAGGCGCCTGACCCGAAAGGCGCGCTAGTTTACGGCATCCTTAAGGGCTTTGCCAGCCTTGAAACCAGGCACGTTACTGGCCTTAATCTGAATGGCTTCACCGGTCCGCGGGTTCCGGCCCATGCGAGCAGCGCGCGCCTTGACGGAAAACGTACCAAAACCAACCAACGAAACCTGGCCGCCACTTTTCAGCGAACCGGTAACAGCACCGATCAGTGCATCGACGGCTCGACCTGCATCAGCCTTCGACAATCCAGTTTCGTTCGCGACACTATCAATCAAATCACCCTTGTTCATTTAAACACTACCTTTTGCAGAAAAAAGAAATTAGTCCCTCACCACTATCGGCGTGGTGACGCCCCCGAATATAGATCGTGTGTCTTGCAGACACGAGAACCTTATACCAACTGACAAAAACCGCTGTCAACAAATTGTTTGCAGCACTCCGTTTCAGGGTTAGTGCGCGCGAACGCCTTTCGATGTACCAGCAGTTTTTTCCGGTGCCTTCTTCTTGGTTATTTCCTGTTCATCATCCTTCGGCACAGGCATTCGCTGCAAGGCCATCTGTAAGACTTCGTCTATCCATCTTACCGGAATAATGTTCAGCTTATCTTTGATATTTCTTGGGATTTCCACCAGATCTTTTTCGTTTTCCTGTGGAATAATCGCGGTTGTGATTCCGCCACGATGTGCCGCAAGCAATTTTTCCTTCAGCCCGCCGATCGGTAAAACTTCACCGCGCAGCGTAATTTCACCGGTCATGGCCACATCTGAACGCACTGGAATGCCCGTCAGCGACGATACGAGTGCTGTACACATACCCACGCCTGCGCTCGGCCCATCCTTCGGGGTTGCCCCTTCCGGTAAATGGAAGTGCAAATCATAATTTTGGTAGAAATCTTCTTTAATTCCAAGAACTTCTGCTCGACTTCTGACAACAGTCGTGGCTGCCTGTATCGACTCCAGCATGACATCACCGAGCTGACCGGTGTGGATATGTTTTCCCTTGCCCGGAACGACCGTCGCTTCGATGGTGAGCAATTCACCGCCCACCTCTGTCCAGGCCAGACCGGTCACCTGTCCAACCTGATCCTTCTCTTCCGCGCGGCCATATCGGTAACGCCGCACGCCAAGGTATTTCTGCAACCCCTTCGGAACAATGTGAATCTGTTTGTCGCGCGGTGACAGAAGCAAACTTTTAACAACCTTCCTGCAAATCTTTGCAATTTCGCGTTCAAGGTTACGCACACCGGATTCACGCGTGTAAAAACGAATAATGTCGCGGATTGTTGAATCGGCAATAGCAATCTCGGCTTCTTTCAAGCCATTCGCTTTCAATTGCTTCTCGATGAGATAGTTGCGTGCAATATTAAGTTTCTCGTCCTCCGTATAACCGGGGATTCGAATCACTTCCATGCGATCAAGTAAAGGAGCGGGAATGTTGAGCGTGTTCGCCGTACAAACGAACATGACATCGGATACGTCAAAATCGACTTCGAGATAATGATCTGCGAACGTCGCATTTTGTTCCGGATCAAGCACCTCAAGCAGTGCCGATGACGGATCACCGCGAAAATCCATCGACATCTTGTCAACTTCATCAAACAAAAACAACGGGTTGCGCACGCCAACCTTGCCAAGATTTTGCACTACCTTGCCTGGCATGGAACCGATATATGTTCGGCGATGACCGCGAATTTCAGCCTCGTCACGCACCCCGCCAAGCGACATTCGAACAAATTTGCGATTTGTCGCCCGGGCTATGCTCTTGCCCAGCGATGTCTTGCCCACGCCCGGCGGACCAACCAGGCAGAGAATCGGGCCCTTGAGTTTCTTGACGCGCTGCTGAACTGCCAGGTACTCGAGAATTCTTTCCTTGACCTTTTCGAGTCCGTAATGATCCTCTTCGAGAATTGTTTCGGCTTTCTCGAGATCTCGATAGATTTTTGAACGTTTCTTCCACGGCACCTTTACGAGCCAGTCGATGTAGTTACGTACGACGGCCGCTTCAGCCGACATCGGGGACATCATCTTGAGTTTATTCAGTTCGGAAGTTGCTTTCTCGTGTGCCTCAGTGCTCATTCCGGAATCTGTAATCTTCTTCTCAAGGTCGGCGATTTCATTTGGAGCATCTTCCATGTCACCAAGTTCTTTTTGAATCGCCTTCATCTGCTCGTTGAGGTAGTACTCCCGCTGACTCTTCTCCATCTGCTGCTTGACGCGACCACGGATGCGTTTTTCTATCTGCAGCATGTCGATTTCCGAATCGATCAGGCCCATGACATGCTCAAGCCGCTCACGCACGCCTTCGATAGCCAGAACCTTCTGTTTTTCATCGAGTTTCAGCGACATATGTGCCGCAACAGTATCGGCCAGCCGACCGGGCTGATCGATGCCTGATAATGAAGTCAGGATTTCGGGCGGAACTTTCTTGTTCAGCTTGACGTAGTGCTCGAATTGAGAAATGACCGAACGCTTGAGCACATCGACTTCCCTTGATGCGGCATCCTGATCTTCTTCGATCAGCCGGATATCGGCCGAAAAGTATTCGTCGGCATATGGCTGCACCAGCGCCGCGCGCGCGCCCCCTTCGACCAGCACTTTGACTGTCCCGTCCGGCAGCTTCAGCAGCTGCAGGATCGTCGCCAGGGTACCGAGCTCGTAGATATCATCGAGTGTCGGTTCGTCGATGTCGGCCTGCTTCTGGGCAACAAGCAGGATCTGCTTGTCCGAATTCATCGCCTCATCCAGCGCTACTATGGATTTCTCCCGTCCGACAAATAACGGGATAACCATATGCGGATAAACAACAACATCTCGCAGCGGTAAAATCGGCACGCGGCTATACAGCTGCTGACCTTGTTCGGACATAAAATTCTCCAAAATCCATGAATGCGCAACTGGGCTAATCTGACCGGCCAACCCGTTTTTGCGCAACAACAACGCAAAAGCCCGGCTTCCTGCCACCCATTACCCGTGTTATATGGGGGCGGTGAACACTAACTCAAGTACCCGCCGAACTAAGGGCCATCCGAACCCGTGGACAGCTGGTCTTCATCGATTACGACAAGCGGTGTCGTATCGTCGGATTCATGAATGACGTATGGCATGGTTTCGCCGGTAACGACCGCCTCATCGACAACGACCTTTCTGGCATTCGTCATCGATGGCAATTCATACATGGTTTCCAGCAAAATGCTCTCGAGAATTGTCCTCAGACCACGCGCACCGGTTTTACGCTGCATGGCCCGATTCGCAATTGCTCGCAGCGCATCCTCCCTGAACTCGAGTTCGGCATTTTCCATCTCGAATAACTTTTGATATTGCTTCGTCAGCGCATTGCGCGGCTCGACGAGGATCGTCACGAGCGCCTCTTCGTCCAGTTCATCGAGCGTTGCCACAACCGGCAACCGCCCGACAAACTCCGGAATCAAGCCGTACCTGATCAGGTCCTCCGGCTCAACGTCGTGCAATAACTCGCCAATGTTCGGCATTTCTTCCTTTTTCTTGACCTCGGCCACGAATCCGATACCGCCATGTTCAGACCGGTCGCGGATGATCTTGTCCAGACCCGCGAAGGCCCCGCCGCAAATAAACAGAATATTGGCCGTATCGACTTGCAGGAATTCCTGCTGCGGATGCTTGCGCCCGCCCTGTGGCGGCACAGAAGCTATCGTACCTTCTATCAACTTGAGCAGTGCCTGTTGCACGCCCTCGCCGGATACATCACGCGTAATCGACGGATTGTCGGATTTTCGTGAAATCTTGTCGATCTCGTCAATATAGACAATGCCCGTCTGCGCCTTCTCGACATCATAATCACATTTCTGCAACAACTTCTGGATGATGTTCTCGACATCTTCACCGACATAACCTGCCTCTGTCAGCGTCGTCGCATCGGCAATGGTAAACGGCACATTGAGCAATCTGGCAAGTGTCTCGGCGAGCAACGTTTTTCCGCAGCCCGTCGGTCCAATCAACAGAATGTTACTCTTGGACAGTTCGATCTCATCCTTGCCGTGATCTTCACCACGATTGCCCAGGCGCTTGTAATGGTTATAGACCGCAACAGAAAGAACTTTTTTCGCATCCCGTTGGCCGATCACATACTCGTCGAGTATTGCATTAATTTCCATCGGCGTTGGCAGCTTTGAATCACTTTGCTCGGAGCGGTCTTCGAGTTCTTCGCGAATGATGTCATTACACAACTCGACGCATTCGTCGCATATAAACACCGATGGACCGGCGATCAATTTGCGCACTTCGTGCTGGCTCTTGCCACAGAAGGAGCAATACAGAAGTTTGCCGTCTTCGTTTCTACCCCGTGTTTCGTCCGACATGTGCTGCCTCAACCCGTATTAATTTCAATCACCGTCCCGCAAAGACCCGGCAGTTCAGTCGTATATATCATGCAACGAACCGCACGTGCAAAGCGATTCCGCCCATTTTGCTAACCTGCGTCACAATTTTCGTTTGTTAACGCCCCGGCCCGGCAAAATGTCCGCCGAAAATCACGCATACGCCAATATATTGGCGGTTTATGACTGTCAAGTCTTCTCAGCGCCCGGCAACGCTTCGCTGCGCTGCGTTAAGACCGTGTCGATCATCCCGTACTCAACCGCCTCTTCGCCGCTCATAAAATTGTCCCGGTCCGTATCACTGGCAATCTGATCCAGCTTCTTGCCGGTATGTTTCGCAAGAATCCGGTTCAGCCTGTCACGGGTCTGCAGGACTTCTTTTGCGTGAATATCGATATCCGAGGCCTGACCCTGAAAACCGGCGATCGGCTGATGAATCATCATCCGCGAATGAGGCAGGCAAAAGCGCTTGCCCTGCGCGCCGCCGGCCAGCAAAACAGCGCCCATGCTGGCCGCCTGACCCATACAGATGGTGCTGACATCCGGACTGATGAACTGCATCGAATCGTAAATCGCAAGGCCGGCACTGACCGACCCCCCCGGTGAATTGACATATAAATGGATATCCTTATCCGCATTTTCCGACTCGAGAAACAACAGTTGTGCGACGATAAGATTCGCCATGTTGTCCTCGACCTGGCCAACAGCAAATACCACCCGCTCTTTGAGCAGACGCGAAAAAATATCATACGATCGTTCGCCACGTGCCGTCTGTTCGACAACCATCGGGACAAGATTCAAGGCTTGCGTTTCCATGCTATGTACTCACCAGTCAATATTAATAAATTTCAATTACTAACCATTTCTCAATTCACTGAACCCTTTGGATGTCACCGTCAGGTCGGCCTTTGACACGAGCCACTCAACGACCTGCTCCTCAAGAACCATGCTTTCGACCTGCTGGAGCAATTGAGGGTTCTGAAAGTAAAGTTTCTTGAACTCCTCCGGTTTTTCATACGGCGCACAGATCTCATCAACCTTGCCCTTGACCCGGTCACGGTCAACTTCCAGTTTATTTTCCTCGACAACAGCACCGACCAGCAGGCTCAACCTGACACGCCGTTCGGCCGCTTCCAGATAGGTTTCAAGCGGCGGCACGCGCGAGTCTTCAGCATTCGCTTCGTCAACGCCCAGGTTGCGCATCGCCTCCTTTCTCAGATTGCCCGCTTCACTGTGAATGAGCGCGGACGGGATTTCGATTGGGTTCGAATCAAGCAGTTGCTCCATCACCTGTCGCTTTTCATCAGACTGGATCATCGCCTCGGCTTCACGCAGCATGTTCTTGCGCACATCGGCCCGAAATGCATCCGGATCGCCACTCTCGATACCGAATGCCTTGACGAACTCCGCATCGAGTTCAGGTAACTCCTGTTCGGCGACTTCCTTTACGTTGACGGTAAACGAAGCCTTCTTCCCGGCCAGTTCCTCCGCCTGGTAGTCTTTCCTGAACTTCAGGTTAAAGGTCTTTTCGTCACCGACAGACAACCCGATGATATTTTTTTCAAAGTCTTCAATCATCTGACCCTGGCCGATGATGATCTCAACATCCTGTCCGACACCGCCTTCGATCGGTTCGTCCTTGATTTTGCCCTCAAAATCAACCGTAACCTTGTCGCCGTCGGCCGCCTTGCGCTCGACCGGGTTCCAGGTCGCGCGCTGGGTGCGCAACGTCTCGATCATTTCATCGACGTCCTGATCGCCGATTTCGGTCTCAGCCCGTTCAACCTTAAATCCATCCAGACCGTCCAGCGTGAACTCAGGGTAAACCTCGAAGGTCGCCGAAAAAGCAAAATCATCGCCAATTTCAGCCGAACCCTGTTCGAGCGTGGGCATTGCCGCAGGCCGAAGTTTTTCCTGATCAAGTGCCGCTGAGTAGCTGGACTGAATCATCTCGTTCAGCACCTCTTCACGTACTCCCGCACCATAATGCTGACGAATAACCTTGGGTGGCACCTTGCCCGGTCGAAATCCCTTCAACTTGGCCTTGCGACCGACCGACAGCAGTCTTGTATCGATTTCATTTTCAATTCGCGTAGCCGGAATTGTCACCGTCATGCGCTTTTCCAGCCCTTCGAGAGCCTCTACAGATACTTTTAAATCCGTCATTCGCTTCACTGTTCCATCATCAAAATTACATGCCCGAAAACCTGCCCGGGCGCCCTGAAAGGTGGTGCGAAAGGAGAGACTCGAACTCTCACGGGTTACCCCACTGGCACCTAAAGCCAGCGCGTCTACCAATTCCGCCACTTTCGCCGCTGTTTATATCAAGGAGCGCAAAAGAAATCGCGCTCCGCCAGTATTATAGAGAACCCGTACCGTTACGGATATGCGTTCTGCGGATTTCCCGTATTGCTGATAACATCCCATCCGGCTGAAAATGGCATATTAGCTCTACTTGGAGATCATCAGATGAAGGTATCGATTGTCCTGCGCATATTCACGTTTACTCTCGTTTATGCGCTCGGCGCAACGCTGACGCTGGCGGCGGACGCAGGACCCCAAGACACCGTCATTGCGTTTAATGCGGGAATAACCGCCAAAGACAAGGATGCCGCGATCTCGACACTGGCCGAAGGCGGTGCGCAATTCACGCTCAGATCGCAGCATAAGGAAGCTCCGCCTGACAAGCTGCAGTCAGAAATTTCCGGATACTGGACGGTCGTTGCACCCGTCATGTTCGCATCGACGAGCGCCTACCAGCGAGAAGTCGAAATACTCGACACTCAAATCAATGGCGACATCGCTACCGTATGGACAAAAACCAGAACCCAATCGACTCGCCTGGGCTCAACCGAGACACAATCGAACGCCTTTACTGAAGTGTACCTGCTGATCCGAACATCCGACGGGTGGAAAATCGCAGCCATGGCTGACAATCGACAGGCAACAAGCCTTGGTGATGGCTGATCTGAAACGAATTTACCGCTCACAACGACCTTCTGCGCGCCGTCCATGTAGCCTGAATCGCGGTTGAAGCGGCGCCCGCGTCACATGGACCTTCCGGAAAATGGTGGGCCGTGAAGGACTCGAACCTTCGACCAAGTGATTAAGAGTCACCTGCTCTACCAACTGAGCTAACGGCCCCATTTCCGCGCCTGGATATTACATGCAATAGTGGTAGGTGGGAACTGATCATATCCACTG
>CAYNMF010000043.1:0-17112 GCA_964398325.1 uncultured Chromatiaceae bacterium | reverse complement strand
CCTTTGTTCTTATCAAATACCATCTCAATTTCTTCACGGCTGCGGGCCGGCAGATCACTGGCTTCCGGTCGCCGTACAGCAGGTCCTGCGCCTAGACCGGCTACCGTACTCGATACCCTGGTCAGATCATGACCGGCCAGGCCGCTGCCGCCCGTGTCACGACTCATGCCGGCCGTGTTGATGCCGCCACTGCTCTTGCCGGCTTTAGACGTAATCATCGACCGCTCGGCACGTTCTGCAGCACCGGCCGCACCGGCCAGGTTACGTGACGAGGTGAGGCTGGCCACCTCCTGATTATCTCGCAGGTCCGCCAGTTCGTCTGCGAACGGCAGCAAGCCGGCAACAGAGGCTTTCTTGCGCGCTTCCACGGTTCGGTCAACCGGTTTCGGCTCATCCTTTACGACCGGTTCAGGCTCGGGTTTTTGCTCCTCGACAACCTTCGGTTCATCCGGCTTGAGTTCTTCGGGTTTTGGTTGTTCGATAACGACCGGCGGCGGCGGCAGCGGTTTCGGCTTCTCGAGGATCAGCCTGGCAAAGCGCGGCGGTACTTTTTCAACACGATCGTGGTCTATATCGGGCAGCGGCAGAAAGGACAACACAATGCTCAGCACCGCTACAGCGATAACAACCTGCCTGACGATTTGGCGAAAGCGCTGCTCCTCTTCGAGGGCAGTCTCCCAGGGCAGGTCATACAATCGAAAATACGTAACCATCAGGGCTTACCCCTGGGTGCCATCATCAAGTGACGCAACTTTCATTGCCGCCTGTTTTTCCGGAGCGCGCCGCATGACCGCCAGCGAGATCTGCCCATAATCGGCTGCCGTGCACGTGGCCATGACACGCTTGAGCAGACTGTAAGGCAATTGCTTGTCACCCATAATCGTCACTTCACGATCGGCGATATCGGCAACGGCTTCGCGGCGCAATACCCGATCGGTCTGGCTTTGCAGCGCCTCTTTGAGGCCGGTGATGATCAGGCTTTTCTGCGTTACCGCGTCGGCAACCGAAGCCACCGCACTACCCTGAACGAGAATTTCGTCGCCGGTCACCATGATCACGACATTTTCACGTGCCTTCTGTTCAGCGATCGAATCGGGTAACTGCAGATCTTTCGCATTCGGCAAAACTTCTACCTGGGCCGAGTTAACGAGCAGAAAGAATACGAGGATCGTAAAAATATCCATTAACGACACGAGATTCAGCGAAACAATTTTCTTACCCCGTTCGTTGCGCCGTTCCATGCGCTTGGCACGATGTGACATTTGCATCTTCGGACTCCGCCTTAACTGGTCTTGTTGCGTACCGGCGCATCGCCGATCGAAATTTCGGGAAACAACTCCGCCTGGATGACATCGTTGCCGGATGTTGTCGCCTCATAGACGCGCACCGCGTCCATAACCTTGACAAGTACCTCGTAGGGCACATCCGGTTCTAGCAGAATGCTGGCATCTACTTTATCCGGGAACTTTGACTTGACGCGTTTCAGATAATCATTAAGGCCCTCGAAATCATACCCGTCAGCCGTTGCCGGCAAGCCGGTTAACAACCCGGCATTGCGCTCACCGACCTCAAGACGGTCGTGACGCACAATGACTTCAAGCTGCGGCGTCTCGGGTTCGGCCCCGGGCTGATCACTTGAGGAGGGCAAGTTCAGCTCGAGGATCGAGACCTGCGAGAATACGGCCGTGATCAGCAGAAACGGCACCAGGATCACCATCAAATTCATGAATGCGGTGATATTCAGCTCCACCGCCTCGTGACGGTGCCGGTTATGACGCTTGATCATGTAATCTATCCGGCAGCCTTTTCAGCAACTACACGTCGCTCATCGACGGCATTAAGGAACTTGACCGATGCCATTTCCAGGCTGTCGACAATATTCGTGGTTTTGCTCTGCAGGACCGTATGTAACAGCAACAGTGGTATCGCTACCATCAGACCGAAGGCAGTTGTATTCATCGCAACCGAGATACTCGCCGACAACAGGTCTGCCTTCTCGGCCGGATTTGCCGAGGCCACGGCAGTAAATGCATTGATCAGACCGATGATCGTACCGAGCAGGCCGAGCAGCGTGGCAATATTGGCAAACGTCGCAAGATAGTGTGTGCGTTTTTCGAGTCGCGGCATCACTTCCATCAAACTCTCTTCCATTGCCTTTTCGATATCGTCACGGCGTGCAGCCGACTTGATGCGGTACAAACCGTAAGTGAGAATCTGGCCAATTGCACTTTGTGACTTCGATGTCACTGACACCGCTTCCTGAAACTTGCCCGCCTTTATAAATGGCGTAATTTTTTTCCAGACCATTCGGTTCGTTACGCTGGTTTTACCCAGGTAAATAAATCGCTCAATCGAAATTGCCAGACCCAGTGCCAGGACAATAACGATCGGATACATGAACACGCCGCCTTCCTGAAAAAAGCCAACGATGCTTTGATAAATAGCCATTGCCATATCCTCCTTAGAAACAACACACCATCCGGTTTACATAACGCAAACCCGGAATCCTTCACTTCCCGTTGCCGGATTCCTCAGACCCGTACAATTGATCGAAATACTTCGTTTGTCGTAGAAACACATCACGGTCTACAGGTGCGAGCACCTCATCGACCAGACTATTGACCGGTTTACCGATGACATCACCCAGTTTTGAATCTTTCCACGGCACGATGTACATCACGCGCGGCAATTCCTGGTTGCCACGGATCGATGTCGAATCGAGCAACAATTGATCGGCCGATGCACTAGATAACGCCTGTGGAACCGGTTCAACCCCGGTGGCAACGTTGTCATCGGCAGATGCCAGCGACAGAACGAAACCTGACAGCAAAATAAGCCACATATATTTCAGCTCATTCATTGCACATCTCCGGATTGAGCGGCTCGCTGCAGATTGCCGACGCGTCGCTTAAGATCGATGATCCACTTATTCACATCCTCAACGTCACCGGCATCTGTTTCGTGCTCAACGTAAGACTCGTAGAACTGCAACGCCAATTTCGGGCGGCCCAGATACAGGTCGTACAACACGCCGAGATTGTAGTAAGCGAGTGCATAATCGGGATTAGCTTCTATCGCAAGCAAATAG
This sequence comes from uncultured Chromatiaceae bacterium, assembly GCA_964398325.1. Lineage (GTDB taxonomy): Bacteria > Pseudomonadota > Gammaproteobacteria > Steroidobacterales > SMWD01. The sequence continues at coordinate 14,024 of CAYNMF010000043.1, read as the reverse complement.
GAATGTTCGGCCTCGTCGAATAAACCCTTGTGGCGCTGGATAATACCGAGATGGTTATAGGCTGATGCGCACTCGGCACACACAGACACAGCACGCCGGAAAGCCGCCTCGGCAGCATCCAGCCGACCGTTTCGGTCATAAATTATGCCGAGATTCACCTGCGCGCCGGCATAGTCCGGATAGGCCTCACCGAATGCCTCAAACTCGCTCTGGGCGCGCGAGTCGTCACCTGCGTCCATATAACCCAGCGCTTTTGCATAGCGGTTAGTAACCGCCGAAGAATACTCTGGCCCACTGCTGATATCGGGCTGTCTGCCTCCGCCGGTCATGCCACAGGCCCCAAGCAATAATGCAATCACCATGGCTGTGATGCGATTAATCGATAATGGCGACAAAACGCTCGCTCCTTTCGCTTTTGGCATATCGACCCGGCATCAACTCAGCCAGCCGGGCAAAACTTCTCCTGATCCAGACGTCATAAATTCCATCCTGCGTTCTTGCAGTGTTTGTCAACAGGATGTCGATCGTCTGTTCCTCGAACGGAAAAGCCTGCTCTTCTAGCAGAATGTCGTATTGCTCAAGCTCTTCTTCATTCAGGCCCTTCGGTCGCTCGGACGCCATCAGATCCTGACTTAACTGATAATACAAATCGGCGATTTCATAGGTTGCGGCGGTCGTGACTTCACTGATGCCATAATCTGCGGTGCTGCCATATGCGGCCAGCGCATATTCCATACGTTTCTTCTTGAGTTTCAGGCTGTCTTTCAGCGGTACATTGAGTTTGACGGCACGGAATGCATCACGGACCGGTGCCGCAAGTTCCAGTGATGCACGGGCCGCCAGTGTCTTGCTGCGATCCGTTCGAGCCGAACCTGCCTGGGCGTCGGCGTTCACAATCGAGGTCAACCATTTCTGCCGGTCTGCCCGGTCATCCGCTTCTTTGGCGAGATCGGCCAATTTCTGCCGCGCTTCAAGTGATTCGGAAAACGGTTTGGGAAATTGCTCAATAATTTCCGCATAGATTCGGCGCTGATCAACCGTCGCCTGTGATTTGCCGTAAAGTTCTGCTGACAGCCACAGCGCTTCACGGTGCGACTCCCTGTCAACATCGGCCAGACCGGCGATTCGTTCGAACTCAATGGCTGCCGCATTCGTGCGACCCGTTTCCTGATAAGCCACGGCCAGTTTTTGCGTGACATCGTTATTGAGCGGGTGGTCGGGGAATTGACGCCGAAACTGTTCCAATACAGTCACAGCCTGATCCCATTTCGCACCGGTAATCAATAACGTGGCCGCATCGAACATCGCGTTTTGCACAAATGCAGAATCCGGCGCCACGACACCGACTCGCAGGAATTCGGCCACGGCCTGTTGTTCGTTGCCGGCCACCCTGGCCTGTTCGGCCTGACGATAGACCGATGCCGCAATTCGCTGGGAAATCTCTTCACGCGTTGCCGCATCGGCAACCGGGTATTGCAATAAGTGCTGATAGGCCTGTTCGGCATGCGCGTATTTTTCAAGTTCAAAATTTGCGTGCGCGATCACCGTCCACGCCGTCTGTTCATATTCCTGTGCGCCCGACGGCTGCCAGGTCACGACTAGCCCGGCTACCTGCAGCGCCCGTTCCCGCTCGTCGGCGGAAAACAGATCCTCAGCTACTTTGGTCAATACCGGCACCGCTTGCTCATGCTGCGGATATGCCTTGGCAAATTTCAATGCCTGTGCCATCAATTCTGCCTGCCACGGGTCAAGCTGATCGGGCGTAAGCGACTCGCCATGCCTGCGCGCGGCCAGAAGACCGGCGTAGGCGGCTTCCGCCGCACGTTCATGATCACCGTATTCATAAGCCGTGTGCTGATATTCAATACTGGCCTGATCGAATAATTCAAGGTCATACAGAATGTCAGCCAGCAGATAATTGCGCTCGGCTGAATCCGGATCGTCCGGAAAATATGCTAGGTATCTCCGGTACCAGTCTGCCGCGCGCAGATACGCATCTGCGTCATCATTCTGCTGGGCCTGCGCATGATCAAAAGAGGCGAGGTCACTGAGGCTTTCTTTCAGGAAAGCGACAACTTGCGGATATTCCTCCCGGCTGCGCCCGGCCCAGAAAGCCGACTCCATACCATAGAGCTGGACGAAATCACGTTTTGCGTCGAGAACAAGACTTGGAAATTTTGCCAGCGTGAAAGCTTCGATCACTTTAACCTGTAGCGCGGGCGACCGGACATATGTCGGCTCACGTGCGACAAACGCCGCGTAGGCCTCCGCCGCATCAATATACCGTTCTTTATCGATATACAGATCGCCAAGATTTACATACAGCTGACTGGCGTAATACACCTCGCCACGCTGCGCCAGAAGATCGTCGATCGACGCATAGCCATCGAGATAAGAAAATGTGATGCTCAGCACCCTGAATGTATCGTCGACAAGTTCGCGTTCGGGTCGCGACAGACTATCGAGCCGGGCAACCACATCGTCATTACCGGCCATGCGCCGGTCGAGCAAATCCATAAATGACGCCAGAGATGCCTTGTGCCGGCCACGCTTGAACAAAACCCAACCGTGCTTGTACAGCGACTGTTCGAAGTAAGGCGAAACCGGTCCCTGACTGATAACAGCAGCATAGGCTGCCTCAGCCTCGGCGTAGTGCTTGTTGATAAACAGAATTTCACCACGCCGAAATTGTGCTTCGGCGAAGTATTTGCTGTCCGGATACGTTGCTACCAATTGATCGAGTGTCGCCAGTGCCTGCTCCGGTTCTCCAACCGTTTCGGCTGCCCGCGCGAGTTGATATAAAATCTTGTCGGTATCTTCCAGCTCAGGATTTTGGGCGAGCAGAGCTTCATAGAGACGAATAGCCTCGGAGAAGAAAACATGACTACTGTCGATATCGCCATCCAGTTCGCGACCTTCACCGGCCGACAGATTCAAATCTCCGAGACGCCGCATCGCTTCGAGTTGCAGCGCCGGATTATCGATCGACATGTCAAGAAACAGTCGATACTGCTCACGTGCCAACGCACCGCTGTCGGGAATATCCGGCTGCGCCTTCAACTCGATTTTGCGTTCTTTAAGACTGCCAATACGATCATGGGCCTTTTGTTCATCGCCGCTGCCGAACGGCCACAAACCACCCGCCAGACTTAAGGCCGCCAGGGTTGCAACAGGCAACATCAGCGTCATGGCGTTACCTCCACGGTATCGGCCGACACAACAGTGGCCTGGTCATAGATAGTCGCGAGTGCAAAACGTGCCTGAATCCGGTAACTCGCAAGTCGCCGCTTCTGCGCCTCAAGTTCCTGTGCCATGACAGTCTGCAGTTGTTGTTCCTGCCGGGCCATGACCACATCGATCCGGGCCTGCATGGCCTGAATTCGTGGTTGTAATGCGGTCATTCGTACCCGGTAGTCTTCGAGGTTCAGCGGCATGTTCTTTCGAATGAACGCTGTACGAGAATCGAGATTTCCGGTTTCGGTCAAGGCATGTTCTATCTCGGCCATTGCCCGGCGCTGCTTCCACAGACGATACCGGTAGTCACGATCCAGCCGCCATATCAACGTGCCTTTCAGGATACGTTGCTTGTCGCGAGCATCCGCAGCCTGCGGGGATACCCAGGCGCTGCTTGTCTCAAGTGCTGCAAGGCGGCTCCATTGATCTGCCTCAACCTCATTGGCAAGGCCAATGACATTGCGCGAGGACTCGATCATATCGAGTGTAGTCACGAGATCGTTGCGGCGCTGTCCCAATAACTCCGGATCGATACCGGCGAGCCGTTGCTCGATCGCCGGGAGATTCTCTGCATAACCCAGTTTGCGCGTCTCGACCATGTTCTCGAAAGCCTTGAGCTTGTCATGCCATGACGCCAAATGCTCACGCAAACCAGCAAGGTCGCGGTAACTTCGCAGACCATCCTGAAACTGATTGTTGGCAACGAGCTGATACAGATAACGTGCATCATCGGAGTCCGGCAACTCGTCAAGCTGCCACTGCCAGCGACCCCTACCCTTTTCGTCCCGTGACAACAGCGCCGGAATCATGCGCCCGGAGCGGGCTCGACCGATGGCCGACTCAAGACCCGCCATCTCGTTATCAAAGCTCGCCATTGCACTGACGTAATGCTCGGCCGCTGAACCATTCGCACCGATGCGACTGAGCGCATACGGAATTGCAAGCAACGATTCCTGCACCGCGCTATCGAGCAGGTCACGCTCACTGAGAGTGAGCCATGGCGTCAAGGCGCCGCGAAAATCCTCCTTTAATACATCTGCCCAGCCAACGCCGAGTAACGCTTTGTTGGCATGCGGGCCATGGAGGCTGACGCGCTCGAGAACTGTGCGGGCCTGCTCCCCCTCCCGGGCCTGCAGATGAGCAAAGCCCAGTGCAAGGTTTGCCTTGTCGCGCAGGGACTGAAGCTCGGGATTGTCGGTCTTTAAGCGGCCAACGCGATCCAGCTGCCGGGTGCCTTCCGCATGGCGATTGAGCCGAACCAGTGCCACACCCAGATTAAATCGTGCATAAGCCAGCCAGTCCTTATCTGACTTTTCGGTTTCCAGTAGTACAACCGCCTCATCAAAGCGCAACTGCGCCATCAGGCTTTGCGCCTGCATCATGCGTTGTTCTGCGCGTAACGCTGCAGGCAGGTTGTTGCCGACGCGGGCAAAGGCCTCGTCGGCCTGTGCGTAAAGTCCATGCTGATAACGTGCCTTGCCGATAAAATACCAGGCGCGATCACGCACGGCGGGATTGACTGTTTCATCCAGCAGGCGATTGAATATTTGTGTCGCCTGATCTGTCTGGCCATAGGACAGATACAGCCCGCCCAGCAGTAACTCCGCTTCAGCTGAATGGTGTGTGACGCGTTCGGCCTGGCGAGCAGCCAGCAAGTGAGTCAGTGCCGTGAATTCATCCTGCTGGTAGAAATGAAACAGAACCTCTCCATAGTGCAGATCCTGAACCTCGACACCACGTTCCCTGGCCATCAGGGTTCCGATGCAACTACATGCACCTATCCCTGCGAATATCCAAACGGCAACACGCTTTGCCACTGATGATCGCCCCTGCTCGGTTATTCGGAACAAGGGTTACTCCCACTCCCTGACGAAAAACTCCGGTTGCCGCGTACTGACCTTGTCGGAAATTTTCAACTCAACAAACTTTGCGCCAATCTGTTTCTCGAACGCCAGCGTCGCGCCACGTCGATAATCACGATCGTGCGGACCCACGCCCGTAAATATTGCAATCAACTCATGTTTGCCGACTTTGAGATTGCCAAGGTATAGCTGCTGCACGCCACCCCTGTGCAAGGCAGCAACCTCGCGCTCTGTGTACAGGTAATTTGTAACCGGCTTGCCATCGAGCTTGAGCTGCACCGAATCGAGCGAGAAAAATTTACCTACATCCATCGACACAAACACCGCTACCTGGGTATTCGCCGGGTACAAAAGCTCTTCCTCGAGCATGAACAACTCGCGATTAAGATCGAGCACGGCACCCTTGAGATCCTGCACTTCGGCATCGAAACTGGCCGGCTGAACATCAGCAGCCCATAGAGGTATTTGTATGAGAAGCAAAATCATCGCTGCCAGTGACGTACGTTGAAAAATATGAATCATGACAATAACCTTTGTTATTCGGCCAGCAGTTCTGCGAGTTCCTTCGCGTACAGCGCTTCATCGCCTCGTTTAAAGTCTTCATGGATGTAACGAATGTTTCCATGAGGATCGACCACGACGGCCATCGGCAATCGACGCGGGTCGTACAGACGGCTGACAATCTTGTCGGTGTCGAACAACACCGGGAATGGAAAACCTTGATCAGCAACCGTACGTATGACCTGACTGCTGTCGCCATCGACATTGACACTCAGGATACTGATGCGGTCCGGACTGTTTACCTTGTTGATAGCGGCAAGCTCATCGAGTTGTTTGCGACAGCGTCCGCACCGGGTTGACCAGAAATTCACAATGACGACATCGCCGCGGAATTCGGACAAACGCAGGTTTTGTCCGGTAGAACTTTTAAGTACAAAATCCGGAGCCGGCTCGGACACGAGAGGTGTTTTTGCCGTGGCTGTTCCAGACCAACCCGACATCAGGCTCAGCAGAACAATGGAGATGCTCGTAGCGGCGATCGAGTGCAATTGGTGCACAATTCCACTCCGATCAATTGCTTGTTTCGACATCGCAAGCTCCTGTCCCGGTCTCCGCCAGTTCACCGGGCCGGTCAACCGTCCAACGAAAATGGCAAACCTGAACAAGGAGGACGCTTTACATTCCACCGCAATTCAATCGCGGCAGCCGGCAGCCTCGCGGTCATAGTTTCGTCGTTTAATCGTCGAAACCGTAGATCGATGGCTTTGCGTCCCTGCCTTTCAGCAGGTTTGCCTATTCTTTACATGAGATCCGGCCACCCTCGACACGCGACGAAAGCCGGATCAGCACAGGAACATAATGGTCGCAGGCAACGCGCATAATTCCCGTGATCGCGGTCACGATTCCCCGCGTATTAAGGTAAATTCGGCAATTTATTCAGCAGGTTAATGCTGCAGAGTTGCAGGAGGGCCCACATGCATCAGCGCGGATCGACGCCGGACGAAAAATGCACGTGGTGATCGTTATCCACAATCAATGTTTCATAGCCATCGATCGATTCGATCAACTTCAGGCCGGCCTCCGGACCAAGCACAAACACGCTGGTCGACAAACCATCGGTCATGGTCGCATCGGGGCCGATAATCGTGACACTACGTACCTGCCCGGCTGACTGGCCGGTCGTCGGATTCAGGATATGGTGATAGCGAATGCCATCCTCGATAAAAAATCGCTCGTAATCGCCCGATGTCGAGATTGCCTCATCCTGTAATGCCAGCCGCGTGACCAGACCTTCCCGGTTGTCCGGATCCCGGATACCAACGATCCAGGGTCCGTTGCCATGATCGCCGAGCAGCCGGGTATCACCGCCGGCAGTGGCCAGCGCATTGGTCACCCCCGCCGCCCGTAACACCTCGATGACGGACTCGACGGCATAGCCCTTGGCAATACCACCCAGATTAATTCTGACCCCGGGCCGTGCAAAGTGGATCGTCGAAGTTTCCCGATCCAACTGCACAAAATGATAATTGATGGCATCGAGATGGGAGGTAATCTGTTCCTGAGCGGGATGAATCCCGGCCCGGAAATCATAGAACTGACCGACACTGTCATACGTGATATCAAAAGCGCCGTTTGTCGTTACCGATAACTGTAACGCGCGGTCAATCAGGTCAATTAGTTCCGGGCCGACAGTCACGAACTCGTGTGCAGCCGTCTCATTGATTCTTGTCATCTGCGAATCGGCAAGATAGGTACTCATCCCGGCTTCAATTCGGTCGAATTCGGCCATCGCCGCGACAAGCAGATACCCGGCCTGGTCTGCATCGTCATGCCAGAGTTGCACCTCGACACGGGTACCCATTTTGTTCTGTATTTCGGTAAACCATTCAGCCTGTGCGGACAGAACCGGAGTTGCGCACAGGATGATTAAAACCACCGAACGAAAAGTAAAGTTCTGCATGCACAGGATTATACCGCGCCGCACGATCACAGCATCCTCTATGAATTGATCTCAGAACCAGACGGAGAAATACAACTGAATTACGTCGGCAGAATATGAAAGACCCGGCTCGTCACCCGGTGTAAAAAGCGGCGCCCCGGTATCGTCGACCGGGCGCAGGTCGCGAAAATCCTTGTAGGTGTAAAGGATATGGTCAAAATAGAAGTTCAGTGTGGCTTTTTCAAGAAAACTCCAGCCTTCCGGGATCAGGTTGTAACTCGCACCAAACCTGATCGTGTGGCTATTGAATGTACTCAGTTCCTTGTCACGCGCCAGAAAATTTTGTGAACTCTCAAACGGAAACAGGTCACTGTAGAACTCTGCAGCCGATTGGGTATAGAAACGGTAACTCAGATCAAACAGCCAGGTTTCTGCCAGCGGATGCGTATAGCCGATGTCGAAGTTGTGTGCCGTGATATCCCACGAGTCGGCAAAGAACCGGTAACCGCCATGTACGGCCGCGCGATAAGGCAGGTGATAGCGGGTGGTGAACGCAATAGCATTGCTCTGGCGGGTGCGCGGGTAGATTTCGGCCTCAAATGAGTATCCGGTTGCCGCATTCGGATCCTCGTACCGAACCTGGCGATAAGGGTTATTCAGGAACCCTTCGTCGACAATCGCTTCGTAGAAGATGCCGAGCAACATATTTTGCGTCACCACCTGGCTCACTCCCAGCCGGTAGTTACGCCGATCGGCCTTGTCCGAAAAAATACCGTCGGGCCGGCCGTCAGGACCGTTGCGATAAATTTTATCAGCCCCCTGACCGTAACCCATAGTCACGGTCGTCATGCCGCCGAAGATTTCCTGAGATATACCGAAGTTGTACGACCGGGCCTTGTAATCATTTTCTGCGCTGTCCGTGAAGCTCACACTCATGAGTGTATCCTCATGCAGAAAATCCATACCAAGACTGTACTCATTGCGTTCTTCGCTGTACTGACTCGCTCCCGATGTCACAACGTCAATTGACGCACTGCTGATACTATCGACGTAGTAATTGCCGTAGACCGACACCGTGTCCTTGATATTTTTACGCACCAGGATTGACGGTCCGTCGATCTGCACGCCACCGCCATCGTAATAGTGATACAGCGTATCGGCCCGATCCTCGGGTAGCACGCCGGCCAGCACTGACGACATGGCCAACAACCCTGCTATCCATGCAAGAAGATATCTGCATACACTCATGATCGTCTCCGCCTAATTACACCCGCAACCGCCACCGGCACTGCCCGATGCTCCCCGGGCACCCTCACGTGCTTCCTGAACGTGATTGATGTAGCTGGTTGATACCGGATCACGATCAAAACTCATGATCGGATCGGCCAGTCGATCCCGCTCGTAGGGTTTGACCCACGGCTCGATCGAACAACCGGCGAGCAGTACGATCACGACCAGCGTTGCAATTCGCCCGCAGGAATTCATGAACGTTCCCTGGCCAATGCACGAATCTGATCCTGGTAGTCGTTCTCATAACCCGGTTTATAGCCGTGATGCTGGAACCTGATGTTGCCCTGCCGGTCGATTAACACGGTGCTGGGCATTGCAACAACATCGTAGAGCTTGCTGATATCATTTTCCGGGTCATACAACACCGGAAAGCTGACCGGACGTTCCTTCAAAAAAGCCTGTCCGTCAGCCGGATTCTCCTCGACATTGACGCCAATCAAGGTAAAACCAAGCGGCTCGTATCGCTGACTGATTTGTTCGAGCATCGGCATTTCCCGGCGGCATGGCCCGCACCAGCTGGCCCAGAAATTAATCATGACCACCTGGCCGCGCAGGTCGCTCAGTGTCACGGGTTGATCGTTCGCATCCATCAGCGTGAAATCGGGTGCAGGCTGATTCTCATCTCCGACTGCGGGTCCGGCCACCAATACGAACAACAGCAATATCGCTGCGGCAAACAGGTTGGGCTTGATTTGCATAGGGATCATCCTCAGAAGAAACCGGTCAGACTCAGCGTCATCTCGATGTTGTGGGTTACTTTGCTCTTGCCGAGCAAATCGGAATTAAACATGTGATCACGCACCCCCAGGTGTATTGCCAGCCAGTCCAGCATCAGCATGCGGTACCCGGTCCCGATCACAAATGTAAAATTATCGTCATCAGCGAAATTCGTGTTGCCGGCCCCGGCCTGCACATACAGAGCGCCGCTGAACGCATGATTACCGCCGATAAATACCTCGCCGGGCAGCAGGTTGTAGCCGGCAGACAGGTCATAGTAGGTATATTCACGTTGTGAGCTGGTCAGAATCGGCGCACCGCCACTGAGCTTCTCAAAACTGGTTTTGCCGACATCGCTCATTCCGTAAGTACCCTCGACAAAAAAGTTCTCACTGACGTGATAGGCAAAACGTAACCCATAGACCTGGTTTGTCTCGAAGTCCTCGACGCTTTTGATGCCGTAAAATGCACCAATCTCGAAATCTTCCGTGTCTATTTTTGCCGGCTTGATCTCACGACGCGAAACCTCGGGCTGAATAACGGCCTCCGGTTCATCGCTGCTGCTATCTACCGCTTTGCGGCTGGCACAACCACTGATAACAATCACAGCCAGCGAAGTCAGTGCGGCCCTTAAAAGAAAAATGCGAATCCGGCCTTCCATTCGTTCACTTCCTCGTTGCTGTTGCGTTTCGTAAAAATGACGTAACTTCTGTATTCCGCCCTGAGCATAAATCGTTCACTCAAATAGGTCCGCAGTCCGAAGCCGACATGCGCTTCCTGATCCGTACGCGTCTCGGCCTTTACCAGCGTTGCCTTCGGTTCGATGTGGACAACACCGGTACCAAGTGTGAAATACGGTGACACGGGCCAGTTCGGATATGGCTGATGCACAAGATTAATGTTGGTCATCCAGCCACTGGAGAAATTTCCTGACAGATGTGTGCCCCATAATTCGGCTGACAGGTTTTCGCTAAACAGGTAGGCGGTATATATGGATATTGCGTTGGCGCCATCGAAATCACCAAGCTGGAATCCGACTTCGGTGTTACGCTCGAGATATTCACCGCGGCCGGGCATTTCGATCTTCGTCTGTTCGCCATCGAGATCCAGCGTGCGCGTCAGCTGATCTGCATTGACCCAACCCTTCTTGCCGTCTTGGGTGAGGACCTTGAACCAGCTCGTGCGCCGCTTGCTGACCGTGAGTTGTTCGCCGCGGTCGGCTACATGGAAGATCGGGTAGCCTCTGCCGGGCCCCGTATGCAACTCAATATAGGGATCCGCAATGACAACCGTGCGCCCGCTCTTTCCATAAGTCGGGCCTGAAAGGCACAACAGGACCAGCGCAATGATGATTATAAGTCTCGACATGGTTTAGTTCAGCGGTGCGTCGAACGGGTTATTGAAATACTGGCCGCCGATATCGAGCCATTCGCTGATCAGGCGCAGTTCGTCATCGGTCAGATAGTTTTCATGCGTTCCACCGGCACGAAAGCGGGCAAAAAATACGCCTGATGCGAGCGACCCGGCCGTCGACATCGAACGACCGACTGATACCGGTACGAGAATCGGGTTTCCGGTAACAGGGTCTATACCGATCTCGATCATCCGGTCCTGTAACGCGCCCATGACGAGTTCCTGTTCGTTGTCGGCGAACAGCAATTCACGATAGGACAGAAAATGATCGGGCTCATCGGCTGATGGGTCATCCGTCAACTCAAGTTGCCCGGCCGGCACCTGCAACACACCGGCAGCATCGCGGTTGTTATGACAGAGCGTGCAGGTGATGTCCGTAACGCCGTCTTGCGCAAGACGCGGGAAATCCCACAGCGATTGGATATGGGTTTTGTAATTGATCACGACCCGGCACTGATTTGTCCATGTACCCTGACACAATAACGATGCCGGTGGCGGAGTGAGCAGGCCTGCATAGGTATAGGCAAAGGGAGCGTCTTTTACGCGTCCGGCTGCCGCCTCATCAGTCCATATGTCTTCATAGACGACATCGACCGTCGGTGTGATGTCAGCGCAATCTGTCGCGCAACTGATACGCCCGCGAGCCTCGGCCATGGTCTCACCAAAGTCCGCAAAAATTGCCGGATCGGTATTCGGAAACGGCGCCGACGTTGTTAACGCACCGGCATTCATCGAGTCGAAAGCATCGGCCCGACCATGCGACTCGCCGGTATTGGTCGCATGACAACCGTTACATGAAAGAACCTCGCCCGGGTGCACCTGCAACCAGTTCTGATGCCGCGGTGAGATACGCTGGCCAAATTCATCAACAACACTTATTGCCAGCGCAACATTGGCCGGCACTTTGACCTGCACCGAACCGTCCGGCTCAACAGGCACATAGCCGATGATTTCACGCATGCCCTGCCCGGTGGAACGGCCAAATGCGGTGTTCGCAAAGTCGAGGACATTATCATCCGGGATCGACACCGCCTTGACGATGCGCAGAAACCGCGCCGGACGATCTGAAGCCAGTGTCTGGCCCGGATCAGCCAGTGCCGGGATCGACGGAACCGCCGTGTCGACACCATCGATGTCGTAAACACTGCGAATATTCAGCAATCCAACGCCTTCACTGATCAGCGTCGGATCAAGCGCACCGGTCTTGTCCTGATCAAAAATGACGGGCGGCAAGTCCAGCGGTTGAGCCGCGATAATGTCGGTAAACATCATCCCTTCTACAGGCGGCACAACCGGTAGCTGGGTACCGTCCGCCTGACTGTATATCCAGATTCCGTAGAGCGGATCGGCCGTAACGGATGCCGGATCAGCAAGCAAAGCGGCGGTGCACGGCACGGGAAGCGGAACGGGGCCGCTCTGATCGAGTATCCGACACTGGCTCCAGCTCACAAAGATTCTATCCGTGCCATCCCAGAGCGGGAATATCGAACTGAACATGCCGCCCGGAGAAATTGAGCCATCTGTGCGAACATCGTTCACCGTCGCGACAACCTGTGCCGGTCCGGACAAAATGCCACGATTCATTGCGGCCGGCTGCGTGTCTTCAAGATAGTTTGCAACGTCGATAGTAACGATCGCACCACCGAGGGTCGTCGTAGAAAAGGGCCGGATCAACGCCATGATTTGTCCGTCCAGCATCTCGTGCGGCTGCGAGAACTGGATCGTTGCGCCATCTGTGCCGGTCGCATGACTGTTCGCGCCATACAGCAACTGCTGGTCTGTGCCGTCGGGGTTCATCGAATAAATATTAAAAGCGTTGCGGCCGCCCATATTGTCCCAGCGAGTGAATGCGATACGGCCATCACCGAGAACCAACGGATCGGTATCGTGACTTTGATTGAAAGAAACCTGGTGGATATCGCTGCCATCGTCATTCATGACATGCAGCGAGAAAGTGAATTCGTTACCGTCTTCGTCCAGGGCTGCGAACTGCGGCTTGCCTTCATCGAGCAGGATCGCATTGGACTGCCTCTGTCGTGTCGAGGCAAAAATTATCCGTCCATCGGGTAGATAATGAGGTGCGACGTCATGACCGGCTTCAGCCGTGATGTCCGACTCGAAAATACGCCGTAGTATTTTTGTACCGAGATTGTATTCCCAGATATTCCAGGTCGGCTGATCTTCTTCGTTCGCACCTTCAATAAACTGCGCACGCATCGCAAACAGAATACGTTGCCCGTCGAATGAGGCCGAAAGATCGCGGACATCGCCCAGACCCTGAGTTTCATTGGCCGTGATGTTGGTCTCGGGAGCACTCGGCGATGCCCGGTCACGAACATAGAGATCAGCACCGATATCAAAAGTGATGAGTTCACGAATATCTGACGACTGGTTGACTATACCCTGAACATCCCTTGCCAGCGGTCGCTTGACGTAGGCAATCGGAACATCGAGCACGACCGGATCCGGCCCCTGACCACCGGCCAGGTCCACGCCCCCTCCACCCCCACAGCCGGCCAGGCCGGACAAAAGGCAGATCGCAACAATTAGCAGCACACGCTCACGAACAAAACCCGCGAGGTGGCCATACACCCATACAGCCATTCCGCACCCCAAATATGTACCCGTGAGCCGTGAGTCTGCTGAGTTGGCCGGACGAATACGCAAGATACCTAACTTAATACGATGGAATTTCAGGAATCCGTTAATCCGTTCACAGAAACCTGAAACCGTTCAAGAGATAAATCGATTTATAGTGCGCACTGTGCATTCCACGGGTTTATTGTTGATGAAAAAGTATGTTCCTTAAACGGCGTTTAATCGCCAGGGTGCGGAGGAATTCCGGGCTCAGATTGACATTATCGAGCGCTTTCCTGATCGCCGCTTTGCTGCCGTTGACGGCCCTGTCCGGAGCGATGGAACAGGCCAGGCGACTGCATGAACGCCTGGCCGGCGTCCCACCGACAGATACCGTTCTGCTCGACATGACCAACGACATCATCGGCGGAAATGCGATTACAGCAGCGTACACCGCGATGGATAATCAGGCCTTCTACGACGTCACACTC
>CAYNMF010000042.1:0-17250 GCA_964398325.1 uncultured Chromatiaceae bacterium | reverse complement strand
GCCGCTCAGCGACACCCAGGGTCGTCGGCGTGCATGCGAAGATGCAGCGGCGGGCCGCCAGCGGCGTCCAGCCCTTTCAGTTACTGAAAATGGCCAGCCTCGATGCCGCCCGCATACTCGGTAGTGGTGAATCACTGGGCCTGATCCGTGTCGGCCGGCACGCCGACCTGGTGATTCTCGATGGTGATCCGCTGGCCAACATCAACGCTGCGGTGAACGTGGTCGGAACGATAGTCAATGGCCGCTATTACTCCCGCAAAGATCTGGGTACACCGGGCCTCAGAGGTCAAAGTGTTGGAAATTTTTACAATTCTGTACGGCGTTAATACGCAAAAATCAGCCTTTGCACCAGTAACAAAGATGGTGTGAACGCATCCGGCCACGTGCCTTAACGTAGCCGTAGCGGTAGCCCTGTGAAAAAGTTCCTGTCAGTTCGTGCATTTAACTTAATGAATTCAGAGCAAGCTCGAAAAAATGAGCTTAAGTGACTGTCGGATTTCATTACAATTCGGCGTATCACCCACGGAAGTTGCCGCAGTAAGATAAAGCAAGAGCTTGTTTATAAAGTACTTTATATACTCTGGCACGCGTCTTGCAACAGATTCAATGCGCACAAAAAAAGGTTTTTACAGGCGATGGTGTATTCGACATCTGTAACCAGACATCGAAGCCAGAAGTAGCTAAACAAGAAGAACAATAATCATAATTAGAAGTAGAAAGAGCGGAATAAATATAACAATAAAACCAGCACAGCCTCGCCGCTGAAGTAATTACCGAACACGCGACAACAACAATAACCCATACCCCGCCTCCCACGCGGGGTTTTTTTTGCCCGTACAATGGGCCGCCATGCGAACCCATCTGCACCAATGACCCTTGCCTGCGAAGACCTGACGGTCAGTGTCAACGGACGAATCCTGGTCCGTAACCTCAGCCTGACAGCAGAGCCCGGGGCATTCATCTGCATCCTCGGACCGAACGGTGTGGGCAAAACGCTAACGCTACATACCCTGGCAGGCATTCGTGACATCGATACGGGCCATGTCCGTTTGCATGGCGAAGACATCGAAACACTAGACCGGCGTACAATCGCACGACGTCTCGGGCTGCTGCTGCAGACACACGATGATGCATTTCCAGTGACCGTACTCGAAGCCGCGATGATGGGACGCCACCCGCATCTCGATTTCTGGCAATGGGAATCGACTGCCGATGTCGAAGTCGCAACCCATGCACTGGCGGCCATGGACATCAGTAACCTGGCTGAACGCCTGACATCAACTTTGTCGGGTGGGGAACGTCGCCGAGTGGCGATTGCCACGTTACTCGTTCAGGCCCCCGATATGTTGTTGCTCGACGAGCCGATGAATCACCTCGATCCGCTGCATAAATTGCAGGTTCTCGCCAGATTGGCCGCACTTGCCGATGATAACAAGACCGTGATCGCCAGCCTCCACGATCCGGCGATGGCAGCACGCTTTGCCCGTCAGATTCTGTTGTTGTTTGGTGATGGTGAGTGGGAATTCGGGACCACGATCGAGATGCTGACGACTGAACGACTCGAGCGTTTGTATGGCACACCTTTCGCGCTCTTTTCCCGCGCCGGTCAGGATGTTCTGCTACCGACGCTGTAGCTGTTCAACTTGACACGACACTGTGCGACTTTATAGAGTCGCATCTTGCCAGGTGCTTCCGGCCGTCAGGCTGGAATAACGGGAAGCCGGTGAACCGCGACCCCCCGAAATATTTCAGGGGTCCGGCCATTCCGGCGCTGCCCCCGCAACGGTGATCGAGAAAAGACTGAATCTACGGGCCAACAGGACCCGAAACCACTGCGCATGACGCGGGAAGGTGATTCAGCCCGGACGCAAGTCCACTCGTAAGTCCGGAGACCGGCCTGGTGACAATAACGACGGTGCGGTGGGCGCTCGTGTGCGGCTGATCACTCTTAATTGATCACCCGGCATTGGCACTCCTGTCCGCTCCGAACATCAACGTCACCGGCCTGCGCGGGGTAGCGCAGCGGAGGAGCACAATGAACTATTCAACCCACCTGACCGCCCTGGTAGCGGGCATCTTCGTCATGCACAACGTTTCTGGCAAACCTGTGCCGACAGACAACATTATCGTTTCGGCCTATCGTGCCCCGGTCTCACGACTCGAAGTCAGCAGCGCCGTATCGACCATCGACAGACAGGCTATCGAGGATCGACAAAGCATTTTTGTGGGCGATCTGCTGCAAGACCTGCCTGGCCTGGCCGTCAGTCGATCCGGAAACTTCGGCTCACAAACGGCAATCAGAATACGTGGCGCCGAGGCCAATCATGTCCTTGTCCGGATCGACGGCATCGAAGTCAATGATCCGGCGGGCGACGACGCTTTTGACTTTGCTCACCTGACGGCGAACGATATCGAGCACATCGAAGTCGTGCGCGGACCACAAAGTGCGGTCTGGGGAAGCGATGCGCTGGCCGGGATCATCGACATAACGACCCGCCGTTCGACTGACCGCTTGAACAGCAATATGTTCATCGAAGGCGGGGCTTTTAATACATTCAACAGCGGCCTGCATGTCGGTACACGCGGTACAAACTCCGGCATTGATCTGGCCGCGTCCTATCTGGATTCCGGCGGCACGAATATCTCTCGCACAGGGTCCGAGAATGACGGTTACAAGAATCTCACCGCGAATCTGCGCGCAGATATAGATCTCACTAGCCAGCTTCGACTGGATGCATCAATACGTCATGTTGATGCGACCAAACAGTTTGACGCGATTGATTTTTCAACCGGACTGCCCGCCGACGCGAACCGGGAATCTGATACGGCACAATCGACGCTCGGCGTCGGCAGCAAACTGGCGCTGATCGACAATTTCTGGGTACAGTCGCTACGTTTGACAACCATGGCAACCAGCAACAAGAACTTCAGCGATGGTATCCGGGATACTAAAACCGCTGCGGACAAGTACGGCGTCTATTACCAGAGCACGCTGAATTTCGATACCGGGCCCACTGATGATTCCGCACAGCAGATCACACTCGCGATCGATTATGAGCGCGAAGAATTCGAGCAACGCGGTAACGCCTCGATGTTCGGCGACCCAAACCAGAATCAGGACATGAATAACACCGGACTGATCGGTGAATATCGCGCGACCGGTTTTGGCGGATTGTCATTCAGTCTCGGCCTTCGCTATGACGACAACAGTGCATTTGACAACATTGCGACCTATCGGGCGACGACAGCTTATCGCTTTGATAACCTCGATTCCCGGTTGCATGCCAGCTTCGGCACCGGCCAGAAATCACCGACATTCACTGAACGCTTCGGTTTTACACCCGATCAATTCAGCGGTAACCCTGATCTCAAACCCGAGAAATCCAGGGGATTCGACGTTGGCTTCGAACAGCACTTCGTTGAAGGACAGGTGGTTGCCGATGTGACCTATTTCCACAAGCGGCTTGAAGACGAGATCAACGGTTTCTTCTTCGACCCGTCACTCGGCGCGTTCGGCATGTTCACGGCTGTGAACCGGGATGGAACAAGTAACAGCAAAGGCATTGAAGCAGAAGTATCAGCCAGAATAATCACCGGCCTGACGACCGCGGCCAGCTATACGTACACGGATGCGAGTCAACCAGATTCAACAGGACAGCAACAACGCGAGATTCGCCGACCACGACACATGGCAGCATTGAATGCAAATTATAAATTCTTCGGCCGGGCACAAATCAATGCAAACCTGTCATACATCGGTGAACAGACCGATGTATTTTTCCCGCCGTTTCCCGCGCCGTCTGAGACCGTCTCGCTCGATGCCTATATACTCGCCAACCTGACCGGCAGCTTCGCAATGACCGATAACATCACAATGTTTGCCCGTATCGAGAACCTGTTCGATAAAACCTATGAGAACGTATTGGGCTTCGCGACGCCGGGCATCGGGGGATTTCTCGGCGCACGCGTTAAATTTTCGAACTGACCGGAACGGCGGGACGGATTTACAATGGGGCCGGAGCCGGCGACCCCGGCCCCTTTACGATCATCTGCTGAGGTATTATTGAGAAATGGGTAACCGGCTCTCGAAAATCTACACACGCACGGGTGACGACGGATCAACCGGGCTGGGTGACGGACAGCGCGTGCCGAAAGACAGCCTGCGTGTCGAGGCATTCGGCGCCGTCGACGAGCTGAACAGTGCGATCGGTCTGATACTGGCCACAGAAGCGTTACAACAGAATATTGCGGATTGCCTGACCCGTATCCAGAGCCAGTTATTCGACCTCGGCGGTGAGTTATGCATTCCCGATACAAAGATCATGACGGGCAATTCTGTCAAAGGACTTGAGACCACGCTTGATGAGCTCAATGTCGACCTGCCGCCGCTCAAAAACTTCATTCTACCGGGCGGGACACACGAGGCAGCCATGTGTCACCTGGCGCGCACAATCTGTCGACGTGCCGAGCGCCGCGCATGGCAACTGGCGAAGACCGAAGCTGTCAACGAATTTTCACTCAAATACCTGAACCGGCTGTCGGACCTGCTGTTCGTGATTGCGCGTGTACTGAACCGGCAGGCCGGCCGGGACGAGCCAATGTGGAGTAGCCCGGGATCAGAGTAGCTGCCGTTCTCTTTCTTCGTGCTGTCTCTATCCTCGCACACAGCTCCCGCACGCCACCGAGAATTCTGACGCTCGATCGGTGCAGTAAATCTGCATCGACAAAAAACAGGTTGCCGTCATGTACGGCCGGGATGCTGGCCCACTGTCGCCAGATATTCAGCCCCTTTTCCACCGATACATCTTCCGACGCAGATTTCCCGGCGATGATGGCCTCGGGTGCGGCATCAATCACCGCCTCGAGTGAAATCGACGGACTCAGCCCGGCCAGGTCACCAAAAACATTTGATCCGCCGCACAACTCAATGGCCTCGCCGATAATATGTCGCCGTGAGATCGTGAACAGCGGATGTGCCGAAATCTGGTAAAAGACCCTGACGGGAGCGCGACCGGCCGATTCCTCACGTATTTTACCAAGAGAAACTTCGAAGGAAGCCGCTGCAGCCTCGGCAGAGGCCCCGGTATCGGCAAGTCGACCGATCAACCGCAGGCTATCGGCCACTCCGTCAAGGGTCCCCGTTTCGAATATCACAACCCGGAAACCCAAAAGTTCGAGTCGATCAATGACTTCTTGCGGTGTACCGGACTGCCACGCCAGGATCAGATCGGGATCAAGCTCGATTATCGCTTCATGATCCAGCCTAAACGCATCACCAATGCGGGGCAATTGAAGCGCAGCGTCCGGGTAATCACTATATTCGACGACACCGACAAGCCGGTTGCCCGCACCGGCAGAATAAACGAGTTCTGTCAGGTTCGGTGCAAGAGTGATAATTCTTCCGGCCGGTCGATTTATTGCGGTCGCCGAATCGGCCTGCCTGTCACCGTCACAAGCTGCGACCATCCCGATCAACATAACTAGCAACAGGCTACCAAAGAATGTAGTTAGCGCGGCACAAGCCGCTCCTGCAAATATGCCATTCGGATTTTGGAGGCGCCTGTACCGGCGCCACCTGGCGCTTAACTGAGCCAACCGGACAACGTCAATAACGCAATTATCGGCGCCCAGATCAGCCACAGCGTGCGCATTACGAGGCTCATGGCCTCACCGACACGAACGACGGCCGGCGAGGTACCTTCGGGAATCGGCTCCTGCGACGATGCACCGTTACCGACTCGGTCAAGCAAGTCATTGGTACAAACAAAAAAGTCCTGTGCACGATGTTTCGCGTAGACGCGCCATGCCGTGAGTCCGCCGTCGTAACTTCCAGCCAGGGAATAACCAAGAATCAATAAATGAGCGGATGGCCATGCGAGAACACCGTGTACTATTCGAACGGCACGAACAAATTCTGACGGCGCCGCAACCGGTTCATCGCGCGAATACTCATACGCCAGTCTGCGACGCAATAAATCGACAACTCGAAATAACCAGGCACCCGTCGGTCCGAATAAAATAAACCAGAATACGACTCCGAATATTCGGTTGTTTGCCTGGATGAAAACTGCGCGCCGAACCGCGGCAACCTGCTCGTCGTTATCCTGCGGCGCATCTCCTTCGCGCAACTCGCGAACGATGCGCTGTATATCCTCTTCACGGCCCTCATTAACGGCATCATAATATTCGTTTATCTCAGTCAGTAAATCACGCGGGCCCAGCGAAAAAAGTAAAACGGCCACAGCAAGCAGAAAATGTGGGGCGCGCATAAATTCACCGGACAATAATCCGGTAACAATCACAACAGGCAATATCGCGATCACAGCAAAAAGGCCAATACCCATGATCGAAGTTGCCAGTTGCGCATTCTCAAGCCGGCTCGACAGTCGATCGATCCACGGATCGAGCCAGCGAAATTCACGCAAATGAAACAGATCGGTTAACAAGCGCTCGATACCAAGGCCCAATAACAAAGCGATGAAATTCATTCAGTCACCTCTACCCCTGCGAGACCGGAATACAAACGCTGCCAGTCGAAAGCCGTGCCCGGATCGGTCTTGCGACCGGCAGCTACATCACAATGCCCGACAACGGGGGCATCGGTCAGCGAAGGATACGCGGCCCGCAAAGCCTGAACTGTCACGCCGAGTACCTCGTATTGCGCATCTGTATATGGAATATCATCAGCTCCCTCAAGTTCTATGCCGATTGAAAAATCATTGCATTTATCCCGCTCCTGATAACACGAAATGCCGGCATGCCATGCACGTTTGACCAAAGGCACATATTGCACCAGTTCACCGTCACGTCGAATCAGCAAATGGCTCGACACACGCAAATCAGTTATTTTTCGAAAATACGGATGTGCCGAAGGATCAACTGTATTTGTAAATAAACGGTCTATCCACTCGCCGCCGAATTCCCCGGGCGGCAGCGAAATACCATGCAAGATTATCAATTCCGCACAACAATCGGCCGGCCGATCATCGCAATTCGGCGAAGTAACCTGTCGCGCCTCCCTGACCAACCCCGATTCTACGTCAATATGCATCATCTCAAAGACTTCACCCGCCCTGGGCTACGATACCTGAAACTATGTCACGGTCGTCAGCTGATTCTATAATGTTGCAATGGAACCGAGAATCTATCACCCCGAGCCATTGACCCCCGGCCAGCCGGTAACCTTGACGAGCGGGGCGGCAACACATGTCGGCAAATCCCTGCGGCTCACTGAAAATGATGAGTTGCGACTGTTTAACGGCGATGGCTTCGACTACCGGGGTCACATTACCCGGAGTGGACGCAACAAGATTGTCATTGTAATCGGTGACCGCATGCCAATTGCAACCGAGTCGCCTTTGCCTGTCTTTTTGCTGCAGGGAATCTGCCGTAACCCGCGCATGGACATTCTGATCCAGAAATCCACCGAACTGGGTGTTCACCATATCATTCCCGTAAGTTGTCAGCGCAGCGTCACCCGAATCGATGCCGCCCGCGCAGCCAGAAAAATTACCCACTGGAAAAATATCGCGATCAGCGCCTGCGAACAATGTGGCCGTGCACGAATCCCGGAAATCGGCCCGACCTGCAAACCGGCCGGCGCATTTGCACAACACATACCGGCAGACTCAGTCAGGCTGTTGCTGGACCCGACTGGCAAAGACTCGATCGAAACAGAACTGCGTCCGGGCCGACCGGTCGCCCTGTTTATTGGCCCGGAAGGCGGACTGACGGATGAGGAGATTTCTGCCGCGACAGATGCCGGATTCAAACGGATCAGGCTCGGCCCACGCGTGCTGCGAACCGAAACTGCACCGATTACCGCATTGAGTATCATTCAGTTTCTGATTGGCGATCTGAAAAAAAGCTAGCCGAAAAGTCCGTGCTGCGGGCAGGAACCAACTCAAGCTGCGGCAGTGACCTGTTCCTGTACCAGTGATTCAAGCACCTCGAGATCCGGAATCAGCGGATACTCGTTAATCATCCGAACCTGACAAATAATCGGCCCGTCATCAGGCCACACATGCTCATCACACGGCTGAATGACCTCGCGATTCACCCGGACCAGTTGCGGAAAGCCTTCGGTCAATAAACCGAATACATGACCGCTTAATGCTTCAGACAAGCCGTTGAAAATGGCGATACGCGTACGACCGCCTGGTTCAATCGAGGGCATATCACACAAATCTTCGATACTGATTACCGGTACCTGCAAACTGTTCCAGGTCATGAATCCACGGAACCAGTCGGGGATATCATCACCGCAATCCTGTGGCGGCAAATAACGAACGATTTCCGCCACGCACGAACGCGGTACGATAAGGCGTGCCTCGTGCAGTGGCACGAGCAGACTGTAAAGCTCTTCTACCGGCTGGCTCATAACTTTGGCTCTATTGGTTTTCGCCTCACATCGACTCAGCATCGATCAATTGCCGGACCGCCTTGAGCAATACGTCTTCCTGATACGGTTTCCCGAGATAGTCGTTAACACCGAGCTCTATCGCGCGAGCCTTGTGATTCTCGCTAACACGGGACGTAATCATGATGATCGGAGTGTCCACTGTCTCGGGGTTATTGCGCACGTGTGTCGCAAACTCATAACCGTCCATGCGTGGCATTTCGATGTCGAGGAGGATGATGTCAGGACGATGGTCCCGCAGCACCCCAACTGCCTCAACGCCGTCTTTGGCGGTGATGACACGTATATTATTGCGTTCGAGCAGGCGCTGCGTAACTCGCCGCATCGTAATCGAATCATCGACGACAAGTGCAAGGGGCTGTTCCGGCTCAGGCTCGACCGTCGACTTCCATTCTTCGAACGGTTTGGGTGTCGTGCGCACCAGCGCCCCAACGTCGAGTATCACGACAATGCGGCCGTCGCCAAGGATCGTTGCGCCTGATATGCCGCGAATCGAGGCAAGCTGCCCTCCGACCGGCTTGACGACGATTTCGCGGCTATCGAGCATCTCGTCCGTCACGAGCGCTGTCGAATTATCTCCGGCCTGAACGAGAATAATCGAAACACGATCCTGTTCCTCTGCGATTGTCGCCGGTCCCAGACCAAGATAACGACCCAGATGTCGCAATTGATAATCACGCCCGCCATACTCGATATCCGGACTTTCTTCAGCCAGTTTTTCGTTAAATTCGACTCGCGGAATACGAATAACTCCTTCTACAGTCGGCAACGGTATCGCATAAAACTCCGACTCAACCCGCACGATGAGCGCCTGGGTGACGGCCAGTGTGTAGGGCAGATAGACGGTGAACGTCGTGCCGCGGCCAAGTTCGGTCTCGATTTGCAGCGTCCCGCCGAGCTTGGTGATCTCGCTCGCAACGACGTCCATACCGACGCCACGGCCCGCCGCATGCGTCAACCGGTCTGCCGTCGAAAAACCGGAACGCAACACAAACTGCAGGCTCTCCTCACGGGTCAGTTCTACGTCTTTGTCTACCAGGCCGAGATCTACCGCTTTTTGGCGAATGGAGTCGATATCCATGCCGGTACCATCGTCGGTAATCTCCATGACGACCTGAGAGCCTTCCCGTCGCAGGTTGATCGAAATTTGCCCGACTTCCGGCTTGCCTTCAGCCGCACGTTCTTGCGGTGACTCGATGCCGTGAATAACGGCATTACGGATCATGTGTTCGAGAGCGGGCACCATTTTTTCCAGAACATGGCGATCAATCTCTCCGCTGCCCTGCACATTCAGCTCTGCTTGCTTGCCATGCTCGGTCGACATCTGCCGGACGAGTCGTGACAGACGCCCGGTATGCTGCTCGAACGGCACCATCCGGGTGCGCATCAGCCCGTCCTGCAATTCTGCAGCAGTTCTGGCCTGCTGCACGAGTAATGCCTCGGTATCGCCGGTCAGGTTCCGCAACAGGTCCTTCAGACTGGCAACATCGCTGGTCGTCTCGCCGAGTGCCCGCGACAGCTGCTGTATTTTAGAATAACGTTCAAGACTCAGCGGATCGAGCGGCTCGTTCGAGCTCACATCCGACTGGTGCTGATAAATAATCTGCGCTTCAGTCGCCATTTCCAGATTACGCAGTTGTTCGCGCAACCGGATAACCGTCTGATCGAGTTCCACGAGATTAAACTGGATCTGTCCCAGTTGCTGACTGAGTCGTGAATGGAAAATACTGACTTCACCGGCGGCATTCAGTAAATTCTCCAGCAAAACCGGATCGACACGGGCAAACTCGCGTCGCTCCCGACTGACCGGCTCACGTGTTGCAGCGGGTATCAGGGCAGCGATATCACCCACTCCGGGCTTCGCCGGTTCATCGAGTTCACGCGCAAGCTGACTTAGCTGATCTGCAACGGATACCTCATCTGATATTTCTTCTGTTGCAGTGACAAGGGGTGCTTCTTCAGGTTCAGGTTCAGGTTCAGGTTCAATTTCTGTTCCCGTTTCCGGCTCGGGTTCGATTTCCGCTGCCTGCTCTGCGTCGACTTCGGCCTCGGTCACCGATTCAATAAGTTCATCGGCCGACTCTTCATCGATCTGTGTATCGATGGTTTCGGCTGGTATCTGCTCTGCTGTCGTTTCCGGTCCTGATGCATCAATAGCGACGCCGAGCGAAGCTTGCAGTTTCCTGTTTACATCATCGGCGGGTACGGCACAGATACCCTGTTCGATCTGATCACGGAGTCGGTGCAGCTCGTCGATTGACACCTGCAGGAGATTCAGTCGATCAGCATCCTGTTCGAGCCCGCCATCGGCCATGCGTACCAGCAGCGTTTCAAGATCATGGCTAAAATCACCGACCGCCATCAGGCCTGCCATCCGCGCACCGCCCTTCAGGGTATGTAAATAACGCTGCAATTCGGCCAACGTCGACGCACTGAGCACATCATCGGTCTTTTGCTCGAGCGCAGCATCCGCACCTTCGAGAATTTCCGCCGCTTCCTCGGAAAAGATTTCGGCGATCTCCGCATCGAAGACAGGCGATTCATCAACGATCGCCTGCGCAGCGGCGGCTTGGGCGTCTGCTTCACCTTCGACTATGGCCGCTTCAGAAACGGGCGGCAACGTCTCCTCAGCCCGGGTTTCCGCCTCTGCCGCCAGCAACTCTGTTGCTTCATCCAGGGCATGTAATCTGGACTGTAATTCACCCGTGTCGGGCGGCTCAGCAATTTCACCCGACAAATAGTCGAGAATCTGCACCATTGTCGATGCAGCATCCGCGCAGGCGTTTACGCCCGCCTCATCGATTGATAAATGATGATCGTATACACGTTGGATCACGCTGTTCAGCGGACTGGTGATGTCGGCGGCGACATTTACATTGGCCATGGTGACGCTGCCATGCAACGTATGGCATGCCCGGTATAATTCTTCTGACACGATGAACGGCGGCACGGCTTCACGACACTCGGCAACAAAGGTATTGATGACTTCGAGGTGTCCGCCGGTTTCCTTTGACAGGATCTCGAGCAGCACTTCATCCACCTCGCCTTCGCCCTCCTCAACGGGCGGCATCTCTTTAGAGTCATCAGTGGCTGAGTCAGCCACGGGCTCGATCTCAGACAATTCTGCTTCTGTCGAGACAGGCACCTCCACCGGATGCAGAAAACCGGCGGCTTCGCGCATCAATGCTTCAATATCTGTTTTCGGTTCTTCGCCAACCTCAAGCTGCTCGAGCAACTCGGGCAGCGTCTCAATAGCGCGATGTAAAAAATCAGTGAGGGCTGCATGAGATTCCAGAGTGCGGTTAATTAGCCGATTCAGCAAATCTTCGATTGACCAGCAATACTCGCCAATCAACTCGGCCCCGACCGTCCGGCCACTGCCCTTGAGAGTGTGGAAAGATCGCCGGACAGTAATCAACGCTTCGTGATTACTGTCATCCTGCTCCCAGACCGGGAAATGCCTGGCGATAGATTCTATTTCTTCGCCTGCTTCCTCGATAAACAACTCAAGTAATTCAGGATCCAGGTCATCACCGGCAGCTGACGACAAGACCGGCATTAGCTCGGTTCTGGATGCCACCATCGTCGGTTCGTACTCCGGAATCTGCACCGTTGCCGTCATATCGGAAACGTCGATGTCCGCAACCCGGGGCTCCGGAGTTCCTTCCACATCCTGTAATGCCTCGAGGCAATCCCGGGCATTGTCGAGCATATAAACCGGTTCTTTACGACCAGCCTGCAATGTTTCCATGTAGTACTCGAGGCTGACTATGGCATCTGCGAGCAAGTCGAACTGACGCATATCGACCGATTCCTGACCGGCCTGAACGAGGCTGCCAATCAACTCGCCGATTTGCTCAACGACGGAAACTGCGTCATTCTTGTCAAGAATCATCAGACCCGCGGTAATACCGCGCAAATGTACCGGCACGGCATCAAGCTGCGATCCATCCTCCGGTCGATCGAGAATCTGCGCGACGGTGTCCTTGACCCGGGCGAGATTCACGACACATTCACGCATGACAGCCTGCATGACTTCTTCGTAATCTTTATCTTCGCGGCTGATTTTATCAACCGTAACCGCCTCACCTTCCGGTCGTACCAGGCCCAGCAAGTCCTCCTCAAGCCGATCCTCGACACTCAGCAATGCCGAAGCCATCTCGATCAGCGCCGTATCCTCTACACTCTCACCGGCATCAATGATTGTCTGTAGATCTGCACGTCTGCTTTGAATGATTTCACGCAGTTCGCCGAGCCCAAGCACACCGAGCGTATCGCCAATCTTTTTCAGTAACTCAATCTGCGGAACAAGCTCTTCTACGTGTTCCATGCCGGTACGCACATAGATATCCAGCACATCCTTGACGCGTGCGAGGTCATCGCGAATTGCCTGCGAGACGGTCTTCATCAGTTTTGTGCTGGGCGCCCCCAGGCTTTCACGCACAATTTCAACCTGTTCGTCGCCGGACACCAGCTCGGATAAATCGAACAGAGCTCTCACGGCAGAAACTCGTTCCCCCGAGGTTGTTGCGCGCGCAATGTAATACAGGAAATTGTTGATGAGTTCGGTCGGCGGCTGATCGGCATATTTGTCCTCACCGGTAACCGGCAGGCGCTTCATCTCCCGATCGGCCTGACCCATCAGGCGTTTGAGCGAAACACTGGGTTCCAGCCCGCCGTCGAGCAATGCTTCAGTGATACCGGTCACAACCCACCACAGCTGATAAACAGTACGGGCGCGAGCCGCTCGATGGAGGCGTTCGGCAACCTGGCCAAGCTTCTTCAGGTTCTCGCTGACCTCGGTCCCCTTGATCCAGCCCAGCAGGGCGAGCTGGAATCGGGGGCGTAATTCTTTGCATAGCGCAACGACATCTTCGCCGCTGGTGTCAGTCGGTTTCCACTCTCCATTTTCGTTTTCGCTCGATGTCAGGTTGAGCAATAGCAGCGTGCTTTCCGACAAGAGCGGCCGGCCACGTGCGGCACGCAAATCATTGAGTAACGGCAAGAGCACCAGCGGAATATCACGGCCCCCGTTGATGATTAACTCAACGTAGGCCGGCAGCTGAACCACTGCACGACTCAACGCCTCCAGCGCCTCCTCCGAACCAGCATCCTGCCGCCGCGCCTTTTCAAGATAACGACAGGTCTCTTCCATCTCTTCGGTTAGCAAACTTGCGCCGTAGGTTTCGGTCATGCGCAGTACGCCATTTGCGGAATGCAGCAACTTCAGACAGCGTTCCATCGTCTGCGCACCTGCGCCACCATCGGCGTATCGCTCAAGTATCGAACGAATATCGTCAAATGTGACCGCCAGCTCCTCGCCGACGATATTCAGGGATTCAGTGACAAGTTCTTGCATGCTGGCCGCTGCCGATGGCTCGTATCAGCCCTGCTCAGGCAGTCTGCTGATCGACAAACTTGATGTCTTCGAGCTCCGAATCCGGCGGATCCTCGTTCGGTCCATCTTCATGTTTATACGCGGCATCTTCCAGGAAGTCCTCCGCGTCAGATTCTTCTTCAGCCGGTAACCGGAAGCCGGCAACCGACTCTCTCAACTGTGCTGCCAGCTCGGCGAGTTCGCGAATCGATCCCGTCGTGGCATTCGTATTGGCTTCGGTTCGGGAATTGATCTCCTGCAACATATCGACACTGCGGGTGACGGCAGCTGCAGCGGTAGACTGACCAAGGGCCGAACCGGAAATATTCTGCACCAGTGATGCAATCTGGTTCGAAACCTGCTCGATCTCCTCCAGCGCAGCGCCGGCATTCTCGGCCAGCAATGCTCCGCCGACAACGTCCGTGGTACTGCGCTCCATCGACACAACCGCCTCATTCGTATCAGCCTGAATCGTGCGCACTAGAATCTCGATCTGTTTCGTCGCATTAGCCGAACGTTCGGCCAGCCGCTGCACTTCATCGGCCACGACGGCAAATCCCCGCCCGGCTTCGCCGGCCATCGATGCCTGAATCGACGCATTCAGCGCGAGGATATTAGTCTGATCTGCAATATCGTTGATCAGCTCGATAATGTTGCCGATCTCCTGCGAACTCTCACCGAGCCGCTTGATACGTTTGGCTGTATCCTGAATCGTCTCGCGAATCGTATTCATACCCTCTATCGTGCGACGTACTGCGT
The DNA here is from genome assembly GCA_964398325.1 of uncultured Chromatiaceae bacterium. GTDB lineage: Bacteria > Pseudomonadota > Gammaproteobacteria > Steroidobacterales > SMWD01. Next base: position 2,695 of record CAYNMF010000042.1, on the reverse strand, counting down.
CGCCGCCTTTATGGGCAACATCCACCGAGTGTCTTGCCACATCGGAAGAACGTTCAGCGTTTCCGGAAATTTCTTCAATCGATGCAGCCATCTGCAGAATCGCCTGCGACGCGTCTTCTATTTGCTTGGACTGCTCGGCAGTTGCATCGGCGAGCTGTTGTGCAGTCATATCAGTTTGCCGGGCGGCGCCGTCAACGCGTATTGCACTGTCATTCAGCGTGACGACTAGTTCGCGCAATGCCTCAATGGCAAAATTAATCGAATCGGCAATAGCACCGGTAATATCTTCGGTAACCGTAGCCATGATCGTCAGATCGCCGTCGGCAAGCCCGCCGAGCTCGTCGAGCAGACGCATGATGGCTGCCTGATTCTGCTCTGTTTGTTCCGTCTGCAGATCGGCCGCTTTACGCACGTCACGTTGCCGATACCAGAGTCCGGCCATGACAAGGAACATAAGCAGAGCGGCTGCGGTCAATGCCAACAGGACGTTATCCTGCCATGCAGTGGCAACGCTGTTGGTACGCTGTATCGAGCCGCCTGAACCCAACGCTGCATCGAGCGAATTAAGTTGCCCGCCCACAGCTTTGAGTGCAGCAAGTTCCCCGGTCACCGCCAGCACGTTACGTACATTATCGCTGATGCGCGATACGCTGTTGGCCAGCGCCACCAGCGCATTCACCGACTGGTCATCCGACACGGCACGCAGTCCGAGACTCGGATCACCCTTTTCAAAACCGCGTACGATTTGCTTCAGAGCCATTTCACGATCAAGCAGCTGTTGCGTCACATCAGCCAGAATCGCAGAACCGGCAGACAGGCTCCGCACATCCGAACGCATACCACTTGCCAGCAAACGCAGTCGCTCAAGCTGAGCAACGACAACCGGCTTACCCTGAATCACGATGGCTTCCTCAAGCCCGTTTGCCGCATCGTCAAGCTGGGGCAACAATACTGCAAGTTCAGCACCGGCAAAGGTCAGCGATTCATGGGCCCGCCAATTATTCTCGAGTGTTTCAAGTCCGGTCGACAAATTGCGCAATGCCTTCGACTGTTCGCCTGACAACCCCCTGACATTCAGTCCGGCAAGTGATCGTCGCGCCTTGCTCAGCAATTCCAATGCATCCGGAGCCGGCGATGACAATACAGATCTGGCAACGAGTAACGCGTTTCGCGCTTGTTGTAACGTAGCTATGGAAGTATTTCCCTGTTCCGCCGTCCCATTGCGCTGACCATTCAACTGCAAAACCAGAACACCGAGCAGCAGGAAAGCACCGAGCGCCGCAAATATCGGCATCAGATTGGCTCCACTGGCTTTATTAGTCATCTCTCGTACCTTTTATAAAAGCGCAGGGCCGTTTGCTCATGCCGCCGCACGCTGAAACTCTTCACTATTCTCCAGGCGTTCGACGCTGAAAACAGGCCAATGTTCAAGACCGCGTTCAAATGTGCCGCTGAGATACTGATCGCAACCCACCAGTGTCTGTGTTGCATCGTCGGATCGTTCGGTATCGAGAAAGCGCCTGAACCCGAAAACCTCGTCCACAATGAGTCCGGCCGGCAAATCAGTACCATTGATCACCAGTACCCGTGCATCTCGCTGTCCGTTAAACCGCCCGGTACCGAGAAACGACTTCAGATCGATGATCGGCAGCAGATGCCCGCGAACGTTTGCCAGACCCCTGATCCATGACTTCGCTCCGGGTATTCGCGCTATCAACGCCGGAACCATCAAGACTTCACGTATATCATCGCGAGCAACGATAAACTGCTCATCGGCAAGCCGAAAACCAATACCAACCCATTCCTCGGCATCGAGATCATCGCCCTGGGTGCCGGCGAGCGCCGCTTTGCTGCGTCGCTCGAGCTCACGCAGCAGTTCAAACGGCTGGTCCCGCAAGGCTCGCAGATTCGTGCCTGCTGGTCCCGCCATCAGTTCAGGTTCGCCTGCACGGCGGCAACAAGCGCCGCATCGTCGATCGGTTTCATCAGGTACTCAACCGCACCCTGGCGCAGTCCCCAGAATTTATCCGTCTCCTGGTCTTTCGTCGTCAACATGACGACCGGTATTGCCGCCGTTGCCGGATTTTTTGCCAGCTCACGGGTCGCCTTAAAGCCGTCCATGCCAGGCATGACAATATCCATGAGAATCAGATCCGGCAGCCGTGACTCGGCGATCGATATCGCCTCTTCTCCATCACTTGCAACAACGGTCTCTAAACCATGCTTTTCCAGCGCCGTCGAAATAACGTGCTGTTCGGTTGGTGAATCGTCAACAATCAACACGAGTGACATCGTTCCACTCCCGTGTGTCATCGAGAAACCTGGCTGGCAATTGCCCCCAGCAGCTCGTCTTTCGTAAAAGGCTTCGTCAGATAATGTTCGGAACCAACGATCCGGCCACGTGCCCGATCGAACAGGCCGTCTTTACTGGATAGCATGATGACCGGCGTGTTGCGGAAAGTCTTGTTGTGCTTGATTAACGAGCAAGTCTGGTAACCGTCCAGTCGCGGCATCATGATGTCAACGAAAATAACATCGGGCTGGTGATCGGCGATCTTGGCCAACGCGTCAAATCCATCGACGGCTGTAAAGACCGTGCAACCCTCTTTTGACAGCAACGTTTCAGCCGTACGCCAGATCGGTTTACTGTCATCGATGACGAGTATTTTAAGTCCGTGCCGCTTCGGGACCGTCT
>CAYNMF010000041.1:0-17494 GCA_964398325.1 uncultured Chromatiaceae bacterium | reverse complement strand
ACAGACCCTCGAGTTGCGTGCTCGGCGCTGCTGGGTGCGCTGTGTGTCCGTGGGATGCGCTCGCTCAGTGGCTGGTGCGCCGTCGCCTTTGGCGTCGGGCACAGCCGAATAACAGTCTGAATCTAAGGCTACCTCGTGCACTGCGCAATATCTGGCCGGCCCTGTTCATGTTCGTCGGACTGACATGGCTCGAACTGGGTATCGGTATCACGCGCGACCCTTATGCGACGGCGATGATTGCGTTGCTGATGGTCTTCATGGCCACGGCGTCGCTGGCGATTTTTCGTCGCAAGGCATTTTGTCGTTACATTTGCCCGGTCGGGCGGACGATCGGTGTTTATTCGCAACTTGCCGCGGTTGAGCTGCGGCCGGTTGACGAGGCAATCTGTGCGAGTTGCGAGACGCTGGAGTGTTATCACGGCAATACTACTGTCGAGCCTTGTCCGACGTCGCTGGTCATGGGCAGGCTGAAGCAAAGCAGCTATTGCACGTCGTGCGGCAACTGCGCACAAAGCTGCCCCTATCAGAATATTTCCTGGCGATTGCGTCCGCCGAGTGCCGAGGCGGTATACGGTGCACGACCGCGATGGGACGAGGCCTGTTTCATGCTGGTCCTGCTGGCACTGACCGGATTCCACGGGCTCACGATGCTGCCGGTCTGGGAGTTATGGTCAAGTAACTTCGCGCGTCTGATCGGCGATTCGGGCAAGTTGCTCGGGACTTTCACGATCGGACTCGTCGGAATTCAGTTGGCTGTAGCTGCACTGTATGTGGTGACGGTTTTGCTTACGCAGCGCCTGATGAATATCAATCTGAGCTTTCGCCGCTTTTTTTCGACATTTGCATTCGTCGCATTGCCCCTGGCGTTTGCCTATCATATCGCCCATAACCTGAATCACCTGCTTGGAGAAAGTGCGTCTATGGGCACTGTTTTTGGCAATCCGCTCGGTGCCGGGACGCTGCCACTCAGTATGGCCGAAAGACATGCACGGCAGATCCTGATTGCACCGGAGGCCTTGACAACACTGCAGGCGGTGTTGCTGGTTCTGGGTTTTATCGTTGCCGTACAGGTGATTCGACTGCGTGGTTTTAAACTGCTCGCACTGGTCGACGCTCAACCGGTACGGCATGGTGGCTGGCTATTATCGCCGTTGCTGGTATTCGCCGCCGGCATGACGTTGTTTCATTTGTGGCTGCTGATGCAGCCGATGGTCATGAGAATGTAATTCGCCATGGATCGCAGGAAGTTTTTTCAAACTGCTCTGGCAAAAGCCAGTGAGAAGGTTGTCGAACATGTCGACCGGAAGGTTGTCGGTCAGGCGGCACATTGGATCCGACCGCCGTTTGCATTGCCGGAGTTTGAATTTCTGTTGACGTGCACACGTTGCGGGGACTGTATTGATGCGTGTCCGCACGAGGTCATTTTCGCTTTGTCAGCTCGTCGTGGTACCCGTGCGGCGGCGACACCTGCGCTCGATTTGCTGAACAAGGGCTGTCATCTTTGTTCCGACTTGCCGTGCGTGACGAGTTGCGGTGTTGACGCATTGCGCAGGCCCGATACCGGGGGTGAAGAACGGCCGGCCGTGCCGAAGTTGGCGCAGGCATCCATCGACAAAAATGAGTGTCTGGCGTACCGGGGGCCGGAGTGCGGTGCTTGTGCCGACAGTTGCCCGGTTCCGGGGGCACTGAACTGGGACATGAGCCGGCCGCGAATCGATCCGGAAATCTGTGTGGGTTGCGGCCTTTGCAGAGAAGCCTGCATTGTCGAGGCCAAAGCGGTTCAGATCAGGTCTGTGTACAAAGATGCCGCCGACACCGACCGGGAGACTGGCGAGCATCAGCAGTTGTGAACGGCCAGGGCCGGATGGCCCCGCCGTGCATGCCGGGGTGTTCCGTTTAAATATAGAGTCAGTGAAAGCAGTTGTTTTCGAATCCGAGGTTGATCATTGGATCCTTAATCGCATCACTCCGTCAGAGGGCAAAGCTTACTGCTTGTTTAATGTGCTTCAGCCCGCAGGCCGCCATGACGAGTCGATCGAAGCCCACGGCTACACCGCTGCATTCCGGCAGCCCGGATTCGAGTGCAGCGAGCAGCATCCGGTCCGGTTCCATAACCGTCAGACCGGCGTCGTGGCGCCGGCTGAGATCTTCAGTAAATCGGTGCCGTTGTTCGACGGCGTCCGTCAGTTCGCGATAGCCGTTGGCCAGTTCGATATTGTTGAAAAAAACTTCGAAGCGCTCGGCAAATTCCGGCTCATCCGGATCGAGACGGGCGAGCCCAGCCTGATCGGCCGGAAAGTGATGAATGACGGATAGTCGCTCAGTTGCAAGACCGGGCACGACGACGTGGCTCATCAGCAGATCCAGCCAGGCATTGCGATCTGCATCAAGTTGTTCGTGAAGTTCAGCCGTCATGGTGGCGACCATTTGCCCGGCACAGTCGGCCAGCTGATGGCCATCAGCCTGGAGTGGATCAAGGTGACAAACATCAAAAAATAAGTCGCGATAGTGGTATTGATCCACCGATACTCTTTCAATTTCACCGACTTCGGTGATGAATGCACAGGTTTCACAAATCATTTCTTCGAGTGTTACGCCCTGCCGATACCATTCGGCCATGGTAAATTCCGGTTGATGCACGCGGCCGATTTCATGGTCACGAAAAACTTTACAGATTTGATAGATATCCGGTGATTCAGCGGCCAGTAACCGCTTCATCGCGTATTCAGGTGAAGTATGCAGCAAATACGTGCGGTCGCCGCAGCCAGCCAGACGAGTCGCCAGGCTGGCGATATTCGGATCGGTCACGCCATAATTTGTGAGCGCCGGGGTTTCGACCTCAAGTATCGAGCGGGCAGCCAGGAATTCCCTTGCCAGACGCAGCATTTTTGCACGCCGTTTCAAAATGCCCGGCTCCGCAGTGGGTTCCCAGTTCGAGTCGTTGCCGGTCATAGGACACCGATGCTGCGCCCGACAGTCACTGCATCGTGTGGCTTCAGCGACTGGTCCCAACTTACGATATGCCTCGGGAACATGATGATGATCGTTGAGCCCAGATTGAAATGACCGATGTAATCACCCTTGTTAAACGCTGGTGCGGATTCAGTGTCGAAAGACTCACGGCTCGGTTCACCACGGCTGACAATTTCACCAGCCCATGTTGTGCTGATGCTGGCGACGTTCATGGCACCGACGAATACGAGCCAATAGGGTCCGTGGCTGCTTTCAAACAAACAGGCGACCCGCTCGTTACGGGCGAACAGACCGGGTATGGCATTGGCCGTGGCCCGGTTAACCGAAAACCGGGTGCCCGGAATGAAGTGCATGCGATGCAGTTTGCCTTCGAGCGGGGCATGCACTCTGTGATAGTTGTGTGGTGCCAGGTAGATCGTCATGAATGCGCCGCCATCAAAGGGTTCAACGTCCGCCGGCTCGGCACCCAGCAAATCAAAAGCCGAAAAGGTCATGCTCTTTGCCTGGATCATTCGCCCATATGAGACTTTGCCAGCCTGTTGCACGGTTCCGTCGACCGGGCTGCAGATGCTGTGCGGATTCGTATCGATGGGTCGGGCACCGGGTTTTAGTGCGCGGGTAAAAAAAGCGTTGAAACTGGGGTAATCGGTAGCCCTGTCCCTGTCCATTTCAGTTTCATCTATGGCAAACAGGTGTGAGAACGACCGGATCAGTGTGTTTTTCAGCCAGGTAAGACGGCTGCGTGCCAACCGGTTGACGATTATGCCGATCAGGCGCAGCGGCAGGATGTACTGCAGGCCAACGAACAGTTTATCGATGACGGCGCTCATCTGATTGTTTTCTCCCTCCCGCTGGACCGGATGACCGGTTCTGTCGTGCAATATTAATCCTGGCCGGCAATAATGCCGGTTCTGCAGCAGGCGGCACAATGGTCACACGAAACGAATATCCCCAAACGGTTGGCGGCATGATCGAGTGGTGTGCGCAGCAACTGGAGCAGGGCGGCGTTTATTGCGGTCACGGCACCGATAATGTCATTGACGAGGCGGCCAGCCTGGTCATTGGCGTTGCCGGTCTCGATCATGCAACTGCGGTTGTTGATCCACAGGCCTTCTATACTCGCGTACTGCCATCGAATGTCTCGGCAGAGATCGGCGGACTGTTGCGCCGGCGTATCGAAGAGCGTGTGCCATTGCCCTACTTATTAAAAGAAGCCTGGTTTGCCGGTTTACCGTTCTTTGTGGACGAGCGCGTTCTTGTACCGCGTTCACCCTTCGCTGAACTGATTGCCGCGCGCTTCGAGCCCTGGCTCGATCCGGATAAGGTGACACGTATTCTGGAAATTGGTACCGGCAGCGGGTGCATCGCGATCGCATTGGCACTGGCATTTTCGGGCAGCCAGGTCGTGGCTTGCGACCTGATGGCCGATGCGCTTGAAGTCGCCCGCAACAATGTCGAACGTCATGGCGTAGGGAGCCGGGTCAAACTCGTGCAGTCCGACCTGTTCGAGCAGATCGAGGGGACATTCGACCTGATTGTCAGCAATCCGCCCTACGTGCCGAGCAGCGAGGCAATCGAGCTGCCGAGTGAGTATGGCCGTGAACCGTCAATCGCATTGTTTAGCGGGCTTGATGGTCTGGATTCATCGCGGCGTATCCTGCAAGATGCAGCCCGGTACCTGGGCGATGGCGGTATGCTTGCGCTTGAGGTTGGCAGTGGAACGACAGCGCTTGAGGCCGCATTTCCTGCGCTGGGCTTTATCTGGCCAGAATTCGAATTTGGCGGCGAGGGTATTGCATTGGTTTCGGCCGCTGAACTTCAGGCCTGATCATAGGTAATGTTATACCTTGTAAATATTACTTAACTATTTGAATTAAATATATTAGTAGTGTCACATGTCTGGTAATTCAATCGGCAAATTGTTCACCGTCACAACGTTTGGCGAGAGTCACGGACCCGCGCTCGGCGCGATTGTGGACGGCTGTCCGCCGGGACTTGCTTTGTCCGAGGCGGACATGCAAAAGGATCTGGACCGGCGGCGGCCCGGCACGTCGCGATACACGACACAGCGCAGGGAGCCTGACACAGTGCGCATCCTGTCGGGTGTTATGGAGGGTGTGACAACCGGTACGCCGATCGGCCTGATGGTCGAGAATGTCGATCAGCGGGGGCGCGACTACGAAAAAATCAAGGATCGTTTCCGTCCGGGGCACGCAGACTATACCTACCAGCAGAAATACGGTTTCCGCGATTATCGCGGTGGCGGTCGTTCGTCTGCCCGAGAGACCGTCATGCGGGTCGCGGCCGGCGGTATTGCGAAAAAGTATTTGCGTGAGCAACTCGGTATCGAGATTCGCGGCTACTTGCGTCAGCTGGGTCCGATCGTCGTTGAGCCGCAGGATCTGGACGCAACGGATCAAAATCCGTTTTTCTGCCCGGACCCGGCTCGTGTACCGGAACTCGAGGCTTATATGGATGCGCTGCGTAAGGAAGGCAATTCGATAGGGGCCAGGATCAATCTCGTCGCAAGTGGCGTACCAGTTGGGCTTGGTGAACCGGTGTTCGACAAGATTGATGCCGAGATTGCCTACGCGATGATGAGCATCGGGGCCGTCAAGGGTGTTGAACTCGGTGCGGGTTTCAGGGCGGTGGCACAGAAAGGGACTGAGCATCGCGATGAGATAACGCCGGCGGGATTCAAGTCTAACTCGGCGGGTGGAACGCTCGGTGGTATCACATCAGGTCAGGATGTGCTGGTCAGCATTGCCTTGAAGCCGACATCAAGTATCCGGTTGCCTGGCGATACGATTAATGTGCAGGGCGAGCCGGTTGAGATCATCACGACGGGTCGCCACGATCCGTGTGTCGGGCTGCGTGCGACGCCCATCGCTGAGGCCATGCTCGCTATCGTGCTGATGGACCACTATCTGCGTCACCGGGGGCAGAATGCCGACGTGACATGCCCAACACCAAAAGTTCAGTCGCCAAAGGTCTGAGACAGTGAAAGATAAATACGATGTGGCTGTCGTCGGCGCGACCGGGCTGGTGGGCGAGACAATGATCGAAATCCTGGAGCAACGGGATTTTCCCGTCGGATCGCTGTATGCACTGGCCAGTGAGCGCTCGGTCGGCAAGACGATTCAGTTTTGTGGCAAGCACATCAAAGTCCGGGACCTCGCGGAGTTCGATTTTTCCGGTATCGATATTGGCCTGTTTTCAGCCGGAGGCAGCATTTCGGCCGAATTTGCACCGCGTGCGGGTGAGGCAGGTTGTATTGTCGTCGACAATACGTCGCATTTTCGCAATGAGCCGGACATCCCGCTGGTTGTGCCGGAGGTAAATCCGGCTGCGATTGCGGATTACGCTCCGCGCAATATTATTGCCAATCCGAATTGTTCGACCATCCAGATGGTCGTTGCGCTGAAACCTGTCTACGATGCGGTTGGTATCGATCGCATTAATGTTGCCACGTACCAGGCCGTATCAGGTGCGGGTCGCGGTCTCGTCGAGACGCTGGCCGGTCAGACGGCAGCGTTGTTGAATGGCAAGCCGCAGGAGTTGGCGGTTGACGAGAAGCCGATTGCGTTTAACGCGATTCCTCATATCGATGCATTCGAGGACAACGGCTACACGCGAGAAGAAATGAAAATGGTCTGGGAAACGCGCAAAATCCTTGAAGATGACTCCATTCTTGTCAACCCGACAGCAGTCCGGGTCCCGGTCTTTTTCGGCCACTCGGAGGCCGTTCATATCGAAACGCGCGATCCGATCAGTGCCGCACAAGTGCGCCAGCTGCTGGCTGATGCACCCGGTATTACAATCATCGATGAAGCGCGACCGGGCGGTTATCCGACTGCCGTGACCGAGGCTGCTAAGCATGATGACGTGTTCGTGGGCCGGATTCGGGAGGATATCTCACATGATCGTGGCATCAGTTTGTGGGTCGTGGCCGACAACGTACGCAAAGGCGCAGCTTTAAATAGCGTGCAGATCGCTGAAATCTTGGTACATGATTATTTATAGGCTATAGTTACATCCGACTCTTAATGTGGCTTGCCAAGTGTGTTGTGCGTATTTCAACTTGTGAGCCACGGGTGGATGGGGAACCATCGCGGTTATCCTTTGTGGTTATTCAGGGAGCTTGTTATGGCGCGAATTCTGGCAGCCATAGTGTTAGCGATCGCCGGGTCGATACCTTTATCGGCCGGTGCTCTTGGTCTTGGCGAAATCGACCTGAAATCGGCATTGAATCAGCCGTTCAGGGCCGAAATACCCGTTGCGTCCGAGGCGCCCGGTGATATTGAAGGCCTGCGTGTCGTGGTTGCGTCTGTCGAGACGTTTCAGCAATTTGGTCTGGATCGGGCGGCCTTTCTTTCTGATTTTAGCTTCACGGTTGTCAGCCGTGACAGCGGCCCGGTTGTAGAAGTCACGACCAGGCAGTTTATCGTCGAACCTTTCGTGACGCTGTTGCTTGAGGTCAGCTGGCCACAGGGTCGCCTGTTACGCGAGTATACGGTTCTGCTCGACCCGCCTGTATTTGCCACCGAATCGGTAGAAGCAGCCGTTACAGCGCCGACTGCGGGGCCATCAACCCCGGCTCAGGCGCCGGTCCGCAAGACGCCGCGCGAAGAGAACCTGCCCGTCAAATCTGCCGGCACTACATCACCGCGGGCCGTGCAACCGGAGGTTGCTGCGAATGCCGGGGGTACGTACGGCCCGGTCAAGCGCAACGATACGCTTTGGGCGATTGCCGGACGTTTGGCAAATCAATCGTCGGCGGTCAGTCGCAACCAGATGATGCTGGCTATCTATCAGGCCAATCCGGAAGCATTCGCCGGAAATATCAACCGGCTGAAGGCCGGAATGATTTTGCGGGTTCCGGCTGACGACGATTTTGCAATGGGCCGTCGGGATGCCACGACCGAAGTGCGTCGCCAGAATGAACAATGGCGTAGTGCATCGACAAGTCGCGAAGAATCGCAAGGCGGTCGTCTGCGACTCGTGCCGCCACCCGAACTTGATACCGAATCGACACCGGGTGTTCAGGCCGGCGTGAGCGAGGGGCCGTCAGGATCAGCCGGTTCAGCCAATGCCGAAGCATTACAAGGTCGAGTCGACGAACTTGAGAGCCGGCTGACCGAGAGCCAGCGACAATTACAGGTCCGGGACCAGGAACTGGAAGCGCTACAACGCCAGCTGGCAGCGATCGGGAGTCAGCCTGAAACCCGGCAGCCGACCTTAGGCGAGCCCGAACTGGTACCCGAATTCGATAAGCCTGAAATGGTTGCCGGACAGCCCGGTGGTGAAACAGAAGCTCCGGAGACAACTGATGCTACCGGCGAACCGGAATCGGTGGAGATGGGCGATGATCAGGTTGTGGTCCCGGCTCCGATAGATGTGACGCCCGTTCAGGCTGAACGCGCTGATGAATCGTTTCTGGGTGCCTTATTCACCAATCCGCTCGTTTATATCTCACTGGCTATCGTGCTGCTTCTGGCCTGGCTGTTTGCCCGCAAGCGGTCAAAGTCAGCTGAACCGGTGCTCGGTCGCTGGGATGCGCTCGAAGACACTGCGGATCTTGATGATGAAGCGCAAGAGGCCACGACCCGACTCCGGGCACAGCCGCCGCAGGATGAAACGTTTGTCGTCGAAGAGAGCCCGCCGAGTGAAGCGACCGGAGAGGGATCGGTTGCACCGTTTACCGACGTATCTTCAGAGGACTGGGGCGGGCTCGTCGAAGAGAGCGAAACGCCGCTCGAACGTACGATCAGCACCGATTCAGCCGTTAATCTGGATCAGGCCGATCCGATTGCTGAAGCCGATTTTCATATGGCCTACGGGTTGTATGATCAAGCGGCAGACTTGCTGACCGGAGCGGTCGCGGCTGAACCGCAGCGCAAGGACTTGCGGATGAAACTACTTGAGGTGTATTTCATCTGGGAGAATCAGGAAGGGTTCCTGCAGGAGGCCCAGGCTCTGCAGAAACAATTAGACGGTGCGGCGGATCCTGACTGGAACAAAGTGTTGATCATGGGCAAACAAATTTGTCCGGATGAGGCTCTGTTTGCCGGCGATGCGGCACCGGCAAGCCTGGCGGACAGTGTCGATCTTGATTTCGGCGAGGGTGGCGATTCCGAGGCGATCGACATTGCCTTCGAGGATGACAGTGGGAGTCGCGTTGATCTGGAGTTCGATGACGCAGCTGCTGGTCTTGATCTTGATTTAACCGGTGATGGGCTGATGGATGAAGCCGATGATGCCGATGATTCGGGCATGATCGATTTCGATATCGGTGGCGAAGATGAGGCGACGCAGATCGTCGATAGCAATGACGACCTGGAATTATCCGGTGACGCGCCGACAATGGAGACGCCGACTCTTGAATCGCCCGCCATGGACAGTGACAGCACCATGGAAACACCGACGATGGAAACGCCGACCATCGAGTCGCCCGCCATGGACAGCGACAGCACCATGGAAACACCGACGATGGAAACGCCGACCATCGAATCGCCCGCCATGGGCAGTGACAGTGAAAGCACCACTGAGACACCCACTATCGAATCCCCGGCTGGGGAATGGGATGATGATTTGGGCACCGGTAGTGAACAAACGGCTGAAATAGACCTCGCTGATCTTGATCTTGATCTTTCCGGTCTGGATGATGCTGTCATTGGTGACGATGAGCCCAGTGCGGATTCCGATAAGCTTGACGATGCCGATGCGGGTTCCGGGTATGCGGCCGATACCCTTGAGTTTGAGGCTTCGGATGATGAGACCCAGCAGCGGCCCGCCGCTTCTCTCGACGAGATTTCCGGGGATATCAACGCACTGGATGACTTGTCCGACGACATCGATTCAACGGCTGAAAGGCGTAATCTCGATGAATCGCAGGGCGGGGGAGATACAGTCGAACAGCCGACCGTAGGTGGTCAGGATACGGCCGAGCACCCGAATCTTTCAGCTGCCGCCGACGATGAGTTTGTTCTCGATATCGGTGAGCCGGTGCTTGACGACGATCCCACTACCGAAACGGAATCAGAATCCGAAGCTACCGGCAGTAACCTTGAGAGTGCAACGATGACCGAAGTCGGCACAAAACTCGATTTGGCACGGGCTTATATCGATATGGGTGATCCGGATGGGGCGCTCAGCATTCTTAACGAGGTACTGGAAGAAGCAGACGATGAGCAGCGACAGGAAGCGCAAAAGTTGCTCGACGACCTCTCGGACTAATTTTGAATTATTGCCGGGTGAATTGTTACCGGTATGCAGTAGACAGCGTATACCGGCACCATAGCACCGCATGGAGAATCAGCGTCGTATCGCGATGGGTGTCGAGTATGACGGCACTCATTACAACGGTTGGCAATACCAGCCGCATGCTCCGAGTATTCAGGAGCGTCTCAATAATGCGATATCGGCCGTAGCGGATGAAATTGTTTCGTGTATTGGTTCGGGACGGACCGATACCGGGGTTCATGCCCGCGCCCAGGTCGTGCACTTTGATACACGGGCCGAGCGATCTTCCAGGGGCTGGCTGCTGGGTATTAACAGTAACCTGCCTGACGATATAAATATCTTGTGGATCAAGGAAGTAGACGCTGAATTTCATGCTCGTTATTCAGCTATAAAGCGCGCCTATCGGTATTCGATTATCAATCGTCCGGTCCGTTCGGCCCTCGAACGGCACCGTGCCTGGTGGGTGCGTCAGCCCCTGGATGTGAAGGCGATGGCGACCGGTGCCCGGCACCTGCTCGGAACACACGATTTCTCTTCATTCCGTGCGGCCGGCTGCCAGTCACATTCACCGGTGCGCAACATGATGCACATCGAAGTAACTCGCCGGCGCGACTGGATTGTTGTCGACTGCGAGGCCAATGCTTTCCTGCACCACATGGTCAGGAATATCCTGGGTTCGCTCGTCGAGATTGGTCGTGGTGAACGCCCGGTCGAATGGATGCGGGAATTACTCGAAGCGCGCGATCGCAAATTGGCCGGCATCACGGCACCGGCAGAAGGCCTGGTGCTGGACCGGATTCAATACCCGGCTCAGTTCGGGCTCGATGACGTTATATGATGTCGAAACTCCAACCCTGGTGGGGCCGGATCTTTTTTTCCTTTATCATGCAACGATGAGCTGGTTCGAAAAATTAATGCCTTCGCGCATCAAGACGGAACGTCGCACGCATTCCGTTCCGGAAGGTATCTGGCTTAAGTGCAACCAATGCGGTGCACAACTCTATCGCGCCGAAGTCGAGCGCAATCTGTTCGTGTGTCCCAAATGCGATCACCATATGCGGGTTAATGCACGTGATCGATTGGGTATGTTTCTCGACGCCGGCAGCGGCCAGGAAATCGGTGCTCGTCTGGAGCCGACGGATCCGCTGAAGTTCAAGGATAGCAAGCGGTATAGAGACCGCGTCAGCCAGTCGCAAAAGAGTACGGGTGAACTCGATGCGCTGGTTGCGATGTCCGGCAAACTCAAGGAGCAGCCGATCGTCGCATGTGCCTTTGAATTTGGATTCATGGGTGGATCGATGGGCTCGGTAGTCGGCGAAAAGTTCATGAGATCGGCGCGCTATGCGCGTGAAAATCAAATGCCGTTAGCCTGTTTCTCGGCAAGCGGCGGGGCGCGTATGCAGGAAGCATTGTTCTCGCTGATGCAGATGGCCAAGACGAGTGCAGCACTGGCATTGCTGGCTGAAGCGGGTATACCGTTCATATCAATTCTGACGGACCCGACCACCGGTGGCGTATCGGCAAGCCTTGCCATGCTTGGCGACATCAATATCGGCGAACCGAATGCATTGATCGGCTTCGCCGGTCCTCGTGTGATTGAACAAACAGTAGGTGAGACACTTCCGGAAGGCTTTCAGCGCAGCGAGTTTCTGCTCGAGCACGGCGCTCTGGATATGATCGTCGATCGCCGCAATATGCGTGATGAAGTTGCCGAATTGCTGGCCAAGCTCATGAAAAAGCCACGTCCGGCGGACTGACCCGCCCTTAACCTGAATTACGCCCGGTCGCTGCGCGATGCAAAGATCTTTGTCCGATTGGCTGGCCTGGCAGGCGACACTGAATCCGCATGATATCGAGCTCGGACTCGAGCGCGTCGCCCGGGTTGCCGAGCGACTGACACTCGTCAGACCTGTGAAAGGTATCTTTACCGTCGGTGGTACGAATGGTAAAGGCTCGACCGTCGGGTTTATCGAGCAAATGTGTAAGGCAAACGGGCTCAGTACGGCTGTCTATACGTCGCCACACCTGGTTCGATACAACGAACGTATGCGTCTGGATGGCAGTGATGTCAGCGATGACTGGCTTATCAGGCAATTCGAGGCAGTGGATACGGCGCGCGGTGATATACCGCTGACATATTTTGAATTTGGCACGCTGGCCGCTTTGCAGGGTTTTTCGCAGGGCGGAGTCGACATATGGATACTTGAGGTGGGTCTGGGCGGCCGGCTCGATGCCGTTAACATCATCGACCCTGATGTCAGCGTCGTCACAACGATCGCGTTGGAACATCAGGATTGGCTCGGTGACACAATCGATGAGATTGCGGTTGAGAAGGCCGGTATCCTGCGTCGGGATCGACCGGCATTTTACGGCGATGAGCCGGCGCCAGGCGGTATCGGTCGGACGGCGAAAGAAGTCGGGGCCCGTTTATACTGTTCCGGCATCGATTTCGGTTATGAAAAAGATCATGAAGGTACGTGGACGTGGCAGGGCGTTTCGTCGGAAATAACCGGTTTGCCACTACCCCCAATGGCCGATCCGGCGCAGATGCGCAATATCAGCCTGGGCCTGGCAGCCATTGAGGCCTGTGATCCGGAACTGCTGAACCGGTCTGCCGTCGAAAGTGCACTGATGGCGCCCCGTCCGCCGGGAAGATTTCAGGTCATCGAACGCGATCGACAATGGATTGTTGATGTCGCTCATAATCCACAGGCGGCCCGGATCCTGCGACAACGAATTGCAGGTCTCGATAACAGAACGATGACAGTGGTCATTGGTCTGTTGGCTGATAAACAGGTCAATGGCGTCGTGGCCCAGTTCGTTGATCTTGCGAATCGGTGGTTTGTTTGTTCTGTCGATGTTGCGCGGGGTCGCGATGCGACAGAACTTGCCGCAGCAATCGGCAAGGCCGGCGGTCGTGATGTGACGGTAGCCGGTACGCCCGAACAGGCACTTGGAGCGGCAAGGACGGCGAGTCGGCCGGGTGAGCGAGTTCTCGTGACCGGTTCATTTCACATCGCCGGCCCCGCGCTAAGTTGGCTTGGTTTATACTGAACAACAGGGGATGAAGGGTACTGATGGACCGACAATTGCTGGAAAGGTTGATCGGCGCGGGCGTGCTTGTCGTCGCTCTGGTTATTGTTGTGCCGGCAATTCTTGATGGCAGCGATGATGCGGACCGCCAAACTGCCACGCCGGCCACGACCGATGAACCTCATCGTACGCATACGATCCGACCTGACCGGTCGACGGAAAGCCCGCCCGTTGCGCGAGAAGTGACAGAACCTGTCAGCGATACCAAAGAGGGACAGGAACCGGCAATGACTGCTGCGGTAACGAGTTCGAAGTCCTTGAGCGAGACCGCGGTTAAACCACCGCAGCCGGTCAAGCCGACCCCGGCTGTGACGAAGCCGGTGGAGAAAAAAGTCAGCCCGAAGCCATCCGCTGTGTCCAGACCGAAGCCCGTCGAGCCTATGCCAAAAACGGGTTGGGTTGTGCAACTCGGCAGTTTTTCGAGCAAGCAAAATGCCCGGCGTCTGGCCGATGAAGTCAGTGGGCGCGGATTCAAGACATTCCTGATGCCGCTCGATCGTTCCGGCAAGACACTGTACCGGGTCCGGGTCGGGCCACGCGATACGCGGGCCCAGGCGACGGAACTGGCGGGACGTCTGGCAAAATCAGGTTATTCAGGCCAGGTGACGCGGTAGCAGCCTGATGCCTGAGAACAAAGTGAGGATATATGGTGATCGTTGATTACTTGCTATTGGCGATTTTTATGCTGTCGGCACTGATGGGCCTGTTTCGAGGGCTGATCAAGGAAGCCTTATCGCTGGTCGGGTGGGTTCTGGCGGTTTGGTGTGCATGGCGCTTTGGCCCGACTGTTGCCGAACTGATTCCAAGCTTTGCTGATGACAGCATTCTCGAGATCTGGGTGGCACGAATCATCGTGCTTGTCACCGTACTGATCCTGAGCGGGTTGCTCGGTAGATTGATTGCTTTTGCGATCCACCAGTCCGGACTGTCCGGTACCGACCGCGTGGTCGGTATGGTTTTTGGTATGGCGCGTGGTGTCGTGCTGGTCAGCCTTGTTGTCCTGTTGCTGGGTCAGGCTGGTTTCGAGGCTGACCCTTGGTGGCAGGAGTCGAAACTGATACCGTATGCCGCGCCGCTGGCCAAGCGACTCGGCGATCTGGCCGGAGATGGTGTCGATCTGATTCAGGAACAGGTTGATAGTGTAGAGATCCCCAGATGAGAAAGAAGGTTATTTTTTAGTGTGCGGACTAGTTGGTATCGTCAGTGACTCTCCGGTAAACCAGGCCATCTACGATGCGCTGACCGTGCTGCAGCACCGTGGTCAGGATGCGGCTGGTATTGCCGTAGACGACAACGGCACGTTGCGAACGCGAAAGAGCAAGGGGCTCGTGCGTGACGTATTTCATACCCGCCATATGCTGCGTTTGCGCGGTAATGTCGGTATCGGGCACGTTCGCTATCCAACAGCCGGCTGGTCGAGTTCTGCCGAGGCACAGCCGTTCTACGTCAATTCCCCGTATGGCTTGTGTCTTGCGCATAACGGCAACCTGACGAATGCCGAAGAACTCAAGACACTGCTGGTAACACAGGACCGGCGGCATATAAACACGGGCTCGGATACCGAAGCATTGCTCAACGTATTCGCCGATGAATTACAGCACCAGAAAGGCAAGAATTTGACGCCTGAAGCCGTGTTCGCTGCCGTGGCCGGCGTGCATCGTCGTTGTCGGGGTGGCTATGCCGTTATCGTCATGATCATCGGCCATGGCCTCGTCGCATTTCGCGACTCTCACGGCATCAGGCCGATTTGCCTCGGTCGCCGCGACAATGATCACGGCGGAGACCACATGGTCGCGTCAGAGAGCGTCGCTATAGATGCGCTCGGCTTCGAATTTGAGCGGGATATTGAACCCGGTGAGGCCGTGTTCATCCAGACTGACGGTACTTTGCACCGGCAACAATGTGTGCCACGTGCCGGATACACGCCCTGTTTGTTTGAGTATGTTTATTTTGCCCGGCCCGATTCAATTATAGATGGCATTTCTGTCTATAAGTCGCGTCTGCGCATGGGCGAAGCGCTGGCAGACAAGATTTTGAGTGAGGATCCGACTCACGATATTGATGTCGTTATACCAATTCCCGACTCGAGTCGTTCTAGTGCATTGCAGGTCGCGCATCGTCTCGGCGTCAAGTACCGAGAAGGCTTCATCAAGAACCGGTATATCGGTCGTACCTTCATCATGCCGGGTCAGGAGTTGCGCCATAAGTCGGTACGTCAAAAACTGAATGCGATTGATCTTGAGTTCCGCGGCAAGAATGTTTTACTCGTCGACGATTCAATCGTACGGGGTACGACATCCAGGCAGATTATCGAGATGGCACGCGACGCCGGCGCCAAGCGTGTCTATTTTGCATCGGCATCGCCACCGGTGCGATTTCCGAATGTCTATGGCATCGATATGCCCTCGGTCAGGGAGCTTGTCGCGGCAAACCGAACCGAGGATGAAATCTGTAAATACATCGGCGCAGACAGGCTGATCTATCAGGATCTCGATGACCTGATTAGTTCGGCGTGTTATGACAACAGCGATATCGTCGCATTTGATGCATCTTGTTTCTCCGGTGAATATGTAACCGGTGACGTGACGCCCGAATATCTGCAGCAACTCGAAGTCACACGTTCCGATAAGGCCAAGTCCAATCGTGAGGCATTACGTCTGCAGATGGAAGGAGAGATGGAGGTTGATAACGACGATCTGGCTTCCGACTCCCACGCAGGTGTAGCCTGATTGACGCAACCGACAATGGGTCGGGGCGACGGGACAAGCGGTAGCATGAATCCGAGAATCTTTGTCATCGATGATCAGGACGATTATCGAAAGTTGCTGAGCCATCACCTGACGACCAACTGGCCGAATGCGATTGTTCGTTTATACGACCCTAAAGAATCAGGCCGTCTACCCGCGGATTTTTCAGGGGCCGGCAATGATGTCATCCTGCTTGGAGGCTCTGCCGGTGGCGAAGATGCACTCGACTGGCTAAATCAGTTTCATCGGGTGCCGCGATTTCCACCGGTAATTTTTATCGGTAACGGCGATGAGCGGCAGATTGTCGCAGCGATGAAAAACGGTGCTGATGATTATATCTCCAGAAACCGTCTGAATCATCGCCAATTAATCGACCTGGTCGAACCGTATATCGGTCGCGATCAGCCATCGTCAAATTTCGGCAAGTTTTTTGTCGATCAGGAGAAACTGGCGGAAGCGGGTCTGCCGAACCTCAAAGGGTATGATTTCAAGCGTCGGCTTGCGATCAATGAGATTTCATCCGTGTACCTCGCAAACGAAATTGCGACCGATAATATGGTCGTGTTGAAAATATTGCGCCAGGTACCGGATTTCGGCGGCGAAGCTGCGTTCGACCGGTTTTTGCAGGAATACGAATTGATTGCCAAGATCGATCATCCCAATATCGTGCGTATTTTCGATCTCGGTGTTGCCGACGATCATGCGTTTATCGCGATGGAGTTTTGTAGCAAGGGCAGTCTGAAGCTTCGAATCAAACGGGGACTCGAACCGTTGCGCGCCTATGAATTGATGCGTCAGATTGCTTCGGCGCTGGCCGAATTGCACGATGCCGGTATCATGCATCGTGATCTGAAACCGACCAATATTATGTTTCGCGAGGATAATACGCTCGTGTTGATTGATTTTGGTCTCGCCAAGCAGGCGCAACTCAGGGCTGAGATCACGGGTACCGGTGAGATTTTCGGTACGCCATATTACATGAGCCCCGAGCAGGGGCATGCGGTTGAAGTTGATGAACGGGGCGATATATACAGCCTGGGAATTATTTTCTTTGAGATGCTGACGGGCAAAAAGCCGTTTGATGGCGACACTGCAATGTCCGTTATTATTCAGCACCGACAGGCGCCGATTCCCCGGTTACCGGATGATCTGTCCAAATACCAGCCGGCAATCGATCTGATGCTTGCCAAGCTGCCTGAGGAGCGGTTTGCGTCGGCGATGGAAGTTCTTGAGTGGTCTCCGGATGAAGGGGCTGTTGCTTTGTGAGTGGTGGCGGTTGGGGTTCTTCCTTTGCGCTTTCCCCGGTCGGTTTTTTCCCGGCTTTATGAGTCGGAAACGCGCCTGAATTCTCTCAGTTCTATTTGAGTGAGGGGAGAGGCGCTGTATGTGTGAGATCCATTAAGACGAGAAATAATCTGTACAGCTCGATAGACGCAGTG
>CAYNMF010000040.1:10059-17520 GCA_964398325.1 uncultured Chromatiaceae bacterium | reverse complement strand
TCCATGTGGGCTTGGGGCCCGCATCCCTGCGGGCCACAGTCTCGGAAAGAAGTCGTCGCTCAGGTCGACTCGACACCGGGTGCAAGTTTGTTGGGCGGCAGTGGGAGGTGCGAGGCTTTTCTTATTACCCCGGCTGAACGAAACTGTGTGTATGAAGTGTATTTCAGATGAGTGTGACTCGAATCTTCCTGACTGCCTGGCCGGTGCGGTCGATGACTGGTTGATCCGTAATGAAGCGGTGGGTGCGGCATTAGTCGATTCCGGTCTGTTGCCGATGTTGTGCAAGGTGTTGGCCTGCAGCGCTTATGCCGCGGATGTTATTGAGCGTCGTCCCGAAATTTTTCTGGCACTGGTAGATTCGGGGCGGCTGGAGCGATCGCTAGAACCACATGAAGTATCCGGCCTGTTTGTCGGAGCGATTGCGGACGGTCCTTCCGAGACAGAGTTCGAGAGTCGCATACGCTGGCTTCGACACCGGGAACTGGTTCGGATTATCTGGCGTGATCTGGCGGGCTCTGCGTCGGTCGAAGAAACTCTGGAAGAGTTGTCGGCTGTCGCTGATGCGGCAATTTGTGCCGGCATTGACTGGGCGCAGTCCGTGCTGGAGGAGCGTTACGGCAAGCCGCGATGTGCGGATGGGTCGGTCGCACATATTGTCGTGCTCGGCATGGGTAAGCTCGGCGGAGGTGAGCTGAATTTTTCGTCCGATGTTGACCTTATTTTTTGTTTCACGGATCACGGCCAGACGGACGGTCAACGGGTAAAGAGTAATGAGGAGTTTTTTCGGCTGCTTGCGCAACGCGTTGTCAGTGTTCTGAGTAAAAAGACCGGGGATGGATTTGTCTACCGCGTTGATATTCGACTGCGGCCGTTCGGCGATAGCGGTCCGGTCGCCGTCAGCCTGCCGGCGCTGGAGAATTATTTGATGCAGCATGGCCGTGACTGGGAGCGTTATGCATACGTCAAGGCGCGGGTAATCAATGATTGGGACGGTGCTGAAGTTTTCTATGACCAGACCTTGCGTCCTTTCGTCTATCGACGATACCTGGATTTCGGCGTGTTTAGTTCTTTGCGTGATATGAAGTCAATGATCGAGGCGGAGGTCCAGCGCAAGGAGTTTCAGGATAACGTCAAGCTCGGACGCGGTGGAATTCGCGAGATTGAATTCATTGTTCAAACCCTGCAGCTTGTGCGTGGCGGAACGATTCCGGTGCTGAGGGAAAGGAGTTTATTGGCGGCTTTGCAGAAGCTGATCCGACCGGGATGTTTGACTGCTGAAGGGGCTGCTGAACTGCGTGGAGCCTACGGTTTCTTGCGGCGGTTCGAAAATCGTTTGCAGGCAATTAATGATCGGCAAACCCATGATGTGCCGATAGACGAGATGAACCAGACACGTCTGACCCTGGCAATGGGCGCTTGTGGATGGGAACGATTGCTGCAAACTTTGTCGGATTACCGTGATGTTGTGTCCGGTCATTTCCGCAATATTGTTCTGCACGGCGATGAGGTGTCGGAAGATACTGATGATCATGGCGATATCGTACGGATTTTTTCGGTTGATGCATCGGTTGATGAATCCAAGACGGTACTTTCGGATTTGGGCTACTCGGAATCGGGTGCTGCTGCCGCGCAATTGCATGCATTTCGTGACAGTGGTTTTTATCTGCGACTCGATGAAGCCGGCCGGCAGCGGTTGCTCATGATGATGCCTGCGGTCGTCACTGCGGCAGCTCGTCAGCCCGATTCACTCGAAGCATTGGCCGGGGTGCTGACCATTATCGAGGCTATCGGGCGGCGTTCGGCCTATTTTTCGTTATTGAACGAGCATCCCGCTGCACTTGAGCGTCTGGTCAGGCTGTGTGCGATGAGCGGCATGCTCGTGACACAGATTGCGTCTCATCCGTTGTTGCTCGACGAACTTCTGGATCAAAGAATATTTCATGAACCGCCAACGCGTGAAGATCTCGTGGCTGATCTGAAGGGTCGATTGCAGGGCGATATACTCGATGATCCGGAGGCCAGTCGTTTTGCGTTGCGTAATTTTCAGCAGGCTGCGATGTTCAGGGTGGCCGTTACGGATCTCAGTGGCGTATTACCGTTGATGAAGGTCAGTGATCGACTGACCGATATAGCGGAAATAGTGCTGTTCGGAGCGCTGGATCTGGCTCGACATGAATTGACGGAGCGGTATGGCACACCGGGATGTGTCGTGGACGGGCAGAGGCGAGAAGCCCGGTTTGCAATTATTGCTTACGGCAAGCTCGGTGGTCTTGAACTGGGTTACAGCTCGGATCTGGATCTTATTTTTCTGCATGATTCCAGGGGTGTCGAGCAGCATACCGACGGCGATAAGCCGGTCGAGAACTCTGTGTTTTTCATCCGGCTGGCTCAGCGCATTATTCATATTCTGACGATGCTGACGACGACTGGCCCGCTCTACGAAGTGGATATCCGGCTGCGACCGAATGGCCAGTCGGGCTTGCTTGTTTCGAGCCTGGATGCCTTTTACCGTTATCAACGGCAGGAGGCATGGACCTGGGAACATCAGGCTCTGCTCAGGAGTCGGCCGGTGGCCGGTAACGCATCCGTGTTGAAGGCTTTTTCGGAGTTGCGGCACACTGTGCTGGCCGAATATGTGCATCACGATTCGTTGCAAGCCGATGTCATCGAGATGCGGCAGAAAATGCGGGCCGAGTTGAATAAGGGTACGGATGAACTGTTTGATCTGAAGCAGGATCCGGGTGGTGTGACCGATATCGAGTTTCTCGTGCAATATCTCGTACTCAAAGAGGCCTGTCACGAGCCCGGCTTGACCGCCTGGTCCGATAATATCCGGCAACTCGAGACGCTCGCTGCAGCAAGGATATTGTCGGCAGGCGATGCCGAATTGTTGGCGGGTGCGTATCGTGAGTTCCGCAGGCGAATGCACAGGCTGGCTCTGGCCGGAGAGCAGCAATTGGTTGCGCGTGAAGAAGTTGCAGAGCTGACGGGAAAAATCCGGGATATATGGCAACGTGTTTTTGCCTAGGCCTGATGGTCAGTGTCGTCACACTGTTATAATTCATAGTATGCGAAATAAAACACAGGAGCCTGAGATTGATGGCCAATGGTAGCGTAGTCGAAAAGAACCTGATCCAGCCCAATGCAGAACATTGCTACGAGGTGACGCGCAAGGATTTGCCTTTGTCGTGCCCGATGCCGGGCATGTATCTGTGGAATTCACATCCAAAAGTCTATCTGCCGATCGAGACGGAAGGCACGGTAAAATGTCCGTATTGCGGCGCCCGATATACACTTGTCGATTAATCGGCTGCGTGGCTCAGTTCTGGTCGAGAGCCCGATAGTGGCCGGTCCGTTCCGGATTCAGCACGAGATCGATTTTACCGGTCACGTCTTCCACAAGAATCAGGTTCATTGCATCCGGGTCGCGGACGCGTTGTCCCCAGCGTAGTTCTTCAAGCGGTTTGCCGAACTCCTTTTTTATCGCATCGGGGTAGCGATCGGCTACGAGACTCTGATTAAAGTATGGCCCTGTTCTGCGCCGGTTAGATGTGGCATATAAACCAACCACCGGCGTGCCCACGGTTGTTGCCATATGCGCCGGTCCTGAATCGGGGCAAATCACGATTTCGGCGCAGTCAATCAACGCAAGTAATTGTTTCAGGTTCGTGGCGCCGATCAGGTTTGAGACCGAATGGGCCATGCCGGCCTCGATCGCCTGCCCGTATTTCTTTTCCAGTGCTGACGGCCCGCCGGTCAGGATGATTTGTGCGCCATATTTTTCGACAAGATAGTTGCCAAGTTCGATGTAACGGTCAACGTTCCAGTTTCTAAAATTGCGAAATCGCCGACTGCTGCACGGGCTGATGATGCAGACCGGCCCCGGTCCGGTGCAGATATTTCGGGCGAACGCCCGCTCGTTTTTTGCAATCGGGATATTCCAGCGCAGATCTCGCTCCCGAAGCCCGAGATGTTCGAGGAATGAAAGCATGCCATCGAGCACATGTTGTCGGTGGGTTGCGGAAATTCGTTCATTCGTGAACAGCCATTGATAGTCGCGTGCGCGGGCACGATCGTAACCGATAATCCGGTCGGCACTGATGAACCGCGACAGTAGATTGGCGCGCATCGATGCATGCATGTGAAGAATCACCGGAAAGTGCCGGCCCTGGAGTCGCTTCCGGACATCGAGGTATCCTCGCCAGCCGGCCGTCTTGTCGAAGATGATAAACTGAACATCGTTAACGTCTTTGAACAATTCGTACTCGACCCTGCCGATGATCCATGTAATCCGTGTATGCGGCCATGCGGACTGGATCGATCGTATGACAGCGAGTGCATGGCAGCAGTCGCCTATCGCCGACAAGCGGATGATGCAGATCGAATCGGGCGGGTGGGCGGACATCGTTCTACGAGTATCGGTACAGATTATTTTGGCCAGGCAAATGACAGAATCCGATCACAGCATCATCGTATACGATGATGCTGTGATCGGCCATATAGATGCATCATTGTTCGATGCGATGCGCTGGCCTGCAGCGGCATATGCCGATGGTCCGGGCGGCGGTCGCGGCAGGGCACTGTTTATTGAATTTGAAGGTCAACAATGGGTCTTGCGCCATTATTGCCGCGGTGGTCTCGTGCGATGGCTGTCGGACGATCGGTTTGTATGGACCGGGCTGGACAGATCACGGCCTTTGCGCGAGTGGGCATTGCTCGAAGAAATGTATCGTTCGGCTTTACCGGTTCCGCGGCCGGTTGCAGGCCGTGTCGAGCGCCGCGGCGCGGTTTATACGGCGGACCTCATTACCGTATGTATTCCCGACGTGACAACCTTGTCGCAACGCCTGTCCTGCGAATCGTTGAGTACTGAGATCTGGCGGTCGGTCGGGTTATTGATTGCCCGGTTTCATGCCGCGGGAATCTGTCATGCAGACCTGAATGCTCACAACATCCAGATTGATGCGAACGATCGATTGTATCTGCTGGACTTTGACCGGAGCCGGATCCGGATCGGATCTGACAAGTGGAAGCAAAGAAACCTGGATCGCTTGCATCGGTCCTTGTCGAAATTGCTTGCCCGGGGCGTCATCCGGTTTAGCGACAGCGACTGGAATGACCTGATCGACGGTTATCGAATGGCATCGCCGGAGATACCC
The DNA here is from genome assembly GCA_964398325.1 of uncultured Chromatiaceae bacterium. Lineage (GTDB taxonomy): Bacteria > Pseudomonadota > Gammaproteobacteria > Steroidobacterales > SMWD01. Next base: position 12,361 of record CAYNMF010000040.1, on the reverse strand, counting down.
TGAATGACGGTACAGTGCCGGCGGTCAGATGTCCTGATATGGGTCCGGATACGGCTCGGGCCGGTTCTTGAAACGCCGGTGAACCCAGTAATATTGTTCCGGTGCCCGGTGAATCCATTCAGCAAGTAATGCGTTCATGCGTTCGGCATCAGCGGCCGGGTTGTCGCCGGGAAAATTTTCGAGTGCAGGCAGAAAAATGCATTCATAACCGCTGCCGTCAGCCAAACGACGCGGATAAAAAGGCACGACACGAGCCTTGCCCATCCGGGCTATATGGGTCAATGCAGCGTTGGTCATCGCCGGCTCTCCGAAAAACGGGACGAGTTCGGCATAGGCGCGATCGTAGCTTTGATCGGAGGCATACCAGACCGGCTCGCCTTTTCTCAGTATACGAATCATTTGGCGCACATCGTCCTTGGGAATCAGTATGGAGCCTGCCTGCCTTCGGGCGCGACGCAGTAGCGCATCGATCAGCAAATTTTTAAATGGTCGGTACATCGCCGCCATTTCGGGAAGACTGTTTCTGAATGCGCGACCGGCCAATTCGATTGCCGGGAAGTGGCCGCTCAGCACGATGACACCGTGGCCTTGTTCAAGAGGCACTGTCAGGTTTTCGAGACCCTTGAATGTTACGAGTTTCTGAATCCGGGTTTGCCGGCCCCACAGTGCGAGACCGATTTCGAAGACCGAAAATCCCAGTGAAGCACCGTGAGCGTGGACAAGGCGGTGTATTGCCGTTGTATCGAGATCCGGAAAACAGATCTGCAGGTTGATCCGGGCAATTCGGCGACGTCCGGGCGCGACGGCAAACAGCAACCTGCCCAGTAGCCTGCCAATCCATAGCTGGACTCGAAAAGGCAGCAATATCATCAATCGCAGGGTGCCGACGCCTGTCCATAAGAGCCAATAGCGCGGCTGCCAGAACCGGCACAGCAATAAGTCATTTGATGCGGCGCTTTCGGGAGCGGGAGTTTTGATTTTGCAAAGTTCCAGGTTAAGGCGATTCAGATGCAGTTGTCGATTTTCGGGTCACGAACTTCAGAATCAGAAAGCCGAGTATCCCGCTGATCAGTGAACCGGCAATGATTCCGAGACGATCCGAGCGGTTATAGGCAAGGCCGCTTTCCTCGAATGCGAGACTGGCGATAAACAGGCTCATTGTGAATCCGACGCCGCACAGGACCGCTGCGCCATAGATCTGTGTCATGGATGTGTGATTAGGTAATCTGGCGATTCCGGTCTTGATGCTCAGCCATGCGAAGCTGAATACGCCCAGCTGCTTGCCGACAATCAGTCCGAGTATGATGCCCAGAGGTATCGGATCACCCAGCGATGAAAGGGAAATTCCCGTGAGGTTAACGCCACCATTTACGAATGCAAACAAAGGCAGAATGCAAAAAGCAATCCATGGATGGAGAGCGTGCAGTAGTCGTTCGAGAGGCGGATCATCGTCGGGTTTGTCGGTTGTCATCGGGATGAACAGGCCGAGAATGACGCCGGCCAGGGTAGCGTGAACACCGGACTTCAGGACCGATACCCATAGAATGATGCCGATGAGGATATAGGGGGTTATCTTCACCGTTTTTTTCAACTTGAGCCAGATCAGTCCCGTGATCGCAAGCAGCGCAATAATCAGTGAGGCAACCGACAGATCTGTTGTGTAGAAAATTGCAATAATGATGATTGCACCGAGGTCATCGATGATCGCCAGCGTCATCAGGAAAAGTTTCAGTGCGGTCGGTATATTGCCGACCAGTGCCAGAATACCGAGCGCAAATGCAATATCGGTAGCTGTCGGAATGGCCCAGCCTTGCATGGCTGATTCATCTCCGCTATTGATCAGATAGTAGATGATGGCCGGGACAATGATGCCGCCGAGACCGGCCATGCCCGGAAGGACGACCTGGCGAATATCGGACAGTTCGCCGACCAGCACTTCGCGCTTGACTTCCATGCCGATCGTGAAGAAAAACATCGCCATCAAACCATCATTTACCCACAGGAATAAAGGCTTGTCGATATTGAGGGGGCCAATACGTATTTGAATCGGGACATTCAGAAATGTTTCGTATATTTCACCAAATGAGGAATTTTTCAGGACCATCGCAGCGATAGCTGCGAACAGCAACAAGATACCGCCGGCGGCCTCAAGGCGGAAAAATTGATTGAAGGTATTCTTGATCATGAACGTGAGACCCCTGTTTGTTGTGCTGCCTCACAAATTTATAAAGCGGGCAGGTCCGGGCTGCCGGATGCATTAGTTATTAAGACTGGCACAGAGACGACGTGTCTGGCAACGTAG
>CAYNMF010000040.1:0-9959 GCA_964398325.1 uncultured Chromatiaceae bacterium | reverse complement strand
GTGTCTGGCAACGTAGTCGTATCCGGGCGCTCTCCCGGTACTCGCAGTGATAAGGTGGTGAAGTGATGCGACAAACAGGAATACTGACTTTGACCGTCGGCCGCATAGGGGTGTCTATGTTACTGGCAGCTTTGCTCGCGGGGTGCGCCAGCTTCCAGGAATCGCCGGACTACGTGCGGCATCGCTACAGCCAGTTGAGCGAACCGTTTGATCGCAGCGACGTGTTGTATTTTGATGTGATGTTCGACCCGAATTACCCGGATGATGATCCGGCTGCCGAGGCAAAAAGAATGGAATGGCTGTCCGACTGGCTTGAGCAGCGCAAAATGTGCCCGGACGGTTACGAAATCCAGAAGCGCCGCCCGTTCGATATGCTTGAACACAATCCGGCCCGGTACGACATTCGTTATGAGATCAAATGCAGGATTCCGTCACCGCCGTAATCAGCTGTTATGCCTCTATTGTTGTTGTTATTGTTGTTGGTGGCCGTCATCGTTGGCCCCGGGTTGTGGGTCAAGCATGTATTGCAGCGATACAGTCGTCCGGGTGATCGATATGAGGGCACCGGCGGTGAGCTGGCCCGGCATATGCTCGATCGCCTCGACCTGAATGATGTCAGCGCCGAGGTTACCGAAGACGGTGATCATTACGATCCGGATGCGCGGGCTGTGCGTCTGACCGAAGACAAGTTCAATGGTCGCTCACTGACGGCTATTACTGTTGCGGCTCACGAGGTGGGTCATGCCCATCAGCATGCCAGTGGATACCGGCCATTGTTGTGGCGTACCCGGCTCGTCAAATGGGCGGCGCCTGGTGAGAAGATCGGTGCGGGCATACTGATGATGTCACCGTTCGCAGCAGTCGTGACGCGAGCGCCGATCGTAGGTTTGCTGATGCTGATCGGCGGGTTTCTTGTTCTCGGTCTTGGCTCGGTCATTCACCTGGTGACATTACCCATGGAACTCGATGCAAGTTTCGGGCGTGCGTTGCCGATGTTGCGGGAAGGTGGTTACCTGAAATCCGGTGATGAACCGCATGCGCGGCGTTTGCTCAAGGCTGCTGCACTGACCTATGTTGCGACATCGTTGATGAGCCTGCTTAATGTCGCACGTTGGTGGGCAATCGTGCGTCGCTAGATCGATTCAGTCGACGGTCAGCAACCGATTGCCGATCTCGAACGAATGCGCATCTGTGAAGCCGGCATTGAGTTCGAGCACCATCGTGACCGGTTCTGGAGTTGTGATACGTACAGTGGACATTGGCATCGTGTGTTCGGCGATTGAGGCGACCGTGCCGTCTGGTCGAAGGAATACCATGTCAAGTGGTATATAAGTGTTCTTCATCCACATCGTAATGACCGCCGGTTGACGATAGCGAAACAGCATGCCTTCATATTCATCGAGCTGTTCAATGCGCATCAGTCCCTGGGCCTGTTGCGGTCTGCTGTCGGCCAGATAAATGCTGATGGCCAGGCACGACAGCTCCGAAGTTTCGATAATTGCTGTCGTCGTCGCAAAGTCGGCGAGATAACGTGACGGTTGCGCGGCCTTTGCAACCGCTGTTACAACGATAACAACCGCACCACACAGTGCGCGGAGTCGGCGCAGCCGATTAACCCGGGTCAGATTCATCGAGGAGTAATCGGCCCGAGTAGGACACATCACGCAGGGCTACGGAACTGTTGTCCGATAACGAAGGCAGACTGCCGTAGCAGTAGACTTCGCCGACGACCTGCAAAATGCGGGTGGAGTGGTCTGCAACGGGCCGGATTGACTCGATCGTCGACCAGCAGCGATTCTTGCGTCCGGCACTGAAAAACCGATTGCGCGTTTCATCGATGATCGTAATGTTGGTGGAATGTTCCCCCTCCAGCAGCTCATCGAGTTCGCCGTCTATACCGAGCACGATCAGCAACCGCTGACCTTGCCGTGGCGCCGCAAACACGAGGCGAATACCGTCATCATTGTCGGGACGCAGCATACCGCCACAGTCCATATTCCCGCCCCGCCAATCGATATGCTCACTGAGCGCGCCAAACAGGTCGCCCGAGAGAAAACCGTCGCTGGCCACTGCGCACAGGTTCATCGGTGAGGATTCGAATGCTGCGGTGACAGACGGGGTCGGCGGCGGGGCAGGCATTTCGCCAGCCACAGTTTGCTGTATCGGCAAGAGTCCAAAAGCAAGCCAGCCGAGCATCCGGCGCAGCCCGGTTGCGTATTTCGATACGGATTCGTCAGGGTCAGTCATGGAATTGATAGGCGCGGGGTATCAGTGCTAAATTACTTTCAGTTCGAACGGTAACTTAACACCGGGCAGAGGTTGGCGCGACCCCGCCTGCAGGAGTGTACGATGGGTACCGAAATCATCGAATATGATTATTTTGTCAGCCGAATTGGCCATGGCCTGATTGCCGGCAGTGCATCGGGGATCTGTGACGTTGCATTTACCGATGCGCAGCATGCCGAACTGTTCTGTGAACTTGAATTGCAAAATCCCGGCCGAAAGCTGATCCATGCGCCGGGGCGATTCGCAGATGTGTGTCGCCATATGTTTTCGTCGGACGTTTCGGCCTGTGAACTCGATTTGCAGGGTTCGGAATTTCAGCTTGAGGTCTGGTCCGAACTTCGTCAGATTCCGATTGGCCAGACAATCAGTTATCAGCAGCTTGCGCAGCGACTTGGATATCCACGTGCGGCGCGCGCCGTGGGAAATGCAGTAGCGAAAAACCGGATCGCGTTCCTCGTGCCGTGCCATCGGGTGATTCGCGCCAACGGCGCACTCGGCGGTTACCGGTGGGGCTCGGCCCGCAAAGCGGCGCTGCTGGCCTGGGAATGCGATGCGTCTCTGGAGCCGCTTCAAATGCATTAATGCTGGCCATATCTGCTATATATGGTCGTAATCCGCTAACATATGGATATCCGGCTGTCCCATGCCCCCTTATGTCCGGAACTGTGATTCATTGCGTAGTGCGGCACGGTCGGTGAGTTTAAATTTATGCGGTCGAATGCGCGATAGGCGCACATTTACCATTGGGCCGCCGGTGAGTCGTAAAACAAGCGAAAATCTGAACTCCCCGTTTTCTGACCAGCTCAAGCGTGGTTTTGCCGGGCTGCGTTTTTCTGCTTTCGTCGAGGAAGAGTTCCTCACTCACTATGCGAAGATCAGCGTAAAACGTTCACGTTGGTTGCCCATCCTGGCCATGGCGCTGACGCTGATCAGTATCGGCGTTATGGTTGCCGGGCAAGAGGCGAATCCGATAACGCTGGGCTTTGATATTTTCATCATGCTGCCGGTGCTTGGTGCGACAATGTGGGCCTCGTTTAATCCGGCCACCCACCGAATCTACCAGTTTTTGATTGCGGTCAGCGCGACGTTAATAGGCATGTGGGCAGACTCCATCGTATTGCGCGCGAGCCTTGACGGAATGCCATATTACTTTGCATTGGTTGTTGCGTGGATATTCGTGGTCTGGTTGATTCTTGGGTTGCCGTTTCGTCATGCCAGCGTCACTGCCCTGACAATTTCCGGGTTCTATATGTTTGGCAGCTTTTCATGGGATTTTCGCTTCAATGAGATCGCATTTACGACAATGCTGCTTATTTTTGTCAATTGGGTCGGTGCTTTCTGCTGTTATCAGCTTGAACATGCCGAACGGCGCTCATTTCTTGACGCCAAGGTATTGAATCAATTGGCGGAACGCGACGGGCTGACCAGTTTGTACAATCGGCGCAGTTATGATCAGTACGCAGAAAGAATCTGGCGTCAGTCGCGGCGGGAGCATGCGCAACTCACATTGCTTCTGATCGACATTGATTATTTCAAGCCATTCAATGATTGCTACGGTCACCAGGCGGGTGACGATGCGCTAAAAGCAGTCGCCAAGGTCATCTCACTCAGTGCGCAACGGCCGCTTGATTTTGCGGCACGATATGGCGGTGAGGAGTTTGCGCTGATTTTATATGGGCCGGCCCATGAATACGGACGTGAATTACCCGAACAATTGCGCGAATCCGTACGCAGCCTCAAAATTCCGAATATCGACTCGAAAACCGATCAATATCTGACAGTCAGCATTGGTGTGGCGATTATCTTGCCGGGTTCGGCACGCAGCCTGACTGGTGCGATCCAGATGGCTGACGAGGCGCTGTACCAGGCCAAGGAGGAAGGTCGCAACCGCGTCATTATCAAGGAATCGGATAGCCATATTCAGACCGGCCGCTTCCGGGCCGGCAAGATTGCTGCGGTCTGACGTTTACCAGTGGCCGGAATCGGGCATCGATAACCAGGGCTCAGCCGGTTTCAGCGCATTACCTGCCTGCAACAGTTCGATTGAAATATTGTCGGGCGATCGTATGAAAGCCATACGTCCCTCGCGTGGCGGCCGATTGATCGTGACGCCGCTCCCCATCAGCCGCTGACAGGTTGCGTAGATGTCGTCGACTTCATAAGCGAGGTGGCCGAAGTTACGTCCCTCCGGATAAGGCTCCGGCTCCCAGTTGTAGGTCAGTTCAATGCAGTTCGATTCATCATCTTCTGCGGCCAGAAATATCAGCGTGAACCGGCCCTGTTCATGATCAAAACGACGTACCTCTTTCAGGCCGAGCAGGCGGCAATAAAAGTTCAGCGATTCGTCGATGTTGGTGATTCGAACCATGGTGTGCAGATATTTCATTTGTTTGCTCCCCTGACGCAGGTACTATCGGCGGATGGCAGGAAAAACACAAATTGTCTTTGTTCCCGGCATGCTGCCCAAGCCGCCGGTTGAAGAACACGAGGAGATGTTATGGCGTTGCCTGTTAAATGGCGTCAATCGAGCTGACCGGGCAATCGCGCATGAGCTTGAACAACGTCGTGATACGTTCCGCGTTGCACCGTGGTCGCGGCTCTTTTATGACACACAGACTTCAGTGGAGCCGGATCTGCCCGGGATTGAGCGTCTGCTGGCGCGCGACGGACCGGAGGACCGTGATGTGCGGGAGGCGCGTCACTGGCACAAGCGGATTGGCAGGCTCATCTATCTGCTTTGTGACAAGTTTCCCTGTCTGATCAATCGGGTTGCAGACCCCGAGATGCAGGAAGCGCTTAAGGAGACCCGGCGCTATTTTCAGGATAAAGACGGTGTTGCAACACGCATTCGCCAGCTTGTCGCCGACCGGCTGCTTGCATCGTGGATGCCCGGATCGCGTTTACTGGTCATCGCCCACAGTCTTGGCTCAATCATCGCCTTTGATACGCTTTGGGAATTGAGCCATCGCAAAAACAGTGATATTCGTGTCGACATGTTCATGACACTCGGCAGCCCACTCGGGCTGAACTTTATGCGTCACCGAATGCTCAATGCTCACGAGTCGGGCGCACGCAGATACCCGACGAATATTCGTCGCTGGGTCAACCTGGCTGCAGTCGGTGAAATGACGGCACTGGATCGAACTTTTGCCGATGATTATCATGACATGGTTGACCTCGGTTTGATCGAGAGCATCATCGATGAGATCGATTTGCTGACTTATTTTCGCGGTCCTGACGGGTTAAACGTGCATAAGTGCTATGGGTATATGGCCAATCAACGTGCTGGTGCCGCTGTCGCGGGGTGGTTACGGGGAAAATGATGTCAGACACCAATTTCACTTCTACGGAAATAATATTGAGCCTGATGCTCAGTTGAAATTGGTGTCTGACACCATTTTCCCCGGTGCAATGATCAGGTCGATGCGCCTGTTTCTGGCGCGTCCTCCGGTTGTCTTGTTGTTGGCGATCGGCCTGGTGTCACCATAGCCTGAGGCTTTGATGCGAAATGCCGGGATGTGCATGACGTCAGTCATATAGGTTTTAACAGCCTGAGCACGTTTCTCCGACAGCCTGAGATTCTTGTCTGCATTACCTTGTGCATCAGTATGCCCTTCGATGGTCAGACCGCATTGTGGAAACACATCGATGGCGGATTGAACTTTCGCTAACAGTTCGTCTGCTTTAGTTCCGATTTCTGCCGAATTCGATGCGAAGCTCAGGCCAACGAGCCGAAGGATCAGATTGTTACCGTCGCGCAATACGACAGCCTCACTGTTCGTGAACATATTTTCGGCCTGACGAAACTGTTCTCGAGCCCGGGCCTGCTGTTCGAGTCGGCGAATCAACCTTGACCGATCAGCGGAGGCGCCACCCAGTTCAGAGTCGAGTTCGCGAATTTCTTCCTCAAGACCCGCGATCAATGCATCGCGATCTTCGAGGTCGCTGCGCAGGCCAGGCAGTTCTTCAAGCAGGGCAATAATATCGGCACTTGGTTTTTCCGGGCCGGCCGAAAAATCCGGTTCTATGTTCGCTGCAATGGCGATATCTTTGAGTGAGGACTCGCGGTTCAGTATCAGTTCCTCGACCGAGGTCTCTTGTGCATCGATGCGACTGGCAAGGGTGGCAATGTAGAGTGCATGCCGCGCTTCGTAGATAGAACGTTTTGCCAGGGCCAGGGGTTCACTGAGTGCATAGCGATCCGTGACAATCAAGTCGTTTGCACGCTCTGCGAGCTGTTTGGCCCGACCCAGGGTTTTCGGGACGTATTGAGCGAGTTTCTTTTGTTGTACTTCTGCTATGAGTCGCCATGCCTCGGCCAGTATGTGGGTTCTGATTGCATTCAGCTCGGCCGTACGAAATTGTATTTTTGCTTCGTCATGCTTTTTCTGCGCAGCTTTGAGGTTGTCTCGTTCGAGTGCAAGCGCTGCAGCATTAAAGGTTTTTTCGGCTCTGATCCAGTCGCTCCCGGCAAATCTTTCAGCTTCAGCCAGCTGTGCAGCCTTACGGCTTTCCAGACCTTCTGCCAGTGCTGTTTTAGCCAATTCGGCTTTCCTGCGGGCAGTTTGAAAGTTTTCATTGGCTTTCACCAACTGCTTGCGTACCCGATCCAGTTTGCCCCTTTTCGCAAATTCATTCCTGGCCTGATCGAAGTATTTGATACCTCTCAGATAGGTATCGGGAGACAACAGGGCAGCATCTTTTTGCTCGGCCTGTGCCCGAAATTCTTCCGTCGGGTCGAAGATGCTTTTTTGAGAATCAGTGGCCGGATTCTGGGCTATCGCGGCGGATGCCTGAAAAAGTATAGCCATGATGATGGAGGCTTTGCCGATCGCCTTCATAAGTTTTGTCCGGAACCTGTATTTGTGTGATCCGGTGCACGTTATAGCACTCATATCCTTGTGTGCAAAAGGGTTGCAGCAGTTTTAGCGGATATCCGGTCGAGGTGCCCATCTCCGTTTTGTGGTTCGGATCACAGTTTTATCGAGGCTGTCGTCTTAGTCTTGGATCATGCGCACGAAGTACTACACGCGGTTTTTGCTTCGCACTGCTGAGCAATGTGATGCAGATGAGTACAGCGGTGTTGTCGAGGTAAAACACTCGAATGGTCAGATACTGGAAGCAGGTGAGATCGAGTCTTTGCTGGCGCAGAATTTTGAAATGGATGTAGAGAACGTGGAGCTGTTGAACTGGTCGCGTCTGCATTGATTTATTGAGATTGAATTCCGGCTGTCGAATACGGTTTGTGCTGTAAGTTGGATTTTTAAGGGCTTCCCCCTGTATTGCCCGGCCTTAGTGCCGGGCTTTTTTTTGGGCGGAATAAATGTACCGGCCGGGGATGGCCGGTAGCTGGTTGTGCGAGGGGCCGCGATAGCATCGTTTCTGGCCGTGTTTCGGGTAGAATAGCCGCCCCGGTAGATGGTTGCGACTGATTTTTTTGTGAGTAAATTCAAGGATATTCCGATAGTTGAGAGCGGCGAGAAGTATCGTGCCGCTGACGGTTATTCGGCGATCAAGAACGGCATTAACAAGAACCGCGGTTTTGGGAATGTGCCCGGAGGGCGCAAGCCTGAATGGCTCAGAGCCCGTTTGGCAACGGGTGCCGGCTATGCGCAGATTCGCAGTAACGTTAAAACCCATCGTCTCGCAACGGTTTGCCAGGAATCAATGTGTCCGAATATCGGGGAGTGCTGGAATAGCGGCACGGCGACGATCATGCTGATGGGCAGCGTTTGTACCCGGGCATGCAGGTTTTGTGCAGTCGACACCGGTAATCCGGGTGGCCGGCTGGATGCGGATGAACCGGCTAACGCGGCCGAGTCTGTGCGCCTGATGGGTTTGCGCTATCTTGTGTTGACTTCTGTGGACCGTGATGATGTTACGGACGGTGGCGCGGCACATTACGCGGCCTGTATCGAGAAGATCAGTCAAATCAATACCAGGACGGCTATCGAGGCATTGACGCCGGATTTTCGCGGTTCGATTGATGCCGTGCATGTCGTAGTCGATACGCCGCTCGTGGTGTTTGCGCATAACATCGAAACCGTTGAGCGTTTGTCGGTTCGGGTTCGCGATACGCGTGCCGATTATCGACAATCGTTACGGGTGCTTGAGGTGGCCGGTCGCCGCCGGCCGGATATCCTGATCAAAAGCAGCCTGATGCTCGGGCTGGGCGAGTCCGAAGCTGAAGTTTTGCAGGCGATGGATGACCTGCGCAGCGTCGGTGTGGATATACTGACGTTCGGTCAGTATTTGCGGCCGACTGCGAATCATTTGCCGGTCGAACGCTATATTCATCCGGATGAGTTTTTGCGCTTCCGGGAACTGGGGCTGGCCCGCGGTTTTACCGAAGTGGTGTCCGGTCCACTGGTGCGTTCGAGTTATCGCGCCGAACATGCGCTGGAAGGAAATAATGTCGGCCTCGCCCGTGTGGCCGATTGACAGGAGTTATCTTGAGTATGGTTGAATTTTTTGTCGAGTATGGTTTGTTCCTGGCAAAGGCCGTAACGATTGTCGTCGCCATTGGAGCTGTGCTGGTTCTGATCGCCGGTTTTTCACGTCGCGCTCCCGGAAGCTCCGGTCTGGTAATCGTCAAGCTGAATGACAAGCTGAAAGAAGCGAGTGATGTCGTGCGGCGGGCCATGCTGAATAAGGCAGCATGGAAAAAGCATGAGAAAGCGGAAAAGAAAGAACTCAAGGAAAAGAAAAAGTCGGCGACCGAAGAAAGCGATCATCGCAAGCGTGTTTTTGTGCTCGATTTCAAGGGTGATATACGTGCAACGGGTGTCGCGAGTTTGCGAGAAGAGATTTCGGCGGTCATTTCGACGGCAACTGAAAATGATGAGGTTGTCATGCGTCTCGAGAATCCCGGTGGCGCCGTACACGAACACGGACTTGCGGCATCACAGTTATTGCGCATCAAGGAACGTGGTGTACCGCTGACGGTTATCGTTGACAAGGTTGCAGCCAGTGGCGGTTACCTGATGGCTTGTATTGCCGACCGGATTATTGCCGCACGGTTCGCCGTGATCGGTTCGATCGGCGTAATCGCACAATTGCCGAATTTTAACCGCGCACTGGAAACCCGCGGCGTTGATTTCGAACAGGTGACGGCAGGCAAGTACAAGCGTACGGTGACCATGTTTGGCAAGAATACTGATGAGGATCGCGCCAAGCTCAAGGAAGAACTCGAAGATGTGCACGTGTTGTTCAAGGACCTGGTTACCGAGCAGAGGCCGAATCTTGATGTTGAGCGGGTGTCGACCGGCGAACACTGGTACGGAACTCATGCGCTGGAACTTGGTCTGATAGACGGGCTTGGAACAAGTGACGATTACCTGATATCGGCCGCACAGGATGCCGATGTTTTTACGGTGAAGTTCAAGGGCAAGCAAACTTTGCAGGAACGATTTATGGCGGCATTCGAATCGTCGCTGGATCGCGCCGGAATCTGGGTGGAGGAACGGCTGAGCCGTAATAATTTCGGCTAGTCGGGTTGAACGATGGGGTGTTATTCAATGATCGCTCGAGCACTACAAATATCGACAATCGGCATGCTGGCGGTGCTGACCCTGGCCGGCTGCAGCCTGCCGCTGGTCAGCGAACGGGAAGTCGCCCTGCAGGCGGGTCAACAGTTTGAGCAGATGCGGGCCGGGATGCCGGGTTTCAAAGAT
>CAYNMF010000039.1:0-17931 GCA_964398325.1 uncultured Chromatiaceae bacterium | reverse complement strand
GTGTTCTGCGAATCACCCCCAGGCCGGCAAACACAGTCCGAGACTCTCTGTTTTACAGAATGCGGGCCGCTCTCTGTTGTCCTGCTGCCACTCATTCCGCACGAAGGATTCGGCCGGTAATGCCCATGTGCTGTCAGTCGGTATCGATCTGGTTCCGGCACTCGAGTCACAGGGTTTTGACACCACTGATCTCGTTCACGACATCGCGGAGCGCTGCCGACGCCGAGGTGGTGCGGCATTGCCAACTATAGCGGCGCAGCAGGCGATCCGAAGCACCGGCCGGGTACTGAATATCGACTGGGTAGTGGAAGCTGTCGAAAAACCAGCGAGCATCATCTGTCCGCGCAGCAGCACTTGCCCGCGACCGAAGCGTTGCGCCGATCTGCCCTCAGTACCGCCGACGGCAGAAATCAGCACAATTCGTGATGAGATTATGAAGCATAGGCATTAATTCCGGGGACTTATGCCCCCGGACCATACAATGCCGACGCATTATCAAGCTGCTCGCTAACCAGCTTGCGCAAGCTGGCGGGTGCAAGAACCTCAACATCAGCACCGTACTTTAATATATCCATAACCAGCTCACGTGGATCGCTATAAGGCACTTTCAAAAGATAGGCACCGTCAAGCTCGAAATGTCCGTCCTGGGCAGAATGCCAGATTTCTCGCGACACCCAGCGAGCGCGAACCGGAGAGAACCGCATCACGGCAGACTGGGTTTTCTTGCCGGAGAAAATTCCAAATCCGGCGCCGAGTGTTTCATCAAGCGTCTTATCGGTAATCTCACGCGCTCGCTTCGACAACACGCTCGCATCATTTATTACGTCGACCGAAAATGTACGCAACCCCTTACGCAGGTGACACCACGCATCGAGATACCAGTTATCGCGATAATAGACCAGGCGCTGCGGAGAAATTTCTCGGTCGAGGCTCTCATCACGGGCTCGACGATAGTGCCTGATACTAAGGCGCCGGCGCGACAACAAAGCAGAGGAAATAGCCTGAAAGGTTGCGCCCTCGACGAGCCTGACGCCGATCTGCAGAATCCGGATTCGGCGATTGACCTCGCCGGCCGTGAAATCACCGCTCTCGAGCGTCTTGCGAATCAGTTGCCTGAGTGGACGAAGCTGCGGTCCGAGTAACCCCGGTTGCAGTTTCTCGAGCAGGTGTTCCATCGTCAGTAACGCATGAATCTCCTCCGAACTGAACCACAGACCAGGGAGCTGAAACAGATGAGCGGTCTCTGCGCTGTCATCCAGCTCGTACCCACCAAGTTCCCGGTTCCAGACGATCGGCATCTGCATTCGATCGCGCAAGTATTCCAGATCTCTTTTAAAAGTCGCTCGCGACACCTCGAGCTCGTCGACAAACGTATCGCGTGACACGATCCGGCGCTGTTTTAGCAACCGCTGGATCTTATAAAATCTTTCCGTCCGGTCCACAAATCCCCTGCTTCAGATTGCACTCAGTTGAGTCCCAGAATAAATTCCCATTCCTGTTCCGTAACCGGCATAACCGACAACCGGTTGCCCTTCCGGACCAGCGGCATATCCGCAAGTGCGGCATGCGCTTTCAATTCCCGCAACGTAATTGTGCGTTTGAGCTTGCGTTGATACTGAACATCAACCATGAACCAGGTCGGGTTATCAATATCCTTATTTTGCTTGACGTACTTACCCTTGCGGCCGAATTCAATATTATCCGGATACGCCTCCCTGCAAACCCTGACGATACCGACGATACCCGGCTCTTTACAATTTGAATGATAAAAAAAGGCCAGATCGCCTTTACGCATATCGTCACGCATCATATTGCGTGCCTGATAATTGCGCACGCCATCCCAGCTGTTTCGATGTACTTTTTTCAGATCATCGATACTGAAAGCATCCGGTTCGGATTTCATCAACCAATAGGCCATCGACACATAATCCTGTATTTTGTTTAAGTCGATATTACATATAAATATAACATTCCTTCCTGAGGAACGGCTATGGCGAACAAGGGACTGAGCCAGAGAACAAATTCAGATATGGTCGATTTGAGTGTATCAACCGCGGCAACTTACCACCCCGAATGCTGGCAAATAAGCATCCGGCAATTCGTCAAGCTTCAGTAGTTATTAAAGTAGGCTGCCGGCTCCGCTGGCGACTTCCTGCAACGTCTTTCCCTGTTGCCGGCCAATCGTCTTTCTTTCTTGCCTGATCGCGGATCAAGGCCGTTAAATTGACCGAACTCGAAGCGTCGATCTTCATTTCCGCGCCGGTCCTGATGGTATTGGTAACGGCAGGTGCATTCACCATTATCACAACCGGGCAGCGGCAATTGCGGTGCTTCGGATGTGAGGTAACGGCGTCCCTGTTGCTTTGAGATAGCCGCACAGGCCCCAAGACAGGGACGGATCGTCACGCCCTGGTATGAGTCGGCTGCTGGAGAAATCTTTACATTCGACGAGTTCTTTGTGCATTTGCGCGGATCGGACACAGACGGGCCCTGCGGCAATTCAGGGCTCGAGTGACGCCAGCGCATGAAAATTAACGGGGGAACGAGACCGATCGTCGCCCCGATAGCAAGCCATATTATTGTTGTCATCAGTACGTTCTTTGGCGAGTCAGGTTGCTCATTTATACCCGCACAAATTCCCGAATGCGGTGAACTGCATCGCAATCAGGCCAACTGAACATAAAATCGCTGAAGGGATGCAACTATTCCAGACTGCAAACAGTATCAAGAATCAAGACAGGCTTGTTCCATCCTGCAAATCACCCGGGATACTCGGCGATACCGGCCAGGCACCGTTTTGGTGCAGTCATGCCGGTGTCTATGTTGCCGACAATTGCCCCGGTTTCCACATTGATCTTAACAACAGTCCCCTCCCAGATGCTGCTGACGAGGCAATGGACTCCATCAGCACAGGTCTCGATGTCAGTCCAGCCGTAAGTGTCCAGCGGATAGTTTTTAAGCACATTGCCTTCTTCGTCAAGCAATTCCATGAAATCGCCGCGGGTCACGAGTAACCGCCCGTCCGGCCAATACTTGACGGCGATAACCCAGATCCGGTCAAACGGATCATCGCCCGGATAGGCCACAAGATCCGGCATTTGCCGGTCATTGACGACGTCGTAGCGCATCAACCGTTTACCGGTTTCGGTTGCATAGGTTATGAATTGACCGCTCGGGTGCAGCGACGAGTGCGTTACGCCTTTGAAATGGGTGAATTCCGGCGCTGTTTCGCACTCGAAAACTTTCTTCAGATTCCAGTCGGTATCGTACTTGTAGATGAAACCGAAACCGAGAATACCCTCTCCGGGAATGACCGGAAATTTTGTCGTCGTACGTGTTGCCATACCTTCGGTCGGTTTCGACTTTGCTTTCATGTGCTCGCCGAGAAACACGTTATCGTCCACATCAAAACTCGCGCTTCGATATGCGCGTGGCAGGAATTTGTCCGACAACGGCAACTGTCGCCCGGTCTTCGGATCGACATGAATAACCGCCAGATCGTTGAAAGCCCATAACAGGCCGTTGTGATCAAACTCCAGACCACCGACAAGATGGTTGCCGCCGTTAGTCCACAACTCACCCTTGAGGTTCATATCCTTGTTGTATTGTACGATTCGTCCATCACCGCCGTGATCATCATCCGGATCATTTAATTCGGTGAGGCCCAGAAAAATGTCGCCGGGCTCAAATGATTGCATTGTCGATGTATGTGTCATTTTTTCTCCCTGATGGCTGTTCAAGCAAACCAATATTTTATTTTCGAATTCACTTCGAGAAACCTATTACATCGAAGCTATGGCTTCATCAATGACCGACTCCATCCACTGAATATATTTCGGGTGTTCTGCCATACCCTTGTCGGCAAAAGTGTAATCAAGCCCACGCAGATCAGAGCGAATATGCGTCTGCACGCCATAACTCGCTGCCGCAATCGCAACAACGATGACATCCTGGCCATTGACATTAGCTTTCTTGATCCAGCGCCGGATACGCTTGACATTGGATTTACGGATTGGCGCAATCGCATCATCCTGCAGATTTGCTATCTTCACATCCGCAAATTCATTTCTGGCCTTGATGCGTTCGACGTGCGCACCCAGAATCTCCAGGTCAGGACCATTATCCTCATTATCTTCCGGGCCGTGCCCGATTATAATAAGCACCTCATTAGCCGGATTCTTGCTGACTTCCCTGGCGTGGTCATAAAGTATGTCCGTTATCAGCGGACTATCGCCGAAACAACCGGTCATGTAGAAGGCTGCATTTGATTTGACTTTCGGCACTTCGAGATAGGTAGCTTCTTCACCGAGGTCAAAAATATATCTCCACTGCCGTGTCAGAGTGTTGTAAGGAGTTGTCGTGCCATTGGGTACTAGCACGATCCGGGTCACGCCACGGGCCGTCAAATCGTCGACTGCCGACTGCAACTGCGAAGATTGCATCATCGCCATACCGAAGCCGACCGCTGTCGGCAGTTGCGAAGAAATCGGCTGCAATGCCTGAACCATCAACCGGTCGCTATTCTCGCCAACACCGTGTGACAAAACCAGCACTCCGATATCGCCTCTGAGCGCCCGATCGCTCGCATACCATTCATAATTCGGACCCATCCCCGACATGTTCATGTGCAATTCGCGGTCCGTCATGCCACGATAAAGAGACACTTTATTGCGCAGTGCGGCCATCGTCACGGCATCTATTTCATGGCTGACCTGGTAGCTGTCGAGACGCTTGCCATCCGGGCCCATCTCGGGCACTGCACTATGCTGATGTTCCTGAGCAACACTTGCCGGGCTGCCGAGCAACACAATCAAACCTGCAAGTACACCGGCTAATGCGGCACCAAATCCGGATTTATTCAGACACATATTTTTTACCTCCAAAAACCCGGTTTATGAACCGGCTGATAAAATTAGACTGACAGAATGCCGCAGTTCATAGACGCAGTCGTCACCGTGTCCCGACTGCATCGCGACACCGGCGGCTGATTGCACCATGCTCGAAATCATGACGGTCACGAGCCGCGAATCGCGCCCCGAGCCTTGTAGTAACAGGTCAACTGCGTTATGTAGTACGCGTCTGGGCGGTTCATGCAAGGCGGAAATCTCCTCGCGCAAACCTGTGAGATTGGGGGGTATCTTGCCGAGCATCCGGATCATTGCATGACAGGGATCGGCGGCAATTTTCATCTGCAGGCCTATCCATGCGTCGATACGCTCAATCGGATCAGCTATGGTTTTCTCAAACTCAGCCAGTTGAGCAAAAAATGGTGCCATACCACGCTGAACAACCGCGATGAGAATGTGGTCCTTGCTATCGTAATAACGATACAGAGAGTTACGCGCCAGACCCATTGACCTTGCGATATCAGCCATATCGGTATCACGGTAACCGTGCGCCGTGAACAGGCTGAGTGCGGCATCCAGTATCCGGTTCTCCTGGATCCGGACATGTTCTGCGATGCTTGCGGCGGTTATCTTGGGCAATGGACTAAATCCTTCTCCTTAGTGTGAAGCCCGCTCTGTAAGGTGGCCATCACAGATATCAACCACGCGATCAACATTTTCGAGGATTTCATAGTCATGCGTGACCATGAGTGTCGCCACGTTGTATTCGTGGCACTCACGACTGAGCAATTCTACAATCTGTTTGCCGCGTTGATGATCGAGCATCGAGGTCGGCTCATCGACGAGTAAAATCTCCGGATGCATCATGAAAGCACGTGCGATACCGATACGTTGGCGCTCACCACCGGACAATTCGCTCGGCCGACGATTCAGCCGGTGCGACATTCCCACTGCATCAAGCAACTTCCTTGCACGTTCGCGATCAACCCGGCCGGGATGCTTCCCCCTGATATGTACCAGTAACAACAACTGATCGACCGCTGTTAACGACGAAAGAAGATTCGATTGCTGGAATACGAAACCGATCCGGTGTTGACGGATGTCCGTCAGGGATGCTCTCGACGCGTCGGTAATCTCCACATCGCCTACCCGGATTCTGCCGCTTGTCGGTGTCTGCAGTGCGCCACACACGGCAAGCAAACTTGATTTTCCGGCGCCTGAAGGTCCGAGCACGGCCATCAACTGGCCGGCCTGCAGATCCATGCTGACATTATCCAGCGCCTTGACCTGCTCATCACCGTCACCGAAGACCAGCGACACATTTTCTACTTTCAAACTCATGTATTCATTCTGCCAATGATCTTGTCGTTATTGATCCCGGCCGAGTGCAATAATCGGATCAACTTTTGATATCCGCCGTATAGACATGGCGGCCCCGGCAATACCGGCGATCAGTAGCATGACGATCGCAGTCATAATTGTTGTGTTTTCGAGCATAAACGGCATCTCCGTATCCTTAACCATATTGTTAAATAACAAAGTGCCGAGCAAACCGACCAGTGTACCGACAACAATAAGCAGCAGTGCCTGGCCGAGTGCATCTTTCAGAACATAGACATTTGATGCGCCGAGCGCCTTGATCAGGCCGATCTCCTTGGTACGCTGAATAGTCCAGATCGAGAAGAATGCGCCAATGACGACCGCAGTGATCACGAACAGCAACGACTGAATCATCTGCACGGACTGAACCTCAGAATCATAACCAACCGACGCAGAATAAAAACCAAGGCGATCAAGTGTCGTTGTTTCGAGCTTATCGTCGATTGCTACCGTATCGATACCCTCGTCAAGCTGCAAAACGATGACACTAACGAAATCAAATAAAATATCAGGCAATTTTTCTCCCGGCGGCGACCCGCCAGGTGGTCCGTACGTGGCTTCCTGCCACTTGGCCAACGGCGCATAGACAATCGAAACATGGCCGATAGCACGATACTCATCCGTAACACCGACAACGCGAAGTTCGGTCAGAACACGATCCAGGATGATCAGGTCGCCGATATCTACACCCTTATCAAGCAGTCCACGTGAGATGACCACTCCATTACTGACCTCACCACCGTAGTTTTCGCCGCGACTGAGCGGTGGAGCAATGAATGAGTCATCGACGAGGCCCCATAAGGCGATTTCCAGCGGTACATCGTCTTCGGACCGCGCGTTAAAGACTGTGTGACCGAGCGGCTCTGATTTGCTGACCCTCTCCTGTTCAGCCCAGCCTTCCCACATATATCGCTCAATCATCGTGTTGCGATATCCCGGATGATCGGTTGCTTCAAATGCGATGTGTGTCACCGGCAAGGCCATCAAGCCTGAAATATTGGCCTTGACGAGGCCGGCGGAAAGGCCGCTGAGCGTAATTACGAGAAATGCCACAAGCGCCACGACGGTACCCATCAGCAGGAATCGGCCCTTGGCAAATTTTAAATCCCGAATCGCTACAAACATGTTTGACCTCTTGTCGACTACCTGTCGGCATCTTCCTTTCTTATCGACAGGGTGTCAATAACGCCTCTGAATTTGCCGTATAGCAACCACCAACCGGCCGATGACATAACTACTGCAACTGTGCCACAGGCTTTTTTCCCTGGCGCAGACACCTGATAACGGATTGTGCAGAATAAGCCCCACCACTATGAAAGGAGATTCAATGAAATTTCTGCGCATCATCGGCTATACGTTCGCTGTACTTATGATCGCAGCGGTGATCGGCACCTGCATCGCCCTGTGGGCTTACCGCGATATTCCGGCTGAAGTGCTGGAAGCAAAGTACACAAACCGTACGTCACGATTTATCAACATCGATGGTGCACGAATCCATTACCGTGACGAGGGCGAAGGACCTGCCGTATTGTTGCTGCATGCAAACTTCGCCAGTCTGATCGGCTGGGATCCGTGGGTCGATGCGTTGAAAGACAGCTATCGTGTCATACGCATGGATTTCACCAGTCACGGTCTTACCGGTCCGGATCCGACCGGTGACTATAGCCAGGAACGTACACTTAAATTGGCCGAAAAATTTGTCAACGCTATGGATCTTGGTAAATTTTCTATCGCCGGTACATCGCTGGGTGGTACGGTAGCGATTCAGTATGCATACAAACATCCGGATCGGATCGAGAACCTGATTCTGCTGAGTCCCGGATCTCTCGAAGGAAAAGAAAGAACAAAGAGCGGTCGTGACGCGGTCCCGGATGCGGCCTATGTGCTCAAATACATCTTGCCGCGCGCACTGCCCAAGTTCATGCTCGAATCCGGCTTCGGCGATAAAACAAAGCTGACTGATGCGCTTATTGACCGCTGGTATGACCTGTGGATGCGGGAAGGTCAGCGCGAAGCCCAGTTGGATCGGCTCAAACAGTATAAAGCGGGAGATATAGAAGACGTCATCCGTGCACTCAAGTCCCGTACTTTATTGCTTTGGGGCGAAGCCAATACAACTGCTGATTTTGCGCAGTCCTCTGAATTTCAAAAACTGCTCAAAAATGTAACCTCTCTGAAATTCATATCTTACCCGGGTGTGGGTCACATGGCCGTGCAGGAGGCCGGGCAGGAAACTGCGCGTGATGTGCGCGCATTTCTGGATCAGGGGCGACAGCTGACAATGGAACCCCAGAAACCTGAATGAGTCGTTACTGTCGGTAAATTGCGGGCAAAGCCGCTCCTGTAACTTGCAGCCGAACTACGACTCGACATCTGTACTGACAGCTGCATCGACGATTGCTTCAATTTCCGCCATTAATGTATTCCAGACCTGTTCCTTGTTGAGGCTTGCACCCATGTACCACGGCGACTTGATGGAACGCATTGCCAGAAAGCTCGCAGCCCCCATCAAGACACGCATCAGGTTGCCGTGTTTCTGAATGACCGGATGATTCTCAAAGATTTCCCGGTGTTGTTGACCGAGCTGCAGGCGAATTTCATTCAGCGCAGCGGATATCGGTGTCGGGGTCATGAACTGCTCGGCGAGGATCTCTATTCGGATCGGATCTTCACGCAAAGCATTTGCATGATGCAAAATCATGCGCTTGAGTAACGCCAGCGTTTCTTGTGAATCGAGATCAACCGGAGCATCACGAAATTCCGACAAATCCGGCCAGATATTGTTCTTTGCACCCCAGGCGGCAACCAGCCCGGGCAAGCCTCCAAAGTATCGGTACAACAGAGCCTTGCCGATACCCGCCTCCTTGATAACCTCGTTAACGCCGACATTTCGCAACCCACCGCGTTGCACAACACGGCCAAACGCATCAATCAACGCAGCCTCGGTAGCCTCCCGCTTCAGTCGGCCCTTGCCCTTCTCACTACTTTTTGTCATTGCCGCTTCTGGCATGGAAATACCCTTTATCGAAAGTTGTTGACGTTCGTCAGAACCCTAGTATATATTTTGTGACCAGTCGGTCAATTATATTTTTCCGGCGCCGAACAACACCCGGTAACCACAAACAGACCCGGACCTCGGGCTCAGTCCTGAACTGGCCTGTGCAGGAGAAATACTTTGCTCGAAGCGATAAAACTGAAAAAAACCTACGGAGACTACGACGCTCTGAAAGGCCTGGATCTGACGGTCAATCCAGGCGATATCTACTGCCTGCTCGGCGCCAATGGAGCCGGCAAGACAACCACCATCAACCTGTTTTTGAACTTCATCAGCCCGACATCGGGTACGGCCAGGGTTTGCGGCATCGATGTCACCGAGCAACCGCTCGAGACGAAAAAGCTTCTTGCGTATATCCCTGAGCAGGTCATGCTTTACGGAAATCTGACTGCTTTGGAAAATCTGCGTTACTTTGCACAACTCGGCGGCCACGATTACACAGAAGCTGAATACATAGCCTTCCTCGAACATTGCGGACTGCAAAGCGGCGCATACGCGCAACGCGTGGGTCAGTTTTCCAAAGGCATGCGCCAGAAAGTCGGCGTTGCGATAGCGCTGGCCAAGCAGGCAAAAGCATTACTGCTCGACGAACCCACATCCGGTCTCGACCCGAAGGCCAGTAACGAATTTTCTGCCTTACTGATTCAGCTCAAAAATGATGGAGCTTCGATCCTGATGGCGACCCACGATCTGTTTCGCGCCAAAGAAACCGGCACTCGCATCGGCATCATGCGCGAAGGCAGAATGATGCAGGAACTGGGCACCGAAGACGTATCACATGCCGACATCGAACGAATCTATCTGGAGCACATGCACGGCGATGCCGGTAGATACGCAGCCTGATCCCGGCCCGAATCGTGGGCCTCTGGTAAATGAATGAGCGGAGATAAATTGACATGATTACTTCGATTGCACGCAAGGAGTTTGCCGAAATCGTGCGCGACGGTCGCTTCAAGTGGACTGCTGCGATCATGGTGCTATTGCTGATCACCGCTATGCTGGCGGGCTACCAGAAATACAGTGCTGCCGTGCGCATCCAGCAGGCTGCCCAGGCCGGCACCAACCGGCAATGGCTGGACCAGGGCGACAAGAATCCGCACTCAGCGGCGCACTATGGCAACTATGCGTTCAAACCGGCCGGTCCATTATCGTACTTCGACAACGGCATAAGTAACTACGCCGGCACAGCTGTGTTCATGGAAGCGCACAAAGAAAACTTTGCAATCGGCCGACCTGCGTCGGACCAGAGTGCGATCGCCCGCTTCGGCGACCTTTCCGGTGCAAATATACTGCAACTGCTGCTGCCGCTGCTGATCATCTTCCTCGGTTTCACGGCTTTTTCGGGCGAACGTGAAAGCGGTACGCTCCGGCAGGTTCTGAGCATGGGCGTCACAAACCGGCAACTCTTGTGGGGAAAGGCACTCGGTGTCGGCACTGCGGTGATGGTCGTTGTCGTGCCCTGCCTGCTTGCCGGCGTGATTGCACTGTCGATGGCCGTGTCGATAGATCATACTGAAGGCATGGGTATTCGCATCGGTTTGCTGTCGGGTGCATACCTGATGTACGCCGGTATCTTCGTGTTCCTGACGCTCGCAGTGTCGGCCCTGACGAAGCATGCACGCACGACACTGATGATATTAATCGGCTTCTGGGCATTTACGGGTTTTTTGATGCCAAAGATCGCCAGTGAATTTTCCAAGTTCACGGAACCGACCCCGGCCTTTGGCAAGTGGATGGCAGATATGCGCACGCACCAAATGCGCGGTTTTGACGGTGTGCCGCCGTTTGTCAGGTTCGCCAAATACACCCGGGAAATTTTCAAGAAATACGGCGTCGACAAGGTTGCCGACCTGCCAATGTACTTTGTCGCCGTGCGACTGCAGAAACTCGAGGAGTATGACTATCCGGTCTTCGACCAGCACTATGGAATGATTCGTGATGCCTACGCAGCCCAACGACGTGAGCAGGACCGACTCGGTCTGCTTGCTCCGACATTGCCGCTGCGGTCAATTTCAATGGCCATGGCCGGTACCGATCTGATCCAGCACGCCAAATTTATGGCGGATGCGGAAACCTACCGGCGCAACATGGTGGTGAAGATGAATGACTACTTGTCCAGGGCGGCTGTCAGTCTGAATGCAACTTCCAGTTCGAGCAATTATATGCGAGCCGACGAAGCCGTCTTCGCCATTGTGCCGCCCTTTGAGTTCGAACCACCCGGACTCGACAAGATGATTGCCGAACATCGAAGTAATTTTATTCTGCTGGCTCTGTGGCTGGCCGCAGCAATCGGTTTTGCCCTCTTCGCTGCGAGCCGTATCAGCATGGAGAGAAGCTGATGTTGAAACTGATTATTTCGCATGAAGCTCGCCAACTCATGCGCACCGGTGCATTGTGGTCGATCCTGGCCTTACTGATTGCCTCCATTGTTTTTGCCGCCTGGTCCGGCGGGCGTTCGATCGACCGTCAGGTCAAGGGCGCCCAGGCAGCCGAGTCCTTTGAAGATGGCGTGCGCAATCACATGCGAGCCGACACAGAAAAGTATGCTGCGCAGGTTCGTGCCAAAGGCGGTGAATACCAGTTCGCCGCAGTTCGCCACGCGCCGGGCTCGGGACCGCCACAGGGCACGAACGCCGGTGCGGTCGGTGCTGAAACGTCGAAATACGTAACACTGCCGCCGACGGGTCTTGCCGCATTGTCGGTCGGTCAAAGTGATCTCCAGCTGAATTACCTGCCGGTTTCACTGGCCACGACGCTGGCCATGACAAAGAATCTCGAACTCGAGAATCCGATTAACCTGGCCACGGGGAGCTTCGACATCGCGTTTGTCATCATTTTCCTGCTGCCCATCTTCATTCTCGCAATGAGTTATGACCTGCTGTCGAGCGAGAAAGAACGCGGTACGCTGGCCATGATCCTTGCACATCCGATCTCGATCCGCGAGCTGATGGCCTCGAAGATTATATCGCGCGCAGCCGTCATGCTGGCCGTCGTGCTTGGTTTTGGCGTTATCGCATTACTCGCGGTTGGCACAGGACTCGACACCTCAGACACGTGGATTCGCTTTGGCCTGTGGATGATCGCCACCCTGTTGTATTCTATGTTCTGGTTCGCGCTGGCCGTCCTCGTCAATGTCTACGGCAAGAACTCGGCATCGAACGGTACCGTGCTTGCCGGTATCTGGTTGATTCTCGTTGTTATCGTGCCGCAGCTGGTCAGCATGCTTGCGACAACGATCTACCCGACACCTTCACGCATGGAACTGACCATTGCTGCCCGCGAGGCGCAAACCGAAGCCGAAAAACACTTTATGTCGAAACTTGATGAGTACTACTACGATCATCTGGAATTTATTCCGGAAGGTGACAAAAAGGCTATGGACTTCCTGACACTCTCGCAAGCGAACAATAATTCGATCGAGAAAGCCATCAGACCACTATATGACGATTTCCAGAACCAGCTCAACGAGCAGGAGAAACTCGTACAGCGGTTCCAATACCTGTCACCCGCAATCATGATGCAGCTCACACTGAACGAAGTCTCGGGCACGAGTGCCGATCGCTATGAATATTTTCTGGATGAGGTCTATACCTTCCACGAAGAATGGAAAGATTATTTCAGCACAAAATTCCTGCAACGCTACCCGCTGAAACCCGCCGACTACGATAACTTTCCTGAATTTCGCTATAAAGAAGAACCATTCGAAGCTGTTCTGGCCCGGCTCGTTCCATCATTACTCGGCATGCTGATACTGCTACTGGGCATCATGCTCGTGCCATTCCTGACCCTTCGCAACTACCAGGTCGCCTCCCGCTAATATGGAAACAAAGATTCGCACTCCGGATGATTGCTTTAGCAATTTGCCCGAATTTCCTTTTGATCCGCACTATGTGGAGCTGCCTGACAAAAACTTCGGCAGCCTGCGCATGCACTATGTCGATGAAGGACCACGAGACGGTGCAATTATCCTGCTTCTGCACGGGCAGGGATGCTGGTCATATATTTTTCGGAACATGATCCCGGCACTGACAACTGCTGGCTACCGGGTTATTGCACCTGATTTTATCGGCTTCGGTCGCTCCGACAAATTGCCGACCACCGACGATTACACATTTGAAAAGCATGTCGGCTGGCTCAAGGACTTTTTCCAGGCCATGAACTTCGAAGACATTACCGCCTATATGTTCGACTGGGGCGGTTATTTTGGTCTGCGCATAGCAGCGGAGCACCCGCACTTCTTCGCCCGGGTGGCGCTCAGCAATACACAACTGCCGACCGGTGATTCGCCGGGACGCGAGTGGTTCATTAAATGGCGAGCTGAACAATTTGCACTGCCGACGTTCCCTCAGGGCGAGATGGTCGATGACGGCACCAGAAAAAAGCTGAGCCCCGAAACGATCGCGGCCTTCGACACACCCTATATCGACGAAAGTTATAAAACCGGCCCGCGCCGTTTTCCGATGATTCTGCCGATTTCTCCGGATATGAACTCGGTCCCGGAGAACCGTGCGGCGTGGGACATTCTTGCCACCTGGGAAAAGCCGGTGCTCACGCTGTTCAGCGCAGACTTCAAAGGCACTGCGATGGGACCGGAGAAACTCCTGAGTCACATTCCCGGTACACGCGAACAAGCACACCAGCTGCTAAACGATGCGGGCTTTTATATTGTCGAAGACAAGCCACTTGAACTGGCGCAAAGCCTCTTGCAGTTTGCCGGCGGCTGACTCCATTAACGGGCCGGAGCCCGGTCCAACTGCTGCCCCGCAATTTACACCCACTGCCGGGTCTTATTTCTTCAGGTAACGCCAACCGATGCAAATAAGTATCGCCGGAATGACCGAGAGCACCAAGGCGGTAACAATCGTATTCCAGATGCCAAGGCGGTCCATAACATTGATGCTCTCAAAATAGCGAAAAGCAGAAAATACGGGTACGAATACGACGACTAGAGCGAAAAAAAACTGATTGCCGAATGTCGGTTTACCCATTGCCACAAGCTCAATTAACGCCCGCTTCAGCGACCGCGCGTTGCGAAGTCCGGCACCGCAGGCATCCACTTAATGCGCTCATGTAACCGGTGCATCATTGCCCACTCCAGGGCATAACCTGAACATCACCCTGGGGTCGTCAGGACGGTGGCGGTTCAACGGCCTGCTAGATTCCAAGCCGGCCCAGGGCATCAATGACTTCACCAAGAGCCATCGACAGCTTCGGATACTCTGATTCGAAGCGCAGCGCCGCGGTCTGTAGCTGCCCGGTTGTCGTTTCACGCTCGACATCCGCCGCATCCTCGTCGCCTGCCAGCTTTTCGACATCCTGTGCGAGTTCCTGCAATAAAACTCGTGACTCATCATCAATAGAATCGGTCGAGGCAAGCTCCCGGTGAAGATTTTCGATGATACGTTGCAGGTTTTTCCTTTCCATAACGAGCCAGCCCTTCAGCCTGTTGTGACCAATTTCCCCAGTCTGCACGGAAGCCGAAAAGCGGTCAATTTCGGAATTCACGCATTAATTAATGTATTGTCCGGCATTGTAATGATTATCCGGTCTATATTCAGGTCCGGGAGGCCGCGGGCACGGCTATTGATGAGGTCAGGACGATAAAGGAGTAAATTGTGTTTACCGTGGAAGAGATCATGTCGGTCAGCGTACAGACACTAAGCCCAAAGAGCAGTTTGAGTGATGCAAAACAGCTGATGACGAAAAACGACATTCACCATATCCCGATTGTTGATGAAGACGACAAAGTCGTTGGACTCGTCTCGCACCGCGACATTCTCGCAGCGTCAGAATCCAGCCTCACAAGTGGCGATACCACACGAAACGGGGACGATATTGTCATTGAGAAATTCATGACCACCGGGGTTACAACTGTTGATGGTCGGGCCAGCCTGCGAGAGGCAGCGCTGTTCCTGCAGAAGCACAAATACGGCTGCCTGCCCGTAGTGACCGACGGGGAACTCAAGGGCATTATCACCGACAGCGATTTCGTCTCCGTTGCGATTGATCTGCTTGAGCAGGCCGAAGAAGTCGAACCGGAAGATTTCTGATCCTTCGGTACCGCCTTGATCTGCCTTCGCCGGCCTTATGGCAAGTTACAGCCCGCATGGCAGGTACTTGTGGCTCAGTTCACTGCGGACCTGAAGCTATCGGACTATAGTAGAGAGTTCTTTCGTCTCGGGAATCCGATTGCATATGCCATCGAAGACCGACCAACTGGTTCTGATCGAATGCAATGATCTTGAAATCGGCATGTTTATTGCCGAACTGGACCGGTCTTGGCTACACACACCGCTTGCAAATCACGGGTTCCTGATATCGCTACCGACCCAGATCGAAGCGCTGCAGCATTACTGCGATTATGTCTACGTCGATCCCCAGCGTAGCGATTCCGACGTTCGACTGCATCTCACCCAGGGGCAGCCACTTCGCCGTTCACTGACCTCGTCAAGCGGGAATGACCCACCGCACGCATTAACCGATGTACGCGAAGCCCTGCGCAACGCAAGCAATCTCATCAACCACACCATTCACGAGGCACGTCGTTACGGGAAAATTGAACTCGAATCAATCTATGCCGGACTCGTCTCATTTCTCGACAGCACACTGCAAAACGCCGATGGAATGCAATGGCTCATTGCAACTGAGCCCGTATCCGGTTTCCTGAACCGGCGCGCACTCGGCACGTCGATGCTTTGCATCCTGTTCGGTAAACATCTCGGCCTCGAACGACACGAATTACTGAACCTGGCGCTGGGAGGCTTACTTCTGGACATCGGCAAAGTCAGCGTACCGATCACTATCCTCGCCAAACCTGACCGACTCAATGCAGAAGAAAAATGGTTCACGAATCGTCACGTCCGGCAGAGTCTGGCCATGATGTCATTTAATGGCGACAGTCTTAATCGTGTTTCTTCGATGATTGCAGCACATCACGAGCGCCTGGACGGTAGTGGTTATCCGAACCAGATCGTCGGTACTGATATCCCGCTATACGCACGCATCGCCGGCATCGCAGATACATTTGACGCACTGACGCTGAACCGCCGTTATGCTTCGGCACGTTCAGGCTACTCAGCACTACGTTTTTTGGGTGCGTTGCGCCGAACGAAGTTCGATGCTGCGCTGGTCGATGAATTTATCGATAGCCTCGGCATCTACCCGACCGGTACACGGGTCCAGCTCGATGATGGCTCAACGGGCCTCATACTCAACCAGAATACCGGCCAGCCACAGCAACCTGATGTTCTGTTAACCAGAGATCCGACCGGCCGGCCCGTCAAAACCGTCCGGATCGTGACGGTCGGCGCAGCAAAGCCCATCACACAGGCATTCCCGTCAATCAGCCAACCACGGTAGACAGGCACAGCCCGCCATCAACGCCGCGATGCTGCAGCGACAGGCTGAATATCGGGTATGCGAAGCGTGAAGCAGCGCATAGTTCCGAAAGCCTTAAGCCACTAAATTATTGAGAATCGTCTTTTATTCGGTTCGGATTATGTTAACTGTAGTTATTGCACTGGTTAGTTTTGCCATCGCCTTCGTCTGCGGTGGCGTGCTGAGCAAAGTATATTTTGCCACGCAGGATGCGTCAGATTCCGTCGGACGCACCAAACTCCATGCGCTACTCCAGGCACAGCGTGTTAGCTATCGCAAACGCATGGTCGCCCTGAATAATGTCATTCTTCGTCATGAAGAAACCCGCAATCAGGTCCGCGAAAAACTGACAAACTTCGAACACCAGCATGCCGAGCGGGGCAAATTACTCAATGAAACGAAGGCCACGCTCGCGCAGGAACAAAAACAAAAGCGCAATCTCCAACAGCAACTGGCTGAACGCGATACCGGCGAATCAAGCAACTCGGCTATGGAAAAAGAGCTTGAAATGCTGCACATAGAAAGAGATGAACTGGCCGCAAGAATCAAGCGTCTGGAAACGGATCAAGCCCAGAGTTCTCACACCACTGAATCCAATGAAGATGAGGATGAAATTGCTCGCATGAGAGCCGACATGGGCGAACTGCGTGAGACGCTGGCCACACGCGACCGGCGTATTCACGACCTCGAACTCCAGTTTCAGGACAGCAATGAACGAACCAGGCAGCTACAAGCCAAGCTCGACAGCTGGAAGCAAC
Source organism: uncultured Chromatiaceae bacterium (assembly GCA_964398325.1). GTDB lineage: Bacteria > Pseudomonadota > Gammaproteobacteria > Steroidobacterales > SMWD01. The sequence goes on along the minus strand of CAYNMF010000039.1, from coordinate 514 downwards.
GTGTAATACCGCTGACCCGTAAGCTCAAACAGCAAAAAGAAGTGATCCGAAAGTTCTGCCAGGATAACGGTACAGAACCCCAGAGTGAAGAAACCGGCGATGATCTCAAAGTGATCCACGGTATCGGGCCGGCACTTGAGCGCCGGTTACAGCAATACGGCATACGGCGCTATCAACAACTGGCTGAAATGACCACGGACGAACTCGAAGACATCGCACCAAATCTCGATGAGTGTAATGCCTGGATACAACAGGCCCGCGCCCTCCAGGAACAGAACGAACTCTGTCAGACAGCCTGAACGCAAGCTTCAGCTCGAAGGCCGCCTTTGCAATGGAAGGGGGTTATGGATGTGTTTTTGGAGGCTTTCCCTGGACGGCCTGTTCCCACATATATCCGTATTGGTACCACGATAATGATCAGGCCTGTTCCGTCACTTGCCCTGTCGGAGACCGTGGGTCGCCATGGACGGCGGCCCCCAGCCCACATGGATGGGTTTCCGGGCGCGCGTGCTCG
>CAYNMF010000038.1:0-18759 GCA_964398325.1 uncultured Chromatiaceae bacterium | reverse complement strand
CAGGGACCACGTGCGGCCCCACCGCGACCCCAAACCCGGGAATGTATCCAGGGCTTTTTCTGCCGCTTGTCCGGTCGGATACCGTGGGTCGCCATGGACGGCGGCCCCGAGCCCACATGGATGTGTTCACGGCGTGTATCCGACCGGACAAGCGGCAGAAAAAGCCGACATGCAAAATCCATGAATCGCGGCTGATCCCCCTCCACAAAAGCCGCACCGAACCATGAATCATCCCCCGTCTCCCCGGACCCCCGTGTTCATACTAGTCTGTATTGCACTGCTGACCGGCTGCAGCCCGACACCGGAACCGGAGACGCACGAATACACAATCATTGCACTCGGCACGATCATCAATCTCGAACTCGTCACCGACGACGAACAACTCGCCCACCAGGCCTTCACAGAGTTACAGGCTTTGTTCAATGAACTGGGCAGGGACTGGTATGCCTTTGGCGACGGTGAACTCGGCCGTGTTAACGCCGCTCTTGCGGGCGGAGGTAAGGTAAAGACAACGCCCGAACTCAGTACGTTGATTGCCCGCAGCCTCGTCTATCGAACCCTGAGCAACGGTCTGTTCGACCCCACTCTCGGCCGTCTTATCCAGTTATGGGGATTTGCCGATTTCGACACGCGAATCGGGACATTCTCTCCCCCGACCGATGCCGCCATCGATGGCTGGCTCGATAACCGCACATCCCGACAAAATGTATCGGTTAACGGGCAAACCATACGGTCGACCGGACCCGTCATGTTTGATCTCGGTGGAGTAGCCAAGGGTACTGTACTTACACGCGCGTCGGCATTACTCGAGCAGCTGGGCATACACGATGCGATGATCGATGCCGGCGGCGACATCAGCGTTATCGGCTTGCACGGCCAACGGCCGTGGCGCGCAGGCATTCGTAATCCCTACGCCGACAACATCATTGCAGCGGTCGCACTCGAACCCGGAGAAGCCGTCGTGACATCCGGTAACTATGAACGATATTTCAACCATGACGGCCACCGCTATTCACATGTACTCAACCCCCGGACAGGCAAACCGGTTGAACGCACTGCCGCTGTCACGGTCATCCACACGAACCCGGAACTGGCCGATGCAGCGGCGACAGCATTGATGGTTGCGGGGCCGGACCGATTCGATGAGATCACCAGGCGCATGAGAATTACCGCTGCCATGCTCATCGATACCCACGGCGAACTCATCATGACACCCGCAATGGCACGCCGCATGGTCATGACAGCGGCACAAGAATAAGTAAACCAAACCCGGAATTTTTGCGATGGAAAGTGTTTTGTGACCTGATCCCACCCTGACGTGCGTCGACGCGTATAATAAACAGATCAATAGCTACGGCCGATACGAAGTATATTTTCGCATATCCCGGTACATGAGCTCATCAACAGGCAAATCAGGCCACCAAGCCTTGTCGCGCGCCGTAGATCCCCGGCTTTTTATGCCATGGTCTGAGGCCGCATCCCGGGATCGACTATCGTCGACCCTGTTCCTTGCCGCCTTGCTTCACGGCATTATTCTGCTCGGCGTGACCTTTACCGGCGATGACACACCGCCGGGGCCGACCGTAACTTCTTTCGACGTCGTACTCGTTACGAATGAATCGGCCAATCATCTGGAGAAAAGCGATGCCGAACTGCTCGCACAACAAAACATGATTGGTGCCGGCAATACCAATATACCGATGCAGCTACAAACTGCCATGAACCAGCTACAGCCTGCAGAAGCACTCGGGCCTGAACAGACTGGCCAAAAACACCAGCGCCAGCTCGATTCGTCGACTCTCCGGGATCGGCCAACCATCGTTGCCCAATCGCTGTCAGCCCGTCTCGCAATCCCGGAACAACGGGATAACCGTGAATATAGCGAACAACAACAGGCACGATCCTTCGTCGGCGAAAGCAATGCAATAAAAATCGTCAACAAGCCTGAACCTGAAACGCTGATCAGTGACAGTGAACCACGTGAACTGATTATCAGCGCCAATACCCGTGAAGCGCGAATAGCCACCTACCTGAGCCGCTGGAAAAACCGTATCGAACGTGTCGGCACGCTGAACTTCCCACATGCCGCCGACAGCAAAGGCCTGACAAAATTTCCGACGCTCGAAGTTGCAATCAACTCTGACGGCAACCTGAACCAGGTCATCATTCGTAATTCCTCAGGTATACGCTCCCTGGATCAGGATGCGATGAATATCGTCATAATCTCGGCACCATTCGATCCATTTCCCGAATTTCTACGCGCCGAATACGACGTTCTGCGGTTCGCTTATGAGTGGCGATTCACCGATGGCCTCATATCGTCAAGACTCTCGGGCGGTAAACACCAATGAAATTCCATGATGGAAATCAAGCTGATGGCTGAAGCACACAATCTGGCCGGACACCTGCTCATTGCGATGCCGGCAATGATGGATCCGAACTTCGCCCGGACCGTTACCTATATTTGCGAACACAGCGATCAAGGGACGCTCGGTCTTGTCATCAACCGACCCCTGGACATCAACCTTGGTGACGTATTTGCCCAGCTGGAACTCGAAGAATGTGACAAGGAAATGTCTGCCCGACCAGTGCTGCACGGCGGTCCGGTGCATATGGAACGTGGATTCGTCATACATGAGGCCGAAGAACACTGGGAAAACTCTACCGCTATAAATGACTCTATCCAGGTCACTACATCACGGGACATCCTGACCGCGATGGCAAACGGTCGTGGGCCAAAGCGATCCACTGTAGCGCTCGGTTACGCCGGCTGGGGTGCAGGCCAGCTCGAACAAGAGATTCTGGAAAATTCATGGCTCAATACACCGGCCAATGCACAGATTATTTTCGATACTCCGTTCGCAGATCGCTGGCAACAATCTGCTCAACTACTCGGCATCGATCTGTCCACGATCAGCGCCGAAGCCGGCCACGCCTGACTCTGGAATCCTTCAGCGATAAACGACGCAACTCGAAAAAACTCTGCACTGGCGTTCGATTACGGCGAACAGCGCATTGGTGTGGCATTTGTCAACCGGGTGACGGACTCAAGCGTTGCCCTGAAAACCCTGCCGGCCCGGGATGTCGCTGCCGCTCAACACGATATAGCGATGCTGATCAGAGAATGGGAACCCGAAGCACTCGTGATCGGCGTACCCTATAATATCGACGGCACGGAGTCCCGGCTGACCGGGCTGGCAGTCAGTTTCGGACTGCAGCTCGGCGAACGATACGAATTGCCGGTAGACCAGATAGACGAACGACTGACATCGATGGAAGCCCGGATGATGCTGGCCGAGCAGCGCAGAACCGGCCGGCGGCGGCGCAAAATACGCCGCGAAGACATTGACAGCCTGTCGGCGAAACTGATTGCCGAGACATGGTTGCGCACGAACTGACAACGAAAAAACAATGGAACAGGAAGTCATCACCGCCGAACAACTGACGCCTGCGGGCCAGCTCAGGCACCTGTTGCGACTCCACGGACTCGACCGGAGCATAATTCTGGACATCCTGGACCGGGCTCAGAGCTATGTGCGGCCCATTGGTGCAGTTCCGGCTCGCGACGACTGTCTGGCGGGTCGCACCGTAGCAAACCTGTTTTTCGAGGCCAGCACGCGCACGCGAGCGTCTTTCGAACTCGCCGCCAAAAGAATGAATGCCGATGTCCTCAATCTCGATGTCAACATGTCATCGAGGAAAAAAGGCGAGAGCATCCTCGACACGATATATACCTTGCAGGCGATGGGTGTCGGTATTTTCGTTGTACGTGATGCCTCGGCCGGTATTCCTGAGTTAATCGCAAACAAGGTAGAGCCTCACATCAATGTCTTGAATGCCGGCGAGTCGGATATATCACATCCAACCCAGGGTCTGCTCGATATGCTGACGATACGCCAATACAAGGGCAGACTCGATGATCTGACAATCACGATCATCGGTGACATCGCACACTCACGCGTGGCACGTTCGCTGACCGAAGGCCTGGCAATTATCGGCAGCAACACGATTCGTCTTGTCGCACCGCCCGGCCTTGAGCCGGACCCGGCGCTCTATCCTGACATGCAAATCACCAATAACATCGACAGCGCGATTCAAGGTGCCGACGTACTGATCACACTACGCATACAAAAAGAACGCATCAAAGAAAAATCAAGTCTGATGACGGATCATGAATACCTCAAAGCCTACGGACTGACCCGAAAACGCCTGGAACTTGCCCGGCCTGATGCCATCGTCATGCATCCGGGGCCCATGAATCGTGATGTTGAAATCGAAGGCAGCGTCGCCGACGGACCCCAGAGCGCCATCACCCGGCAGGTCACGAATGGTCTTGCCGTACGCATGGCCATACTCGCGACGATCGCAGGAACATGAGCCGGGATCAACGCAACACGATCTGCATCGAGGATGCAGATATCCTGCATCATGCGGCATATGCGGACAATCAATTCGTTTTGCGGCTCGCCGCACCACGATGTGCTGCGCGGGCACGTCCGGGCAGCTTTGTACACATCCAATGCGCCGAAAACCTGCCGATGCGCCGCCCGCTGTCGATTATGCGGGCCAATGCAGATGCCGGCTGGATCGAAGTACTCTATAAAGTCATGGGGCAGGGACTGGCCCGTCTGGCCGGCGCCGCACCGGGCGAGACAATCAACATACTGGGCCCGATCGGCAACGGGTTCGAAGCCGTTGCCAGGCGACCGACAGCCGTAATGATTGGCGGCGGCGTCGGTATTCCGCCACTGATCTTCCTGGCTGAATATATCCACGCTGGAAACTGGGATGGTGCTCGCTCCATCGCTTTCTTTGGCTCGGAACTCCCGTTCCCGTTCAGCCTGATCGATAGCACTGTCAGGCTGCCGGGTACGCCCTCTGTGGCGACTCGCGCCATTGCACTGCTCGACAAAAAGGACATCCCGTCACGCCTCGCCACAACATCCGGTTTTGCGGGATGCTATTCGGGTTTCGTAACCGAATTGACCCGCGTATGGCTGGCAACGCTGTCATCCGAACAACTCAATGAAATCATGCTCTATGCCTGTGGACCCGAACCCATGCTCGAAGCCGTGGTGAAACTGGCCCGTGAGTTCGACTTGCCGTCTCAACTGTGCCTGGAAGAATACATGGCCTGCGCGGTCGGTGGTTGCGCAGGCTGCGCCGTTGAAGTGCAGACGGCGGATGGGTCGGCAATGAAGAGGGTCTGCGTGGATGGTCCGGTGTTTGAGGGGAGTGCGGTGTATCCGGGGTGAGGTAGGGAGTGTTGCTGAATTACAGGGGGGCACGTTGCTTTGGTCGAGGTTCTTCCTTTGCTCATTCACCGGGCGGTTTTTTCCCGGCGTGTCTCCGAGCGGACCGGTGACGGAAAAGACCGTACAGGGAAAGCCCCAAAAACAAACAAGTTACAAACTTCAATCAACGCCGGTAACGTTGGAAGTTATTCTCTAACCAAAATGTATTTGTGACTCAAGGTTGGCACGTGAATCGGCGTTCGCCAGCGCTTCATCCATCGTCACCTTGCCGTTCTGGTAAAGTTTGAGCAGCGACTGATCAAACGTTTGCATACCCTGCTCGGTACTGCCATAGAATGACTCCTTGACCTTACTGATATCGCCGCCCTGAATCAGTTCGGCAATGCGGGGTGTATTCAGCATGATCTCAACTGCTGCGTAGCGGTCACCACCGACGCCACGTACCAGTCGCTGTGAAATAATCGCACGCAGATACTGTGACAAATCCATATACACTTGGGCATGCTGGTCTTCAGGAAAAATATTAATGATTCGATCCAGGGTTTCGGGTGCATTATTCGAGTGCAAGGTAGCGATAACAAGATGGCCGGTTCCGGACAGATCGATCGCTGCCTGCATTGTTTCCCGGTCACGTATCTCACCGATCAGGATGACATCAGGTGCCTCGCGCATGGCGCTCTTCAATGCATGCATATAGGACTTTGTGTCAGTGCCAATTTCACGTTGATTAATGATGGATTTTTTATTCTCGTGCAAAAACTCGATTGGATCTTCTATTGTGATGATATGCGAGGAAGTTTTTTCGTTACGAAAATTGACCATGCCTGCAAGCGTCGTCGACTTGCCGCAGCCGGTCGCGCCAACCATCAAAATTAGTCCGCGCCGGAACATGACGAGTTCCTGCAATATAGGCGGCATGCCCAAATCCTCGAGAATCGGCATATCGGTCGTGATATAGCGCATGACCATTGCAATATTGCTGCGCTGGTGAAAAACATTGACACGGAAGCGGCCGAGACCCGGCTTGGAGATCGCAAAATCAATCTCAAGTTCCCGTGTGAATTCCTCCATCTGTTCTTCGGTCATGACCTCCATAGCTGCTTGCCGCACCATCTTTGGTGTCAGATCAAGTTTATTGACAGGCATAATCTTGCCGTCAATCTTGATCTTGACGGGAGCTCTGCAGGTCAAAAAAAGATCAGACGCATTCTTTTCAACCATTAAATTAAACAAAGGCAGTACATTCATTTCAGTTATTACTCATACCGGTCCGTTAATCCCATCAAACAATCGCATCAACCAAATTGCGTCCCTTCTTCTTCATCAGCCAGCGACAGGCTCTTGGCTTTTTCTTCTGAATTGTCCTTGTCACGCTTGCCCTCTAGTTTGATACGCAGCCGCAACTCATTCTTGGAGTCCGCATTGCGCATCGCATCTTCGTAACTGATCTTGCGGGCCTCATAAAGATCAAAGAGATCCTGATCGAATGTCTTCATTCCCAGTCGATTGCTCTTCGCCATCACTTCCTTAACCTTTGCAACTTCGCCCTTATAGATAAGATCGGAAATCAGCGGAGACCGCAGCATGATTTCCATGGCAGCAATACGCCCCGTACCGCCCTCACGCGGCAACAACCGCTGCGAAATCAACGCCTGAACGTTCAACGACATGTCCATTAGAAGCTGGGCTCGTTTTTCCTCAGGGAAAAAGTTGATAATTCTGTCTAGTGCCTGATTTGCGCTATTTGCATGCAAAGTTGCGAGACACAAATGCCCGGTCTCGGCAAACTGAATGCCGTACTCCATCGTTTCGCGCTCGCGAATCTCGCCGATCATGATGACGTCGGGTGCCTGACGCAGGGTATTTTTCAATGCAGCAAACCAGGACTCGGTATCGACACCAACTTCACGATGCGTCACGACGCAGCGCTTGTGCGTATGCACATACTCGACAGGATCCTCGATCGTGACGATATGCCCGCGCGAGTTTTCATTACGGTGACCAATCATTGCCGCCAGTGTTGTTGATTTACCCGATCCGGTCGCGCCGACGAGAATCACAAGACCACGCATCGTCATTGCAATCTCTTTCAGTGTACCGGGCAATTCGAGTTCATCGACAGTCGGAATCTTGGTGATAATCTGGCGTAACACGGCCGCAACGGCACCTTGCTGAATAAACGCACTGACACGGAACCGACCAATCCCCTGCGGTCCAATTGCGAAATTACATTCCTTGGTTGCATCAAACTCACGGGCCTGCTTGTCATTCATAATGGCACGGACGATTACCGCACTTTGATCCGGCGTCAGCGATTCCTCGGCTGCGCGGTGAATCTCGCCGTCGACCTTGATTGCCGGGGGAAACCCGGCTGTGATAAACAGATCCGAACCGTTCTTCGCCACCATTTTTTTCAACAGCCCTTGCATGAGCCGTGTCGCTTGATCGCGTTCCATACGATTTATCCTTTACGAGCTAGAAAGCGCCTGTGCGCCCGAATTAGAAATTCTCCTTGTTGGCAGCCCTGAACCGGGCCTCTTCCTTATTGATGACCCCCTTGGCCAGCAACTCGGCAAGGTTTTGATCCAGTGTCTGCATACCGGCAGCCTGGCCGGTCTGAATCGCCGAATACATTTGCGCAATCTTGCCTTCCCGAATCAGGTTTCGGATGGCCGCATTGCCGATCATGATCTCGTGGGCTGCAATACGACCGCCGCCCACTCGCTTGAGCAATGTCTGGGAAATCACCGCACGCAGCGATTCCGACAGCATTGACCGCACCATCTCCTTTTCTGCTGCAGGAAATACATCGACGACACGGTCAATTGTCTTTGCAGCCGAACTTGTATGCAGCGTGCCGAATACCAGGTGGCCCGTTTCGGCTGCGGTCAGCGCGAGCCGAATGGTCTCAAGATCGCGCATCTCGCCGACGAGGACGACATCGGGATCCTCGCGCAACGCCGAGCGCAACGCTTCGGCAAAGTCCAGCGTGTCACGATGCACCTCACGCTGGTTGATCAGCGAACGCTTGCTTTCATGAACAAACTCGATCGGATCCTCGATCGTCAGAATATGATCCGGTTTGTTGTCATTGATGTAATCTACCATGGCCGCGAGCGTCGTCGATTTACCGGAGCCGGTTGGGCCGGTCACCAGGACAATGCCATGCGGAAACATCGATATATCCTTGAAAATGGCCGGACACATTAGATCTTCGAGCGTCAGAATGTCGGATGGAATCGTCCGGAACACGGCACCGGCACCCCGCGCCTGGTTAAATGCATTGACACGGAACCGGGCAAGTTTAGGAATTTCAAACGAAAAATCGGTTTCCAGGAACTCTTCAAAGTCCTTGCGCTGCCTGTCGTTCATGATGTCGTATATCATGCTGTGCACGTCTTTGTGCGACAGTGCAGGCATGTTGATTCGCTTGACATCGCCATCGACGCGAATCATCGGCGGCACACCGGCAGACAGGTGCAAGTCCGATGCATTGTTTTTTACAGAAAATGTCAGTAACTGAGCGATATCGACAGCCATTATTTAGCCCCAGATCAACAACTTACCCATCAGTAATCCACCTGCATTTACCATAAGCGGTCATTTGGTGGAACTTAAGTATATAGAGCCACCAAAAAGGGATCGTGACGCGAATCACGGAACAACTAGCGCGTTTGCAAGGTCGTGTTAAATCTGCTGCCGAGTCCGCAGGCAGAGACCCGAACTCGGTCCAAATTCTCGCCGTCAGCAAAAAACAGCCGATCGAATCGCTCAAAGCAGCCTACGCGGCAGGCTTGCGGAATTTTGGTGAGAATTACCTGCAGGAAGCGTTGGACAAAATTCCGGCGATAAACCATGACGCGGTGTGGCATTTTATCGGCCCCATACAATCCAACAAGACCCGGGCGATTGCGGAAAACTTCGATTGGGTCCATACCGTCACGAGCCGGCGAATCGCAGAGCGCTTATCGGCCCGGCGCCCCAACGACCGCGAGGATTTGCAGGTCTGCATCCAGCTGCGGCCGCACAATGCGCATGAACGCAACGGGGTTGCCGGGAATGACCTGCCTGATCTGGCCGCAGTAATTGCCGGGGCGCAAAAACTGTGCTTGCGCGGGCTGATGATCGTCCCTCTGCCCGGACACGGGGCAGAGGATACCCGCTGCGAATTTGCCCGTGCGCGTCGGTTGCTCGATGATCTTCGCCGTGCGGGTTACGACGTCGATACGCTGTCGATGGGTATGTCAGGCGACCTCGAAACGGCGATAATGGAAGGCAGTACCTGCATCAGGATCGGCACGGACTTGTTTGGAACCAGAGACTATGGATAACGACAATCTGAATATTGGTTTTATCGGTGGAGGTAACATGGCTCGGGCGATAGTCGCAGGACTGGTCGAGGCGGGTCATGCAATCGGGAACCTGTGCATCTCCGACCCCGATCCGGCACAGCGTGAGCGCCTGCAATCAACTCTTGCCGATATTCGTGTAACTGATAATAACAATGCGGCTATCGATGATGCTGACATTGTCGTGCTGGCCGTCAAACCGCAGATCATGGCCACCGTCATTGGGAAACTGGATCCGCCCGCTGAACAAAGTTCCAGCTTATATTTATCGATTGCTGCCGGTATCACACTGGGCTCACTGCAGGCACTTCTCGGCCCAAAACAGGCAATTGTGCGCGCGATGCCGAACCAGCCGGCACTGATCGGGGCCGGGATGTCAGTACTTACAGCCACAGCGACAACAAGCCGTGAGCAAAAAGCCCGTGCACAGTATGTCGCCGAAGCGACAGGTGAAACGGCGTGGATCGAGGATGAAACCCTGATGGATGCCGTTACGGCCGTGTCGGGCAGCGGTCCTGCCTACTTCTACCTGTTTATGGAAATCATCGAGGCCTGTGCCCGGGATATGGGTCTGCCTGCGGAACTTGCTCGCAAACTGGTGCGACAAACCGGCTTCGGGGCCGGCCGCGTTGCCGCCGAATCTGATCTGGGATTCGATGCTCTGCGGGCGAGTGTGACATCAAAAGGCGGAACGACAGCCGCTGCAATCACCCTTCTTGAGCAACCCGATTTTCGTGCTATTGTCGCGCGGGCATTGCTCGCCGCTCGCGACCGGTCTATTGAACTCGGTCAGGTAGACTAACAGCACAACAAACTTTCAAATAGCCAAAGCGAACATAACTATGCAGGATGCTCTGACCTTTATTGTAAAGACTCTTCTTGACCTGTACATCATCACTTTCGTCCTGCGTTTCATCCTGCAGTGGGTACGCGCTGATTTCCGTAACCCGATCACACATTTTTTTGTGCGCATTACGAACCCACTCGTTATTCCGGCACGGCGGATAATTCCATCAATTGGCGGCCTGGACACAGCGACGATTCTCATCGTAGTGCTGCTCGAACTCATCGTCACCATTGTATTGGTTAACCTGACATGCATGGGTGAACCTCATTTCATTCAAATCATCGGGCTGACATTGCTTCGTATTGTCTACCTGACGCTGCGAATATGCCTGTTTGTCATTCTCATCTATGTGGTGCTGAGCTGGATCAGCCCGGGAACATACAACCCTGCCGCAAGTCTGCTGACCAGTATTGCTGAACCGATGCTGAAACCTTTCCGCAGAGTGATCCCGCCAATAGGCGGGCTCGACCTGTCTCCACTCTTTGCGCTGATTGCCATCCAGGCATTGACCATGTTACTGCCTATCGGGCGTTTGGCTGCCGGTATGGGCTGCCTGTCCATCATGCAACTGATGTGACCGACAATCAGGCCAACCTGAACCTGACATGCGGCAAGTGTGACAGCGATGGTTCGCTCGTCATCAATATTCGCGTTCAGGCACGCAGCAGCTGCATGGCCATTGGTATCGTCGAAAATGGCAGACTCAAGCTGCGTCTGACGGCCCCACCGGTCGATGGCAAGGCCAATAAACAAGCCATAAAGCTTCTTGCCAAATTATTCGGCGTTGCGCCGTCACGTATTGATCTGATTCGCGGCCGGACGAGTCGTGACAAGTCATTTCGCCTGGCCGGCGTCACCCGAATACCCGCGGTCGCGGTCGCAGAGGACGGCGACCGTAACCACGACGAGACCTGATGCACCCGGCAGCCGGAAAGACATCCTCCCGGCGGTGGTTTATAGTTAGCCAAGTTCTGATGACAAAGCGGGGGAAGATAAAAATGCTTCGAATACTTTCTGCTACCCTGACAACCGCGATCATTCTGACCGGCTGCAATCAGGACACGGCGACCCAGACTACCGGCAGCAGACCGCCGGCGGAGCCGCCTGACATCACATCGAAAGACTTCGGTGATTATGCCGTGCACTTCAACGCGATCTCGACCGATCAGCTACAACCGGAAGTTGCGCGCAACTATAATATCCTGCGCAGCAAAAACCGTGCGATGCTGAACGTATCGATCGTCAAAAAGACCGATGGCACAATCGGGCAGTCAGTCTCGGGGGACGTATCATTAACGACCAATAACCTGACAGGCCAGGTCAAAAACCTGGTGCTGCGACGGATTCAGGAGGCTGACGCTATTTACTATATTGGTGATATTCAGGTTGCAAATGCAGAAACACTGATCTTCAACCTGAGCGTAAAACCGGAAGGTGAAACCAATAGTTATCAGGTTCGGTTTTCACGACAATTTTTCTCGGAATAATGAGGCCGGGGCAGAGAATAAATAGTGACATTTCCCCCGGCCTATTTGTCCAGAGATTCGTAAACCCGGTTTCTTAGCCGTATCACATCGCCACGAACAACGTAGAGCAAGTCGGCTATCTTGCCGACCATGTAGTCCTCGTACTTGTCGAGCACCTTATCGGCCAACGCAATGCGCCAGAGCATTTCTATAATCGTTTCTTTTTCATCATAGCTGAGTTCTGCATGTAAAATACGCGTGAACTCGTACAGTGAGACCGAATTTTCAGCCGCTGTCTCCGCACGACTCAATACGCGTTCCGCCTCGACGGCCGAAAGGCTGAAATTCTCTCTCAACGATTCCAGCATCGCATCATGCTCGATCGCGAGACGTTCGTGATCTGCTCGCGCAATCTCGACCAGCAGGACGGCTGTCGCATGCTGGATTCTGGTCTCGTCAACATCGGCTGATACCTCGCCATCCGAGATACCCAGAAAACTCAACAATCGATCGATCATCCTGCTCCCCACTGTGCAATAAGATAGTTTACGACGATTTCCCGCAGTTTCGTCAGCCGGCCGTGAAAGAAATGTCCCGTGTCGGGTACGACAACGAGTTCCGGCCCGGGCGACAGTTCATTAATCCATGAGATGACCTCGGCGCACGGTACAACATCATCAGTCTCACCCTGTACGATCAACCACGGGCATGTCGGCTGGCGGCCATCCAGTAACCCGGCCATGCGCGATACGGCCGGAGCCACCGTGACGAGCTGAGCCGGATAGGCCGATAGTGCAGCACGGGCAGCGATCATGCCGCCGAAAGAAAACCCGAGCAAACACAACCCGGCGTCCGGATAGTGTTGCGCAGCCCAGTCAATAACGGCCAATGCATCGTCTGTCTCGCCCATACCGTCGGCAAAACCCCCTTCGCTTGCACCAACCCCACGAAAATTAAAGCGAATTGCCGGCACGCCCAGTTCATTCATTGCCCGTGACAGGGTATGCACAACTTTATTCATCATGGTGCCCTGGTGCCGGGGATGTGGGTGACACACAACGGCAACCCGACGACCGTCACTGACCTGAGGCGCCTCAAGCAGGGCCTCAATCCGTCCAGCCGGCCCGGTAATCGTCAGCGCATCTTTGCGCGGTGCGGTACTACTCACTGAATACACTCTCCGGAAAAATTAACTGCCTGTATTGTAGAGATTTACGTATAACCGGACATCTGTCGAGCACAGCGGAATGGCATATCATGGGATACATACCTGGACAAAACTCATGACAGACATCAATACCATCAAACAAATAGAGCGCCGGTTCGGTGCCTATAACTATCATCCGCTGCCGATCGTACTGACTCACGGTGAAGGCTGCTACGTCTGGGATACTGACGAACACCGCTACCTGGACATGATGAGCGCCTATTCGGCAGTCAGCCACGGTCATGCCAACCCGCGACTCGTCGCTGCCATGACACTCCAGGCTTCGCGCCTCGGCGTCGTGTCGCGAGCATTTTATACCGACAAACTTGCCCCGTTTCTCGAAAAACTCTGCCGGATGAGCGGCATGGACATGGCGCTGCCGATGAATACCGGCGCCGAAGCTGTCGAAACAGGTATAAAAGCAGCGCGCAAGTGGTCGTATGAGGTCAAAGGCGTGCCAACCGATCAGGCCGAGATCATCGTGTGCCGCGGTAATTTTCACGGCCGTACCATCGCCGCCGTCGCCATGTCTTCAGAAGAGCAGTACCGGAAAAATTTTGGACCGTTTCCGGCCGGTTTCCGGCTCATCGACTATGACAACGCCGGCGCACTTCAAAGGGCTATCAACGACAATACGGCGGCATTTATTGTTGAACCGATCCAGGGTGAAGGCGGAATTATTGTTCCCGGCGATGGTTACCTTGCCGAATGTGCCAAAATCTGCCGGCAAAATAACGTATTGCTGATTTGTGACGAAATACAGACGGGACTCGGTCGAACCGGCTCATTTCTCGCCAGCAATCACGATACAGTCCAGCCCGATGGACTGATGCTCGGCAAGGCACTGGGTGGCGGCCTGTACCCGGTATCGGCTTTCCTGGCACGCCGCGATATTCTCGAAAGATTCACTCCAGGCGACCACGGCAGCACGTTCGGGGGGAACCCACTTGCATCGGTCATCGCCACTGAGGCGCTCGACATTCTGATCGACGAGGGATTGGTCGACAATAGCGCAACAATGGGGCGCTATTTTTGTGACCGACTGCGCATGCTCGAGTCACCTTTGATCAAAACGGTACGCGGCCGTGGCCTGTTACTGGGTGTTGAAATCGATCCACAATATGCGACCGCACGTGAAGTCTGCGAACGACTCATGGAGCACGGAATTCTGACCAAGGAAACTCATGAAACTGTCGTCAGGTTAGCACCACCGCTGATCATTGATCAGTCCAAAATTGATTGGGCAGTCGAGCGTATCGCCGCGACACTGGAAACCTTTGAAATCAATTAAAAAACAGCCACATTACAGAGGATGACCTTATGCGTATCAGCTCCACTACTTTTGACCACAAAAAAAATATTCCAGAGCGCTGAGCATTCGGCATTCCCGATCCCGACGAACACCTCAGACCAGGCAAAAACAAAAATCCCCAGCTCAGCTGGGATGAAATTCCACCCACCGCAAAATCACTCGTGCTGCTGTGTGTCGACCCGGATGTCCCGTCATCACCGGATAGTGTTAACAAAGACGGTATGACTATCGCCGCGAATCTGCCACGCGTGGATTTCATTCACTGGGTCATGGTAGACATCCCTGCACAGACCGGAACGATTGACGAAAGTACTTGCTCAGATGGGGTCATCCCACACGGTAAAAGCAAACCAAACGGACCGGACGGCTCTCGCCAGGATTTCATTGAGGCTCAGAAACTGTGGAACGATCAGAATCTTTTGGAGATCCCGGCTAGAAGCGAGGATGAGTCAAGGTTTATCGTCATCGGCCAGATCGATGCAAAACATTGGTCGGCAGTAATTACCTACCGCAGCGACGATATTCGAATTATTTCCGTGCGGCGGTCCCGAGAGGAAGAGGTAGTTTTGTATGAAAGCTAAGAAATTCGATAGTGATTTTGATCAGGGCAAAGATATAACCGGCACCTTGGATCTTTCTAAAGCGCGACGTCCGAAACAAAAGCAAAGGCGTGTGAATGTCGATTTTCCAACCTGGATGATTGAGATGCTTGATAAGGAGGCTGGTCGGTTGGGTGTAACTCGGCAGTCAATAATCAAAGTGTGGCTTGCCGAGAGGTTAGAACAATCGGCTTCTAACCAGCACGATCAAGCGACCGGGAAATAGTTGCGCATTTTTCCATTTCTTTTCAGCGGCGCCTGTCGTGGGCGTTATATTCCTTCGAGGCTGACTGGTTGCATTAATGGTATAATTAAGTTCGCATTCCGAGGTCAAAGTTATGTCCACAGCTAAAGATGAACTTGCAAAGCTGGTAAAAAGCCAACCTGCCGATAGTTCTCCGGAGGAGATCGTCCGAGAGCTCGCCTTTCATGTGATGGTGCAGCGAGGAATGGCCGACGCTGCGGCGTGCCGAACGATTTCAAATGAGGAGATGCAGCGGCGTATCCGCTCATGGCAAAGCTGAATTGGACGAGCGAGGCGGAACGCTGGCTCAAAGATATATTCGATTATATTGCAGCAGATAATCCATCCGCTGCGGCAGATGTTATTAATGGCATCTAATTAATGGCATCTATGATAAAGCGCAGCTTCTAAAATCCTTTCCAGCCATAGGGTACCGTTACGAAGGCCCGGAGGAAGAAATTCGTATTCTATTGTTCGGGCACTACCGCATTACTTATCAAGTTCGTCTAGATGGCGACATTGATATTCTGGGAGTATTCCATGGCGCGCTCGAAATTGATCGTTACCTTATTTAGGTCGGAATATAACCAAGTGAAGCAGTTCGCTCCCTTCGGTCGCCGGACCCGCCTGGCGACCGGCCGCTGTTCACAGCGTTACATACCTTGGACACAAAGTGCCATCTCCTGAAACGAGGCTCTTGACACTAATATCAATAGTGATACTATTCTTGGGTGGCTTCTACCGAAGACATCCTGAAGCGAATGAAGCAAAGTCCCAAGGGGATAAGCTATAAAGATCTCAGCAAGGTTTGCGATCAGCACTTCGGGAAGCCCAGGCAGTCGGGTACCAGTCACCGGGTCTATAAGACTCCGTGGCAGGGAGACCCGCGGGTGAATATTCAGAGCGCAAAGGGCAAGGCCAAGCCCTATCAGGTGCGCCAGGTTCTACAGGCAATTCAACGCCTGGAGGAAGAAGATGGTTAAAGATATTGATCGATACACATATAGAGTAACTTGGTCGGAGGAAGATCAGGAGCACGTCGGGTTATGCGCTGAATTTCCCAGTTTAAGTTGGCTTGAAAATAATCCAGAAAAAGCATTGGCCGGTATTCGCAAGCTTGTAGGTTCTTGCGTTAAAGACATGGCAGCGAAAAAAGAAACTGTGCCTGAGCCAATATCGGCAAGGAGCTTTAGTGGAAAGTTTATGGTTCGTGTACCACCGCAGACACATCGTATGCTGGCAATTCAAGCAGCGGAATCGGGTGTGAGTTTAAATCGCCTGGTATCGAGCAAACTAACGTAGCTGTGGCATGTAACCAGAGCAATCAAGCGATCGGAAAACTGTTGTGTACTTTTCTGTTTCTGATCAGCGGTGCATGTTGCAGGCGTTATAGCGATTGACCATAGGTATAACTATAGTTATACTCCGCACCCATGAAAACAGCTATTTCCATACCTGATGAAATATTTTCAGCTGCTGAGCGGGCCGCGAAAAATCTAGGTGTTTCTCGTAGCGAGTTATATACCAATGCTGTGCGTGAATTTGTCGCTCGATATGGCCGAGAAAATATCACGAAGAAGCTTAACGACGTCTATCTAGAAAAAGATGATGCTTCAAGATTGGATCCAGCCTTGCAGGCCATTCAAGAACAGTCTTTACAACACGAGGACTGGTAGTGAAACGCGGTGAGGTCTGGTGGGTGAGCCTCCCGGAACCAAGCGGATCAGAGCCTGGCTATCGTAGACCGGTAGCAATAGTCCAGGCAGATGAATTCAACCGCAGTAACATTCGTACGGTAATAGCAGCCACAATTACTTCAAATCTTGCATTGGCATCTGCGCCAGGAAACGTGCGCGTTCCTAAACGGGGAACTGGTCTCGGCAAAGTATCCGTAGTTAATATTTCTCAAATCATAACTTTGGACAAATCGTATCTGGTAGAGAAAGCGGGGCGCTTGTCGAAATCGAATCTACAAGAAGTTGAGGCGGGCCTACGTCTTGTATTTGCGCTATAACCAGCTGAAGCAGTTCGCGCAGCAAGCTGCGCCGGACCAGCCTTCGGCTGGCCGCTGTTCAGGGCGTTATGTTTTAAAAACAAGGAGTCATGGAAATTAGCGAATTCATTTTATATGCCTATCCATTTCGCTCAAGAGCAGAGAGGGTGTTATGGACGTTAAGAGAGTTTGATTATCCCTATAAGGTAATAAGGCTAGATCCGTTTAAGGGTGAAACTCGAACCGAAGATTTCTTAAATTTGAACCCTTCAAGAAAGATGCCTGTGTTATGTCACGACAATGATGTGTTTACGGAGTCGTCAGCCATTATGGAATACCTGAATGATATTTCCGAGAATCAAAAGTTAATTCCATCAGAGCCTAAGGAGGTATTTAATTATAGACGGGTGTTCCATTACGGGCTAACCGAAATTGAGCCTTATTTGTGGGTTGCAGAGCAAGCTAGCCGTCTGAAGGCTTTGTATAGCTGGCCAGAAGGAACCTATGAGGGAGCTATCTTCCGAGTAAAAGAAAATATTAGCTGTGTGTGGCGGTGGGCTGAAGCTGGCGGGTATATTGCAAATGGTAAATTTACACTGGCAGACATCTATTTTTACCATTTAATCACATGGGAAAAGCAGCATAATATTGAACACTCTTCTAGTGTGAGTGAGTATTTGAAACGACTACAAGAGCGGCCAGCGTTTCCGGTGGAAATGTTGCCGAATTAAGATAAAAAAACATAACAAAAGCAATTAACTCGGATGTTTTTCCGCAGTGTTTGAGTCGTGCTGAAAAAGCCTAGCACAACTCAAACACCACTACAAAACGCAGGTTATTCTTGGCGTTACAGGGCTCATGAGCAAGTTTGATATCGTCAAATGGTTTACGGTTATCTGGTTTGCCGGGCACGGCGCCGCGTACGTATGGCTGAATTTTTACTACCAGAATGGCATTGCACATCGCGTCGAGGCACCAAGACGCAACAATATACCGCGCAGGACTTTACGTACGATGAAGCGAGTCACACGTGTATTAGCTCGGCGGGAAAGAAGGTATATTCCAATGGGCGTGTTATCAACGAGAGCGGTAATGAGATCTTGAGGTTCCGGGGTGCGAAGCGGGACTGTCTGGCGCGCAAGCATCGGGACAGGTGCTTGCGGGATCCGAACAAGACCGAGACCCGGCGGGTGGCGATCTTTATTGGCCGAGCAAAATATGCCAGGCCAGATTACCTGGGGCTGATGAAGCAGAAGATCGATACCCTGCAAGGACGCTATCAGTACAGTCGTCGGATGGGGATAGTGGAACCGGTATTTGGGCATATCGGTAGTGCGCTGGGGCTAAACCGATTCAGCCTGCGCACGAAAAGGAAGGTAGATATTCAGTGGAAACTCTACTGTATTGTGCACAATCTGTTGAAGATACATCGATATGGAGAACTGGAGATCGCATGAGAAGCGACTTGGGAAAAGACCTGACAATCG
>CAYNMF010000037.1:0-19626 GCA_964398325.1 uncultured Chromatiaceae bacterium | reverse complement strand
CGGGTCGGCCGCTTCGGTGGCCTAGCCTGCTTGGATCTGACAATAATTGTAACGACATCGAACTCATATCAGTGGAGTCTTGGCCCGAACTGGCCGCCGTCTGACGCGGTGGTTGGTAAGCGCGTTTCCACTTTTAACGTCGTTGCCTACGATTTTGGTATCAAGCGCAATATCCTGAGATTGCTGGTCGGGCATAATTGCCGGGTTACGGTGTTGCCGGCACAAACGCCGGCCGCAGACGTGCTCGCATTGTCTCCCGACGGCGTGTTTCTATCTAACGGACCCGGTGATCCGGAACCGTGTGCATATGCCATCGAGGCGATACGGTCGATTCTTGGTACGGATATCCCGGTTTTCGGCATCTGCCTGGGACACCAGTTGCTGGCGCTGGCCAGCGGAGCCCGGACAGTCAAGATGAAGTTTGGCCACCATGGCGCTAACCATCCGGTGCAGGATCTTGAGACCGGGAAGGTTGCAATCACCAGTCAGAACCATGGTTTTGCGGTCGATGAGGCATCGCTGCCCGAAAATCTGCAGCCGACGCACCGGTCATTATTTGATGATTCACTTCAAGGAATAGCTAGAACTGACTGTTCTGCAATAGGTTTTCAGGGTCATCCAGAATCAAGCCCCGGGCCGCATGATCTCCTTGATGTCTTTAGCCGCTTTATGTCCCTGATGCAGGCGCGCCGGACGCAGAGTGCGGCGCGCCTGGTGACAACCCGCGAGACCGGTTAAGACGCTATGCCCAAACGTACAGACATCGACAGCATACTCATTATCGGCGCCGGACCGATTGTCATCGGTCAGGCCTGTGAATTCGATTATTCCGGTGCCCAGGCCTGCAAGGCGCTTCAGGAGGAGGGTTATCGCGTCATTCTCGTTAACTCTAACCCTGCGACGATCATGACCGATCCGGACATGGCTGATTCGGTGTATATCGAACCGGTCCATTGGAAGACGGTCGCAAAAATCATCGAGCGTGAGAAGCCGGATGCGCTGTTGCCGACAATGGGCGGGCAGACCGGATTAAATTGCGCGCTTGATCTTGTGCGTGAGGGGGTATTAAAGAAGTTTGATGTCGAACTGATCGGTGCGTCGCGCGAAGCGATCGATACGGCCGAGGACCGAGACCGGTTTCGCAAAGCGATGAAGGATATTGGCCTTAATGTGCCGAAATCCGATATCGCACATACGCTCGAAGAGGCGGTCAGGGTTCAGGCAGAGATCGGTTTTCCGATGATTGTGCGGCCGTCGTTTACGCTGGGTGGTAGCGGCAGCGGGATTGCCTATAACCGCGAGGAATTTGAATCGATCGTTTCTCATGGTCTCGACCTGTCACCGACAACCGAGGTATTACTCGAAGAATCAGTTATCGGCTGGAAAGAGTTTGAGATGGAGGTGGTTCGCGACCGGAAGGACAACTGCATCATAATTTGCTCTATAGAGAACGTCGATGCGATGGGTGTGCATACCGGTGATTCGATTACAGTGGCTCCGGCGCAGTCACTCACCGACAAGGAATATCAATCACTAAGAGATGCCTCGATCGCGGTTCTGCGCCGCATTGGCGTGGAGACGGGTGGTTCGAACGTGCAGTTTGCGGTGAGTCCGGATGATGGACGTATCCTGGTGATCGAAATGAATCCGCGTGTGTCGCGTTCATCTGCACTTGCATCCAAGGCAACCGGCTTTCCGATTGCCAAAATTGCCGCCAAGCTGGCGATCGGTTACACACTGGATGAACTGAAAAATGACATCACAGGTGGTGCGACGCCGGCGTCTTTCGAGCCGACGATCGACTATGTCGTGACAAAAATACCGCGCTTCACCTTCGAGAAATTTACCGGTGCAAATGACCGGTTGACGACACAAATGAAATCAGTCGGTGAGGTCATGGCGATCGGACGCACTTTTCAGGAGTCCCTGCAAAAAGCCCTGCGCGGACTGGAAACCGGCATAGATGGTCTGGTTGAGATTTTCCCCGCAGAGCCGAACGAAGATGATTTCGATTGCCTGCGCCACGAGCTGCAAATGCCCGGGCCGGATCGCCTTCTGTATATTGCAGATGCCTTTCGTCATGGTTTGACCGGTGTAGATATTGCCGGTTTGACGGGCATTGATCCCTGGTTTCTCGGTCAGATCGAGGAACTGGTGACCATTGAACAGACAGTTCGGAGTGAGGGCTTGTCGTGGCTTGGCGCAGATCGCCTGCGTCGTTTGAAGCGCAAGGGCTTTTCCGACAGCCGCCTTGCCATGTTGCTGGCGACCGACGAACGCGTAGTTCGCCAGCACCGGCTTCAGGGTGACATCCATCCCGTGTACAAGCGTGTAGATACCTGTGCCGCAGAATTTTCGACCACGACTGCCTATATGTATTCTACGTACGAGGAAGAATGCGAGGCCGAACCCACCAACAGGAATAAAATCATTATTCTCGGCGGTGGTCCAAACCGTATCGGACAGGGCATCGAGTTCGATTATTGCTGTGTTCATGCGGCGCTTGCATTGCGCGAGGTCGATTACGAGACGATCATGGTGAATTGTAATCCCGAGACCGTTTCTACCGACTACGATACGTCTGATCGATTGTATTTCGAGCCGCTGACGTTCGAGGATGTCATGGAGATCATCGAACGGGAAAAACCACGGGGTGTCATTGTTCAGTATGGGGGGCAGACGCCGTTGAAACTGGCGCGGGCGCTCGAGGCAGCCGGTGCTCCGATTATCGGTACCAGTCCGGATTCGATTGACCTGGCCGAGGACCGGGAACGGTTTCAGCAGATACTTAAAAGGCTGGATCTGAAGCAACCGCCGAATTGTATTGCTCGCACTGAAGATGAGGCTGTCATGATGGGAGCGGAAGTCGGTTTTCCGCTCATTGTCAGACCATCTTATGTGCTGGGCGGTCGTGCGATGGAAATTGTGCACAATGAAGATGACCTGCGTTATTACATGAATGAGGCTGTTGAGGTGTCAAACGACTCACCGGTTTTGCTCGATCGTTTTCTGGATCAGGCTGTCGAGGTCGATGTCGATGTCATCTGCGATGGCAAGAATGTGCTGATCGGCGGCATCATGGAGCACATTGAGCAGGCCGGCGTACATTCCGGTGACTCGGGTTGTTCATTGCCGCCGGCAACGCTCAGCGATGAATTACAGGATCAGTTATCAGTTCAGGTGGTCGCTCTCGCCAAAGCCTTGAATGTTGTGGGCCTGATGAATACGCAGTTTGCAATACAGAACGGCATTATTTATGTGCTTGAGGTAAATCCTCGCGCATCGCGGACTGTGCCGTTCGTGTCCAAGGCCACGAGTATTCCACTGGCCAAGGTTGCGGCCAAAGTCATGGTCGGTATCCGGTTGAGCGAGCAGGGGATGCTCAATTCGCCGGTACCTGATTATTTTTCAGTCAAGGAATCAGTCTTCCCGTTCACGAAGTTTCTCGATGCAGACCCGATACTAGGGCCTGAGATGAAGTCTACGGGTGAAGTCATGGGCACCGGCCGGTCATTCTCCGAAGCCTATGCCAAGGCACAGCTTGCATCTGGTGTGACTTTGCCGAGTTATGGTCAGGCCTTGCTGTCGGTTCGCGATCGAGATAAGCCGGCCGCAGTCAAGCTGGCAGCAGTCATGATCGAGAGAGGTTTCGATATTTGTGCGACCGACGGAACGGCACGATATCTGGCCGAGAACGGCATCAAGTGTCGTCGCGTAAACAAGGTGCGGGAAGGCAGGCCTCATATCGTGGATATGATCAAGAATGGCGAGATTACATTTATCGCCAATACAACCGAAGGCAAGCAGGCAATTCGCGAGTCACATTCCATACGTGCGGCAGCTGTTCAGCGCAAGGTGACTTACTACACGACACTGGCGGCTGCCATGGCAACATGTATGGCGCTCGATCACCTCGATGGTGGAGAGGTCAACAAGCTTCAGGATCTTCATAAAGAGGTGGCTGCGTGAGTCTGGTACCGATAACGAACCGCGGTGCCGAACAGCTCCGTATAGAGTTGCGCCGCCTTAAAACGATTGAACGGCCGCGTATTGTCCAGGCAATTGCGGAGGCGCGAGCGCATGGAGACCTGAAAGAAAATGCCGAATATCACGCGGCTAAAGAAGAGCAGGGTTTTATCGAAGCACGCATACGCGATATCGACGGCAAACTGTCCAACGCACAAATCATCGATGTGACGCAGTTTGGACCGACTGGCAGAATTGTCTTTGGTGCGACCGTTGATTTGATCGACGAGGAAGATGGTAAGGAATTAACGTACCAGATCGTCGGTGAGGATGAGGCGGATATCGCCTCCGGCATGATATCCATTGGTTCCCCGATAGCACGTGCATTGATCGGCAAGGAAGAAGGTGACGTTGCTGTCGTCAATGCGCCCGGCGGTGAAAAGGCATTCGAAATTGTCGCAGTCCATTACGTCTGAATGAAATTACGGTAGCTCAATGCCCGGATTTTTCTTACGTCGGCGATATAAAATTGCCGTATTGCCAATTCTTGCGACGAGGCTGGCGCTGGATTTTTTTATCATTTCATCGATTGCAGTATTGCGCGCCTCACGATTGCCGACGCGGACCTTGACTTTGACGAGTTCATGATGAGCAAGGGTCTGGTCCAGTTCGGCGGTTAGCCCGGAGGAAATCCCGCCGGCGCCGACATGGATAACCGGCTTGAGGTCATGTGCGAGGCCGCGCAGGTGTTTTTTCTGTTTTTCATTCAATTGCATCTCACTGATTATAGCGATCATGGCCAAAGGTTCATCCAGTAAAAACTGGCGTCGGCGCCAGGATTCCGATGAGTTCGTCAAACGGGCACAGGCCGAAGGCTGGCGCTCAAGGGCTGTATATAAGCTCAGCGAAATCCAGGAAAGAGAACGATTAATGCGTCGTGGTTCATGCGTGCTCGACCTCGGCGCGGCACCCGGTGCGTGGAGTCAGTACGCAAGCAAAATCGTCGGAACTGGCGGGCGTGTCATCGCAATCGACCTGTTGTCAATGGAGTCGATCGCAGGTGTCGAGATTTTACAGGGCGACTTTCGTGACGAACAAGTGCTCGAAGATGTGTTGCACTGCATCGGAAATGACCGGCTGGACCTTGTTATGTCAGATATGGCCCCCAACATAAGCGGTAACCGTTCTGTCGATCAGCCGAGAGCCATGTATTTGGCGGAACTGGCGGCAGGTTTGGCATCACAGGTGCTCGCAAAGCGTGGGGCACTGGTTGTGAAACTGTTTCATGGTGAGGGTTTCGACGATTTTGTTCGTGATATGCGGCGCCGATATGAGACGGTAAAAGTTCGTAAACCAAAGGCTTCGCGGGCTCACAGTCGTGAGACTTACCTCGTAGCCCGCAATATTCGGTTATAGTAAGCTGAATATACTATCGATTTACTTTGCGCTACGGGATCCGTAGTGAAGGAATGGAATCTGTTTTGAACGACCTGGCAAAAAATATCGTCCTGTGGATCGTGATTGCGATCGTGTTGCTAACTGTCTTTCAGAGCTTCGGCACCGGCGGTCGCCAGTCCGAGCCGCTGGACTATTCAACTTTCCTGGGCCTGGTTGAAAATAGCCAGATCAGCGATGTTACCTTCGAAGGCGATACGATCAAGGGCTCCCTGACATCGGGTGAGCGGTTCATGACTTATAGCCCCGAGACCGATAACACGGCCCTGATCGGTGAACTTAAAAAGCACAATATAACAATTCGGGCAATGGCTCCGAAGGGACAGAATTTACTCGTCAGTCTGTTTATCAATTCGTTTCCGGTTTTGCTGCTGATCGGCGTTTGGGTTTATTTCATGCGTCAGATGCAAGGCGGCGGAGGTGGCCGTGGCGCGATGTCATTCGGCAAGAGCCGTGCGCGTCTGCTCGGTGAAGACCAGGTGAACGTGACATTCCAGGATGTTGCCGGCATCGAGGAAGCCAAGGAAGAGGTTGGTGAGATCGTCGACTTTCTGAAGGATCCTTCAAAGTTTCAGCGTCTGGGCGGCAAAATTCCTCAGGGCGTACTGATGGTAGGTTCGCCGGGTACCGGCAAGACATTGCTGGCCAGAGCCATTGCCGGCGAAGCGAAAGTGCCGTTCTTTACCATTTCAGGCTCGGATTTTGTCGAAATGTTCGTTGGTGTCGGCGCTTCGCGTGTTCGTGACATGTTCGAGCAGGCCAAAAAACATGCACCGTGCATCATCTTCATTGATGAAATCGATGCGGTCGGTCGGCATCGTGGTGCCGGGCTGGGCGGCGGTCACGATGAACGTGAACAAACATTGAATCAGCTGCTGGTCGAAATGGACGGCTTCGAGGGTAACGAGGGCATCATCGTCATTGCGGCGACGAACCGTCCGGATGTCCTCGACCCCGCATTGTTGCGCCCGGGCCGTTTCGATCGTCAGGTTGTTGTACCGTTGCCGGATGTACGCGGGCGCGAGCAGATTCTACGGGTGCATATGCGAAAAGTACCGGTTGGTGACGATGTGCGTCCGGCCATTATCGCACGTGGGACACCCGGCTTTTCCGGTGCGGATCTGGCCAACCTCGTTAATGAGGCCGCGCTGTTCGCCGCTCGCGCGAATCGTCGCACGGTCGGCATGGAAGATTTTGAAAAGGCCAAAGACAAGATCATGATGGGGAGTGAGCGTCGCTCGATGGTCATGACCGACGAAGAGAAACGCTTGACGGCCTATCACGAATCGGGTCATGCGATCGTCGGTTTGAGTGTTCCCGATCACGATCCTGTTTACAAAGTCTCGATTATCCCGCGTGGCAGAGCGCTGGGTATTACGATGTTTCTTCCTGAGCAGGATCGCTACAGTTATAGCAAGCGGCGTCTGAACAGTCAGATTTCAAGCCTGTTCGGCGGACGTATTGCTGAAGAGATGGTATTCGGCGCCGATGCCGTGACGACGGGGGCATCGAACGATATTGAGCGGGCGACTGAAATCGCGCGCAATATGGTGACCAAGTGGGGGTTGTCTGAGCAACTCGGTCCACTGACATACAGTGAAGACGAAGGTGAGGTGTTTCTCGGTCGTTCTGTGACCCAGCACAAGCAAGTGTCGGATGAAACTGCCAATACGATTGATCAGGAAATACGCCAGGTTGTCGAGACGAATTACAAGCGTGCTCAGCAGGTTTTGACCGAGCATCGCGACAAGCTCGATGTTATGGCCGACGCATTGATCAAGTATGAGACGATCGATGAGACGCAGCTCAAGGACATCATGGACGGCAAGGAGCCGAAGCCGCCGGAAGACTGGGACAGTCAGGATCCACCGCGTGCCGATGTGGGCAAAGACGATATTGCCAAGAAAAAGGATGACTCGTCGATCGGCGGTCCGGCTGAGCAGCATTAGCCAGGCAAAGGGACCAGCGCCACTGTTGTTCCAGTTCGCAGGCAGGAGCGGCTTTAGCCGCATTTCCTGTGCAGTGGCAAATGATTCGCGCTTAAAGTCACTCCCGTACTATGTTTTGGCAAGGATAAGGTCGGGCTAGAGTGGGCTCTCAGTTCCTTCTCACTGACTCCGGTGCCCCCCTCATTATGGGCATCGTCAATGTTACGCCCGATTCCTTTGCAGATGGCGGTCGATGCTTCGAACCGGAGGCCGCGTTAAAGCATGCCTCAAGAATGGTTGCCGAAGGCACCGATATTCTCGATGTCGGAGGCGAATCGACTCGTCCCGGCGCTGCCGAGATTCCGGTTGACCAGGAACTCGATCGGGTTATACCGGTCATTGAACGCCTGGTACGAGAGTTTGATATCCCGGTCTCCGTCGATACCAGCAAACCGATGGTCATGCGCGAGGCCGTGACTGCAGGTGCCGCGATGGTCAATGATGTTTGTGCCCTCGAGTCCGGAGAGGCACTGGCGACAATCGCCGGGCTCGGTGTACCGGTTTGCCTGACGCATATGCAGGGTAATCCCCGTTCGATGCAGGCCGCACCTGCTTATGACAATGTCACGGAAGAAATTATCGACTATCTGCGCGCACGGATCGATAAATGCCTCGCTGCCGGCATCGATGCGGACAACATCATCATCGATCCCGGCTTTGGATTCGGCAAGTCCCTGGCTCACAATCTGCAATTGTTGCGTGAACTGGATCAGTTGGTCGAGCTGGGCTTTCCGGTGCTTGTCGGACTGTCGCGCAAGTCGATGCTCGGCGCCTTGACGGGTCGCGATGTCGACGACCGTCTGGCCGGCAGTCTTGCACTGGCATTACTCGCAGTGCAAAAAGGGGCCGCTATAATCAGGGTTCACGATGTTGCCCCGACGCTGGATGTCTTGAGCGTGCTGGGTCAACTGGCCGAGGCAGGCAAGGCGCGATTGTCAGGAAATTGCTGAAATTCAGGGACAGACAAATGGCTAGAAAATATTTTGGTACCGACGGGATTCGGGGCCGGGTTGGCGATGAACCGATGACGGCGGAATTCGCATTACGTCTCGCCAGTGCCGTGGCACGCGTGTTAGCCCCGGATGGTGGTCGGGTAGTTATCGGCAAAGACACCCGGGTATCAGGCTATATGTTCGAAGCAGCGCTCGAGGCCGGTTTCGTCGCAGCCGGAATGGATGTTCAGCTGCTAGGCCCCCTGCCAACGCCGGGAATAGCCTGCCTGACCAAAGCGCTGGATGCCGATGTTGGTGTCGTTATCAGTGCCTCGCATAACCCCTATTTCGACAACGGCATCAAGTTTTTTGATTCTGATGGCACCAAGCTGCCGGATTCGGTTGAAGAACAGATCGAGAGTTTCCTCACGCAACCGGCCATAACGCGTGATTCAAGTTCACTTGGCAGGGCAACGCGAATTGCCAGTGCCCGCGAAGACTATCAGCGCTTTTGTCTGTCGACTGTACCCAAGGGCTTCAGCCTTGACAAGCTCAAGATAGTACTCGACTGCTCACACGGTGCAGGTTACAAGGTTGCTCCACGTGTGATGACCGAACTGGGCGCTGAAATCGTACCGATTGGTTGCTCGCCAAATGGCAAAAATATCAACGACGGTTGCGGTTCCACTCATCCGGACCTGATGACGGTGACGGTCAAGGCCGTGGGCGCAGACCTGGGTATCGCATTTGACGGTGATGGTGACCGGGTTTTGATGGTTGATCACAAGGGCAATCTCATTGACGGCGATCAGTTGCTATACGTACTCGCCAAGGCATGGCATGCCAGTGGTCAGTTGTCGGGGCCGGTGGTGGGCACTCTGATGACTAATCTCGGTCTCGAAAGAGCGCTCGGCGAACTTGGAATAGACTTCAGACGTGCCAAAGTCGGTGACCGTTATGTCATGGCGATGCTCAACGAAAACGGTGGCCAGCTTGGCGGCGAAACATCCGGACATCTGTTGTGCCTGGACAAGACGACAACCGGTGACGGGTTGGTCAGTGCCTTGCAAGTCCTGACAGTCATGATCGAGACCGGCCAGTCGCTAGCGGAGCTGGCCGGCGGCATGCCGCGTTTTCCGCAGACCCTGATTAATGTTCGTACCTGCTCCCGTATTGATCCGGATGCCTCGGCCGTGATTCAGGACGCTATTCGCAGTGCTGAGCAAAAGCTTGCCGGTCGCGGCAGGATCCTGGTTCGGGCTTCCGGAACAGAGTCGGTCGTTCGGGTCATGGTTGAGGGAGAGGATGAGAATGAAGTGATTCAGCTCGCCGAGGAACTTGCCGAGGAGATTGGTCGCAATGCGGCTTGATTCGTCCAGAAGCAGGGTTTGACTCAAAAAGCTGATTTGGTATTCCTCATTGATTTCCGGGACTCGGGAAGCTAACCTTCGCGCACCTTTTATGACGGCCTGCGTTTCAATCGCCAGGGCATACCGATGAGAATCAAACTTGTTGCCGGAAACTGGAAGCTGAACGGCTCCCGGGATGCCAACCAGCGACTCGTATCGGGCATTCTTGAGAATGCCGGTGAAGCGAGTGCCGCGGAGATTTTGCTCTGTCCGCCTTATGTTTACTTGCCACAGGTGGGTGCGCAAATATCGGGCAGCACCGTCATGCTGGGCGCCCAGAATGTCGCAACAGAAGCGAGTGGTGCCTTCACCGGCGAAATATCTGCGGCGATGCTGCGGGATGTCGGGTGCAGCCATGTCATCATCGGTCATTCGGAGCGACGCTCATTATTTGGCGATACTGACGAGATTGTCGCGGCAAAGTTCAGGGCGGCTCATGAACAGGGCCTGACGCCGATTCTTTGTATCGGTGAAAGTCGGGAAGAACGCGAATCCAACGTGACGATGTCTGTCATCAATCGGCAAATTGGTGCGGTGCTCGATGCAACTGGCGTCGAGCCTTTCGCTACCAGTATCGTCGCATACGAGCCGGTCTGGGCAATCGGTACAGGCCTGACTGCGACACCGGAGCAAGCTCAGGAAGTGCATGCTCATGTCCGGTCAATTTTTGCTTCGAGCGATGCTAAAATAGCTGCCGGCCTCAGGATTTTATATGGAGGCAGCGTTAAGGGAGCGAATGCTTCGGAGTTGTTCGCGATGGAAGATATTGACGGTGGGTTGATCGGCGGCGCATCCCTCGATTCCGATGAATTTCTGGCAATTTGCCGGGCCGCTGCAGGAACCAAATAGATGTTCAATGTTCATTCAGCTGTACTGATCGCGCATGTCCTGATCTCGGCAGCGCTGATAGTTCTTGTATTGCTACAGCGTGGTAAAGGTGCCGATGCCGGTGCGGCATTCGGAGCCGGTGCGTCCGGTACCGTATTTGGTGCCAAGGGTTCGGCAAATTTCCTGTCAAGGACAACTGCTGTGCTGGCGACTTTATTTTTTATCACCAGCCTCAGTCTTGCATATCTGGGTTCCAGGACGAAGGTCTCGCAGAGCCTGATGGATAATGTGGTAGTGCCGGCGGAAGAGAGCTCGAGCGTGCTCCCGGTTACCGGCGATGAACCGGGCGTAGTGGACGGGTTGTCTGATTTGCCGGCACTGGATGGGTCGGCCCCGGTCGAAATACCGCAGACCGAAGTTGAAACAGAAAAGGAGCCGAGCCCCTGACGACGGGTCAGGTTCAGGCCTGAAAATCTGAAGATTACGGGCATCTACGTAGTT
The DNA here is from genome assembly GCA_964398325.1 of uncultured Chromatiaceae bacterium. Classification (GTDB taxonomy): domain Bacteria; phylum Pseudomonadota; class Gammaproteobacteria; order Steroidobacterales; genus SMWD01. The sequence goes on along the minus strand of CAYNMF010000037.1, from coordinate 8,547 downwards.
TATTGAAGTAGCCGATGTGGTGGAATTGGTAGACACGCTGTCTTGAGGGGGCAGTGGCGCAAGCCGTGCCGGTTCGAGTCCGGCCATCGGCACCAGAAATGACTCTTTGACTGCCCGCAGCCGAGGTAAATGAGAATCTCCGGGTGGTCTTGATTGTGTCCAGAGGATGAGTGAAGTGTTGCAGGGATATTTACCGGTTCTCGTGTTTCTGGGGATTGCCGTTGCGCTCGGCTTAATCCTGCTGGCCCTCGGGCTCATTCTGGGTGGCGGTCAGAAAGATGAGGAGAAGTTATCGCCTTACGAGTGCGGCTTTGAACCATTTGAAGACAGTCGCATCAAGTTCGATGTTCGCTATTACCTGGTTGCCATCCTGTTTATCATTTTTGATCTGGAAATCGCTTTTCTGTTCCCGTGGGCCGTGTCGCTGGATACGATCGGTGCTTTCGGCATCATTGCGATGGGCATCTTTCTGGCGGTGCTCGTTGTCGGGTTTATTTATGAATGGAAAAAGGGTGCGCTGGAGTGGGATTAACGACGTCGAACCAGAATCTTGCGCCGGTTGAGCTTCGGCCGGAAGAGACGCCGGCTGAAGTCCTTGAGCAGCGCGGTTATTTTGTTACCAGTATTGATTCGCTGTACAACTGGGCACGCACCGGTTCCATGTGGCCCATGACTTTTGGTCTGGCCTGTTGCGCCGTCGAGATGATGCAGGCCGGTTCGGCACGGTATGATCTCGATCGCTTCGGCGTTATATTCCGGCCAAGCCCGCGGCAGTCCGATGTGATGATCGTCGCCGGCACGCTCACCAACAAAATGGCGCCGGCGTTGCGCAAGGTGTATGACCAGATGCCGGAACCCAAGTGGGTCATCTCCATGGGTTCATGCGCGAACGGCGGGGGTTATTATCATTACTCTTATGCCGTGGTGAGGGGTTGTGATCGGGTCGTACCAGTTGATGTTTATGTGCCGGGTTGCCCGCCAACGGCAGAGGCACTGATGTACGGCATCTTGCAACTTCAGGATAAAATTCGGCGGACAAACACGATATCCCGATGAAACCACGTTACGAGGCATTGGCGCAGAGAGTTTCCGCGCGCTTCGGCGATCGCCTGAGCGTCGTCGATTCGATTTGCGGCGAATTAACGTATGAACTCGACAAGAGTGAGTTGCTTGATATCGCAAGGTCGCTTCGTGATGAAGATGATTTTTGTTTTGAAATGCTCATTGATGTTTGTGGCGTTGATTACCTGACATATGGCCAGTCGGAATGGACCACCGACGATGCAACATCATCCGGATTCAGTCGCGCATCCATACCGAAAAATATTGTGCCCGATGCCGATACGACATTCGATGTGCGGCGATTTGCAGTGGTGTATCACCTGTTGTCGATCAGCCGAAACTACCGGTTACGGCTGCGAGTCTTCACCGGTCCGGATAATCCACCGGTTGTACCGTCTGTCACAGACATCTGGAATGACGCGAACTGGTATGAGCGTGAGGTCTTCGACATGTTCGGGGTGCTGTTCGACGGCCATCCGGATTTGCGACGCATTTTGACTGATTATGGCTTTATCGGACATCCGTTCCGCAAGGATTTTCCGTTGATCGGTAATGTAGAGGTTCGCTATGACCCGGAGCGTAGCCGGGTGGTGTACCAGCCGGTCAGTATCGAGCCACGAACTCTCGTGCCGCGCGTCATTCGCGATGACAATCGTTACTCAGATCAGCTGAAGGGTGAGGAATAGTGGCTGAGATTCAGAGTTTTACGATGAATTTTGGCCCGCAGCATCCGGCTGCGCATGGTGTCCTGCGCCTCGTGCTCGAGATGGATGGTGAAGTCATTCTGAATGCCGATCCGCATGTCGGATTGTTGCACCGGGGAACCGAGAAACTCGCCGAGTCGAAACCGTTTAACCAGAGTATCGGTTATATGGATCGGCTCGATTACGTTTCGATGATGTGTAATGAGCATGGCTATGTTCTTGCGATCGAAAAGTTGCTCGGTGTCGATGTACCGATTCGTGCTCAGTACATTCGTGTCATGTTCGACGAGATCACGCGTATCCTGAATCATCTGTTGTGGCTCGGTGCGCACGGACTCGATATCGGCGCAATGACGATGTTCATCTACTGCTTCCGGGAACGCGAAGATCTGATGGATTGCTATGAAGCAGTTTCCGGTACGCGCATGCATGCGACGTATTATCGGCCCGGTGGCGTTTACCGGGATCTGCCGGACACAATGCCGCAGCACAAATCGAATCAGTGGCGTTCTGACAAGGACATAGCGCGCCTGAACAGGAGTCGAACCGGCTCGCTCCTCGATTTTATAGAGGACTTTACGAACCGGTTCCCGACCCGGGTCGATGAATACGAGACGTTGCTTACCGACAACCGGATATGGAAGCAGCGTACGGTCAATATAGCCATCGTATCGCCGGAGCGGGCCATGCAGCTTGGCTTTTCCGGACCGATGCTGCGTGGTTCGGGCATCGAGTGGGATCTGCGCAAAAAACAGCCGTATGAGACTTATGGCGATATCGATTTCGATATTCCGGTCGGCGTCAACGGTGATTGTTATGACCGTTATCTCGTTCGGATCGAAGAGATGCGCCAGTCGAACCGAATCATCAGGCAATGCGTCGACTGGCTGCGCAAGAATCCGGGTCCTGTCATGATCGACGACCATAAAGTGGCGCCTCCCAAGCGTGTCGACATGAAAGAAAATATGGAGTCATTGATTCATCACTTTAAACTGTTCACCGAGGGTTACACAGTACCGGCCGGTGAAGCCTATGCGGCCATCGAGCATCCAAAAGGTGAATTTGGCGTCTACATTATTTCGGACGGCGCCAACAAGCCCTACCGCTTGAAGATTCGTGCTCCGGGGTTCGCACATATTGCCGCGATGAACGAAATGGTGGTCGGCCACATGTTGGCCGATGCTGTTGCCGTCATCGGTACTCAGGATCTTGTGTTTGGTGATGTCGACCGCTAAGGCGAAGACAAGGATCAGAATTCATGAATTCAGCACAAAATCATTCGATACTATCCGGGCATACCTGCGAAGACATCGACAAGTGGCGTGCGAAGTTTCCGCAGGGACGGCAGCGATCGGCCGTCATCGCGGCATTGCACGCAGCACAGCATCAGAACAACGGTTATTTGACCCGGGAACTGATGGAGGCGGTTGGCGAGTACCTTGATGTGCCGGCAATCCAGGTGTTTGAGGTTGCGGCATTTTATTCGATGTTCGAAACCGAGCCCTGCGGCCGTCACAGTATCTCGGTTTGTACGAATATTTCATGCATGTTGCGTGGTGGTGAGGCGATATTGGGCCATGTCGAGAAAAAACTGGGCATCAAGGTCGGTGAAAGTACCCCGGATGGAAAGTTTCACCTGAAAAAGGAAGAAGAATGTCTTGCCGCGTGCACGGGCGCGCCGATGATGATGATTGATCACAAATACTACGAGAACCTGACGCCGGCCATCATCGACGAAATTCTGGAGACCGTTGAATAGATATGAGCACTGACCAGCAAAATCTTGTTTGTCTGCGTACTCTCGGCATGGATGAGCCCTGGACTCTAGAGTCATATCTGGAGGTTGGCGGTTATGAGTCGTGGAAACGGGTTTTGGCCGGCGAGTTCGAGCCGGATGCGATCGTCGATATCGTCAAGGCTTCCGGTCTGCGTGGCCGGGGCGGCGCCGGGTTCCCGACCGGTCTGAAATGGAGTTTCATGCCGAACGACGACCGGCAGAAATACGCGGTGTGCAATTCGGATGAAAGTGAGCCGGGCACCTGTCATGACCGCGATATTCTGCGTTACAACCCCCACGCGGTGATCGAGGGCATGGCCATCGGCGGCTTCGCCATGGGTGCGACGGTCGGTTACAACTATATTCGCGGCGAGTTTATGGCCGAACCCGTACCGAGGTTCGAGGCGGCATTGAAAGAGGCTTATGCGGCGGGTCTGCTCGGTCGGAATATTCAGGGGTCGGGCATCGATTTTGATTTGCATATGTTCGTCGGTGCCGGTGCTTATATATGTGGTGAAGAAACAGCATTGCTCGAGTCATTTGAGGGTAAACCGGGTCGGCCACGATTCAAACCTCCGTTTCCGGCTAATTTTGGCCTGTACGGTCAGCCGACGACAATCAATAACACGCAGAGCTATGCGTCCGTGCCGCAGATTATTCGCAATGGCGCCGATTGGTTTGCCGATCTCGGTGTTGAAGGTTCCGGCGGTACCATGGTTTTCTCTGTTTCCGGTCACGTCAACAAGCCCGGTAACTTCGAATTACCGCTCGGTGTCCCGTTCGCCGAGTTGCTCGACATGGCCGGTGGCGTACTCGATGGTCGTAAGCTCAAGGCTGTTATTCCCGGCGGTTGCTCGGTTCCGGTCATGCCGGCGGAGGCGATCAGGGAAATCAATATGGATTACACATCCTTGCAGCAGGCCGGGTCATCGCTGGGAACCGGCTCGATGATTGTCATGGATGAAACGACTTGTATGGTACGAGCTTTGCGCACAATTTCGCGTTTTTACTATGCTGAATCCTGCGGTCAATGCACACCTTGTCGTGAGGGTACGGGATGGCTGTGGCGAGTCCTGGATCGCATTGTTTCGGGCAAGGGTGAAATGGAAGATCTCAAAAAACTCGAAGCCGTGGCGAACAAGATTGAAGGGCACACGATCTGTGCTTTCGGTGATGCGGCTGCTTGGCCGGTACAAAGTTTCCTGCGTCATTTCGGTCATGAGTTCGAGTACATGGTCAAAAATCGCGGTCGATCGATTGTTGATGAAGAGGCGCAGGCGGCCTGACGGCCGGTATAACGATAGTTGCTCCAGACATGAGTACAGAAACGATAAATATTGAAGTCAACGGCATTGAGCTGGAGGCCCGGCCTGGTCAGATGCTGATTGAGGTGACAGATGCGGCAGATATCTATGTGCCGCGCTTTTGCTATCACCGGCAACTGTCGGTTGCGGCCAATTGCCGGATGTGTCTCGTCGAAGTCGAGAAGGCTCCAAAACCGTTGCCGGCCTGTGCGACCCCGGTCACCGATGGCATGAAAGTTTTCACGAAGTCGCAGGCTGCTATCGACGCACAGAAATCCGTCATGGAATTTCTGTTGATCAATCATCCTCTGGATTGTCCGATTTGCGATCAGGGTGGTGAGTGTGAATTGCAGGATATTGCGATGGGTTACGGGCGTGGCATATCGCGCTACACCGAAAGCAAGCGTGTCGTGCAGGATGAGAATCTTGGCCCGTTGATTTCGACGGACATGACCCGCTGTATTCTGTGCACGCGCTGTGTCCGGTTCGGCAAAGAAATCGCCGGTATCCAGGAACTCGGTACGATGGGACGCGGTGACCGGACTGTGATCGGCACTTTCATCGAGCAAAGTGTCGATCACGAGTTATCCGGCAATATTATCGACCTGTGTCCGGTCGGCGCTTTGAACAATAAACCGTTTCGATTCTCGGCACGGGCCTGGGAAATGGTGCAATTGCCGACAATCGCACCGCACGATTGTCTTGGATCCCATCTGAATGCACATGTCATGGGGGGCAGGGTCAAGCGTGTCGTTCCGCGCACGTATGATTCGATCAACGAATCGTGGCTCAGCGATCGCGATCGTTTCAGTTGCGAGGCAATTTATGCAAATGATCGGCTGGGTAGTCCACTGATCCGCGACCATGGCGAATGGCGAGAAGCCTCGTGGGAAGAGGCGCTCGACATTGCCGCAGAAGGATTGCGACGAGTGCGCGGGAACCTAAGTGCGCTCGTATCGCCGAGTGCGACCACGGAGGAAGGCTATTTGCTCGGGCGACTGGTGCGCCATCTCGGAACAGAAAATATAGATCACCGTTTGCGGCATCGCGATTTTCGGGATCAGGATGCCGATCCACTGTTCCCGTGGCTTGGTATGGCGATTGCTGATGTAGAAAAGCTCGATGCCTTGTGTGTAGTCGGTTCGAATTTGCGCAAGGAGGTGCCGTTACTGGCACATCGGGTTCGCAAGGCTGCATTGGCCGGCGCGCACGTGTCGTTCATCAATACCAGGCACGATAAATATTTGTTCGATGTCAACGAATTCCTGGTTGGTGAGGATCTCGTCGCTGAACTCGACGCGCTGGTCAGGGCGGCCGGTCAGCAAGCTGCTTCCGATGATGCGCACGGCAAGATTATTGCCGCGTTGCGCGACGCAGAATCTGCCGCTGTTCTGGTTGGTCAGATCGGTATGCGTCACCCACGTTTTGCCGAAATCAGGGCACTGGCGGATAAGCTGTCGCGCCTGACCGGAGCCCAACTCGGGTTTATTTCAGAGGGTGCTAATAGTGCCGGTCTGAGTCTTGCCGGCGTTTTGCCACATCGGGGCATCGGCGGTTCGGTCGTCGATCAATGTGGTTCGACAGCCGGGGATATTGTCGCAAACCCAACCCAGGGGCTGCTGTTATTTGGGGTCGAACCGGAGTTTGATTGCGCTGACGGTGCTGCCGGTTTGCATGCAGTTGAAGCGGCCGGTTTCGTTGTTGCATTTTCATCTTTTTTTGACGAGACACTGAAAAAGCATGCCGATGTCATCTTGCCCATGGCAACTTTTGCCGAAACTTCCGGCACATTCGTTAATGCCGGCGGTGACTGGCAGAGTTTCGGCGGCGTGGCGATGCCGTTCGGCGAAAGCCGCCCCGGATGGAAGATCTTGCGCGTTCTGGGCAATCTAATCGATTTGCCGGATTGCGCGTACGAGACATCCGAGTCGATTCGTGACGAATTGTATGCGGTGGTTGGAAATTCAAAGCCCGACAACCATTTTCCGGATAAAATTCCGGCCGGATTTCCAGGCCAGGGCGCTGAACAAGTCCTGGATGTTCCAATGTACCAGGTCGATTCGCTCGTTCGCCGTTCGCAGAGCCTGCAACTGACTCTCGACGGGCTGGCAGGCGGATTGCCTGTCGGACCTGATGCGGCTGAACGCCGTAAAACTGCATGAGGCCGGTGAAGTGACGAGTTTGATATCCAGTCTTTGGGCCAGTTTCGAACCTTACTGGACATGGCTACCCGAGTTAGTCCGGGATGTCATTATTATTGTCCTGCAGATCATACCGCTGCTCGTCGTCATCATACTTTGCGTTGCTTACCTGACGTTCTGGGAGCGCAAGATAATCGGCTGGATGCAAAACCGCATCGGCCCCAATCGCGTCGGCCCCTGGGGGCTGTTACAGCCTTTTGCCGATACGATCAAGCTGATCCTGAAGGAAGTGATCCTCCCGGCCAAAGCGAACCGTTTCCTGTTTCTGGTTGCCCCGCTATTGTCGATTGTGCCGGCACTCGCAGCTTGGGCGGTTGTGCCACTGTTCCCGGGTTTTGCGATTGCCCAGATTGATGCCGGTCTTTTGTATGTCCTCGCGCTGACATCGCTGGGTGTCTACGGGGTTATTCTTGCCGGCTGGGCGACGAATTCAAAATATGCTTTCCTCGGCGCGATGCGCTCTGCGGCACAGATTGTTGCCTATGAAATAGCGATGGGTTTTGCACTGGTTGGCGTGCTGATGGCCGGCGGCAGCCTGAATCTCGGCGAGATCGTCGCGGCCCAGGCCGGGCCGGACAAGAATTGGTTCCTGCTGCCGCTGTTCCCGCTGTTCATCGTTTATTTTATTTCCGGTGTGGCCGAAACCAATCGTGCTCCGTTTGACGTTGCCGAAGGCGAATCGGAGATCGTCGCCGGATTTCACGTTGAATACTCAGGCGTCGCTTTTGCGGTTTTCTTTCTTGCCGAATACGCGAACATGATCATGATTGCCGCTTTGACGGCTGTTATGTTTTGTGGCGGCTGGGATTCCCCGTTTTCCGGGATCGCTGCGTTTGATGGAGCCATTCTGGCCGCCGGTAGCCTTTTCTGGCTCTGTATCAAGGTCGCATTCTTCCTGTTTTGTTTTCTGTGGTTTCGTGCGACGTTTCCGCGCTATCGCTACGATCAAATCATGCGGCTTGGCTGGAAGGTTTTTATTCCCGTCACGATAGTCTGGATATTCGTCGAAGGCGGAATGGTGCTGATGGGTGTCGGCCCATGGAGTGCATGAGATGAATGCGATAGCAAACATTATCAAGACGTTTACCTTATGGGACTTGCTCAAGGGACTGCGCCTGACGCTCGAAAACCTGGTCGTCAAGAAATTTACGATTCTGTATCCCGAGGAGAAGACCCCGCAGTCGCCGCGATTCCGCGGGTTGCATGCGCTGCGACGGTATCCGAACGGAGAAGAACGCTGTATTGCGTGCAAACTTTGCCAGGCGGTCTGCCCGGCAGCGGCGATAACCATCGAATCTGAAGTTGCCGACGATGGAACGCGCCGGACCACACGTTACGACATTGATCTCTTTAAATGTATTTACTGTGGATTTTGTGAAGAGGCTTGCCCCGTCGACGCAATCGTCGAGACGAATATCCTCGCATACCACATGGGACATCGCGGCGAGCACATCATGAGCCAAGACAAAACGTTAGCCACTGTATATGCACATGAATCA
>CAYNMF010000036.1:0-20092 GCA_964398325.1 uncultured Chromatiaceae bacterium | reverse complement strand
AAGCGATGGCCATTCATTTCGATCGGCAGTGCCGGTAATTTCGAGGGCTTGCCGGCCCGTTCGCCGTCGGTCACGATGATCGGCAACAGACCTTCATTCGCGGCCAGGTGAGGATCATCGAATAATTCTTCCGGCTTTGTAATCGGCGCAAACGGCAAGCCCGTTGTCTCGAGCTTATCCATCAGCTCCTGCTTCGCATATTGCCTGAAGGTCTCTTTGATGATCGGCAGCAAACGTTCCTTGTGTGCAACACGATCATTGTTCGTCGCGAGCGTTTCGTCGGCAGCCAGTTCATCGAGACCAAATGATTCACAAAGCAGCTTCCATTGCTTGTCGCTGACAACGCCGACGAAGACCTGGTCGTCATCGGCAGTATCGAAAACCTGGTAAATCGCCCAGGCCGACACGCGTGCCGGCATCGGCGCTGCCGCCTTGCCGGTTACGGCATATTGCGCCATGTGCTGACCGACGAGAAACACGGTACTCTCGAACAACGATGCCACGACCTGCTGGCCCTGACCTGTCTCATTACGCTGATATAACGCAGCGAGAATCGCGAGCGCGCCGAACATGCCGCCCTGCACATCGATAACCGATGCTCCGGCCCGCAACGGATGCCCGGGCGGGCCTGTCATATACGCAAGACCTCCCATCATCTGGGCAACCTCATCCAGAGCTGTACGATTTTCGTACGGCCCACCCAGAAAGCCCTTCTCTGAACAATAAATCAGCTGCGGGTTGAGAACTTTCATCGCTGTATAGCCGAAACCGAGCCGGTCCATCGTCCCCGGCCGGAAGTTTTCGATCAGCACATCAGCCTCACCGACCAGTTTCAGGACCAGTTCCCTGCCGGCATCAGATTTCAGATCGACGCACAGACTACGCTTGTTGCGGTTATACATCGGGAAATAACCGGCACCCGAACCAGGTAACCGCCGCGTACTATCACCTTTGGCCGGCTCGATCCGGATAATATCAGCCCCAAGGTCGGCCAGCATCAACCCGGCGGCGGGGCCCATCACCATATGCGTAAATTCAACGACTTTAACGCCGGCGAGCGGCAATGCTGGGTTGTCTGACATTCTCAAACCTTTTCGTTATGATTTCGTGCCCCGGGGACAACCGGGGCCGTGAATTATGCCCTAAAACCAATATGGACATTGCTATGAGCGACATCGATATCCTCGTCAGTGAAGTCGGTCCGCGCGACGGACTGCAAAGTATCAAAGCGATCATGCCGACCGAGGCTAAAAAAGCCTGGATCGATGCCGAAGCAGCGGCGGGGGTACGGGAAATCGAGGTGGCTTCTTTCGTACCGTCGAAACTGTTGCCGCAAATGGCCGATGCGGCCCAAATCGTTGCCCATGCCAAAACGATTCCGGGTCTCGATGTCGTCGCGCTCGTGCCAAATCTCAAAGGTGCCGAAAATGCGATCAAGGCCGGTGCAGATAAAATAGGACTCCCCCTGTCATGCAGTGAGACGCACAGTCAGGCGAACCTCAAAAAAACCCACGATCAGGTCATAGATGAAGTGCGCAAGATTGCTGCGCTGCTGGACACACTACCGATAGACCAGCGGCCCAGCTTCGAGGGCAGCCTGTCGACCGCCTTCGGCTGCACGCTGGAAGGAATGGTCCCTGAATCGCAGGTCGTTCGACTGGCTGCGCGACTGATCGGGGCCGGCGTCGATGAGTTGAGCTTGTCGGATACGACCGGTTATGCGAACCCGACTCAACTCAGACGCCTGATCCGTCTCGTGCGTGCCGAAGTCGGCGCCGACCAGCTCGATGGCGTCCATCTGCATAATACCCGTGGACTTGGCCTGGCGAACGTTGTCGCGGCGCTCGAAGAGGGCATCACGACCGTGGACAGCTCGCTGGGGGGTATCGGCGGCTGTCCGTTCGCGCCGGGTGCGAGCGGCAATATCGTGACCGAAGATCTCGTCTTTATGCTGGACGCGATGGGGCTGAAAACCGGTATCGATCTGGAAAAACTCCTCAAGGTCCGTGACATCGTTATCGCAGCTTTACCGGATGAGGAAATATATGGCTTCACACCGGATGCGGGACTGCCAAAAGGGTATGTCGATGGCGGATGGGGTATCGGATAAATTCAAGCGAGGTTGGCATTTTTATCCTGCCAGCTCTAATCACAAGCTAAGTGGTGTGGCTGCCAGCAATTCGACAGCATAAATCGAAGCGGTCAGGCACAGGCTTAGTAACAAAGCTTCCAAAGTATTCTCAACCGCCGACTGTCGTGGCGCCCGCTTTCTTCTTTCCATGATTCTTCTCCTTGAAGATCAGTAGTTGACTGCGGGTATGTTCGTCAGATTATGTGTCAGAGTTACTAAGGTTTTCTTACAGTTGTATGAATTTAAACGGGTTCGGGGCGGATTAATCCTTTGTGGTTTCCTGACGCAGATACGCGATTAAATTCGCCCTCGCCTGAGCATCCTTGATGCCGACAAAGACCATCAGGTTACCGGGAAGATAGTCACTCGGTCGCGCCAGCCATCCGTCCAGAGTTTCTGCCGTCCAGACGACATCGGCATTTGTCAAAGCATCCGAATATGCGAAACCGGGTACTTGACCGGCGTGCCGACCAAAAAGACCATAAAGATTCGGACCAACCTTGTTCGCCCCGCCTTCGTTCAGACTGTGACATGCGCGACATTGAAAATACATCGTCTGGCCGCGCTTGACATCGGCACTGGCCAATCTCTCATCAATGGCAAGCGGCGCGGCCGAATTCGAGCCTGCGTTGCCTTGCTGATCGCCACTGCACCCGGGCAGGGTGCCCGCCATCATGAGCAAACCCGCCAAAAATAATCCAAACCTCGACATACAAAATCCCCGGTAACAAATACGAATGCTCGTGAGCTTCTCGTCAGCCTTCCAGACTGCCAAGCGCACCCGGGTTCATCAGGCCGTCCGGATCGAGACTCTTTTTAACATCCTTGAGAATCTGCGTCGCCTGAACCTGGCGTCCCTTCAGATACGGATAGCTTTTGCCGACCTGCATGTGGACCGCACCCATATCGCAGAAAATATCCTTTATCTGGCTGCGCAATTCGGCAACCAGTGCCCGGCCCTCGGGGTTGGCCTCGTACTCAGGCAGCGTATCGAGATATTCCTGCGGCAGATAGCGCTTGTGATAGGCAGTGCGGTCATCTTCCCAATAGCAAACCGGCTCGTATAGAAATCCATTGGTGCTGATACTCGTGAACATGGCGGCTTTCTCAACCTTGAGCGCATCCATTCTTGCTTCGTTTGCCGCATACAACTCGCTGAGGCGGCGATTGAATTCCTTCAGCCGGGAGAAAGGCAAAATCCCGTGCATCGGCACCCATCGCTGACCGCGCGGCCCTAGTATCGGATACAGCGGAATAAACGGCATGGCACGCAACACCGTCGGAATGGTGTTGGCAATTTCGGTACCGTAGCCTGCCATTGCCTTGCGAACAATCGCGAGCTTGGCACGAATCTCCGCGCTACTCGACCCTTCAACGACATAGTGAGAAGAATAATCAAAGCCCGACAAAAAACGCTTGCCGGCCAGCGCCATTTTCATCACCCGGATAAAACCATCAAACGGGTTTTTTGAAGTCTTCAGTACTGCCCAAACCGCCTGGACCGAATCTTTAGGGCTCGCACTGCTGATTTGGCCTTGCTGCAGTTTCGGGTCGAGTCCAAAGCAATCCGCGGCGACACCGGTTCGCGCCACACGGGTCATGCCGTCGGCCATGGTATCGAAATGCGTAAAACCGAATGAAGCAGTACCTGAAAATGCCGGCACCTGAATCAGGCGCAATGTAATTCGGGCCTTGATGCCGAATGCGCCGGCATCCCCGGTAAACAGGCCGGTTAAATCCGGGCCGTAATGACGGAAAAATGGAGATGACTTGTCCATCGCCTTGGACCCGGTACTCAGAATTTCACCACTGGCCAGAACGATATCGAAAGACAGTGCCGTATCGGCGGAACAACCGTAATTACCCGAACCGAGACTGACTGCATTTTGCGACATCGAACCGCCTACGGTTGCCTTCAATCCTGAAAATGGCCCCCAGAAGGCCGACCGCAAACCCTTGGCTGCCAGCGCCGCCGTCATCTCCGCCCACGTAATGCCGGGTTCAACAGTGACGTACATATCTTCGGCGTTGATTTCAACGATCGCATTCATGCGCCCGGTATCGATTAACAGGGAATTGGGCGTCGACGGCAAATAGCCGTCCGTGTAAGACGCGCCTCCGCCACGCGGAACCAGGGCCACGCCGGCCGCCGACGCAATACGGGTAACATCCTGCAGTTCGCTGACACTGCCGGGTTGCACAACGGCTATCGGCATTTCACGAAAACTATAGACGTCCATCGCGTAAAACTCGCGATCCGCGTCATCGGTCAAGACATGTTCAGCCCCGCATATACCACGGAGCTGAATAATAATATCTTTAGATTCCTGTAAGTTAGCGGACATTCTTAAACCCTGTTTTATTATTAGATCAAGCCCTTGCCGATTTATCCCAGGGCGCTATTGTGCCCGAATCAATACCGGACTTTCAGCACATCGGCAGGCTTTGTTTTACCGACGAAATGATCGGCTAGCCGATAAACTGTTCTGCACCGGGTATGGGCCAGTCCTTCCAGACCTGGATGACGCCGTTCTCAATGAAAAAATGCCCGGCCACCTGGAACCGCATGCTGGGACCGGGCCCACCTTCCGGCGCATTAAAATGATCGATGCGCTCGTTCAGCACGATCGGTCCGACTGCATACGATCGTAAAATATCCCACCGCACGGATTCGAGACCTTTGAGCCAGTGGCCCATCTGCTTTTCGAACTGCTCCCGCGACTCAATCAACGGCTGGCCCGGCGTGATCTGGTAAATCAAATCTTCGGCCAGATAGGGCCGCAATGCTTCGACATCACGCAAGGCCCAGTCCCGGCAAAAATTATTGACGAGCGTTTCGTTGGCAATCTCAAGCTCGGACTTTTCCGGCTCCTCTGCTCTGGTCACTTGGCTTCCTCCACACGCTGTTACGCCGATTGCCGCCGCACCGGCCAATATGGCCCGACGACTGACACCCTTCTCGCTCCCGATCGGATTCGAACCTATCTCTGACATATTAATACCCTCTCGAATTTTTTGAAGTTATTTATTGTTTTTTCCGACTTTAGTCCGGTTTAGTCAAAGCACCAATATAAAACAACTGCGAGTCGTTGCGGGTCGGCAAAACGCCGGCCGTCCATTCGTCGCATACCTGGTGCGGTCCCGGTTACCCGACGTCAAACCTGGCCTTATCAACAGCCATACGCACTGCTGCTTTCGCGTCCCGCATGAGAGGCGTGCCGTGTGCACTGATTAACGCGTCAAACGGCATTTCCAGTAGTCTTTCGAAGTCCGGCCGCATGGTGCGGCCCTTTTTTGTCAGGAATTTCAGCCAGATCGGACCGACGATCATACGCCGTGCGAAGCCCCTCAGCGGCATCATCGTTTTGGCCGCCAGCGAGTGCCGGCTGAAATCCCCATAGTGCTGAAGACCGTCACAGGTGATCAGTATCCCCTTGTCACGTTTAATCAGCAGCGCACATTCAGGCTTCCTGATTTCGCGGAACTCGAACAGTTCGGCATCCGGCAACGGCAAAGGTCCACCTTCCGTCAATTCATGATCAGGCTTCGGCTCCCGGTAATGTTCCGAACCGGGCTGACACCAGAATTCGGCGGAAAACCGCGCTACGACGTACGGATCGTCATAGCCATGAAATGAACCCAGGCGCACTGCATGTTTCACGGTACCGAGAGCCTCCAGTTCCTTTTCACCCTCCGGGGACAGGCGAATCGGATTGATCAATGTGAGATCATCACCGCTACGCACAATCACCATATTGCGGCTGATTCGCATCAGCCGGTTCATCCGGAACGTGGCACCGACAAAAAAAATATCGGGCGCAACCTCCCGGATCGGATCGTGCGGGAAAGCATCTGCATACTGACCCGGGTCAAAGTTTGGCATTAATAATTTCCTCGTTGGCTTACTCTCAGCCCTGACACCCTGTCTGCCACTCATTCATCACTTTACCAAACCTCATAATACCGTGCGGAATGCAATCAGCGTCTTGCCGGGCCGACCGAAACAGCCCGTTGTGCGGGTCTTCGAAATAACTTAAGGCAATGGTGCAGACAGCCTTTCGGAGTCTTTGCCAAACCCTTTCGCCAGCGCTACAACACCATTGCGCAGAGCCTGCCAATGATCGACGAACTCGGGCAATGGGTCCGTCCAGGCAAACGCAACGGCAAAACAGCACAAATTATGTGGCTCTCCGGTTACAAATTTCTGGAACATCGGAAAAATCCCGTCAGAACAGTACCGTTCAAGATACGCACGCAGTTGCGTTTCATCTACGGGTGTTACATCACGTATAGGCTCTATCCTAACCCTGTCGGTGCGCAATTACGCAGCGAACAGCCCCCCCCTAATTCCAGCCTGGATGATCCCGGAAAAACTCCAGTGCTTCGGGATTTGCGAGCGCTTCGATATTGCGAACCGGCTCGCCATTAACGACAGAGCGGACCGCGAGTTCCACGATTTTGCCGCTGCGGGTTCGCGGAATATCCTGCACGGCACAGATCTTTGCCGGTACATGACGCGGGCTCGCATTTTTCCGGATGATCCTGCGTATCCGGTCACGCAGCGGCTTGTCCAACTCGATGCCGGCGCGCAGGACAACGAACAGGACAACGCGTATATCGTCTTGCCAGGATTGTCCCACGGCGATGCAGTCGAGGATCTCGTCAATTTTTTCGACCTGACGATAAATCTCGGCCGTGCCGATGCGTACCCCGCCCGGATTCAGTGTTGCATCAGAACGTCCATAGATCACCAGGCCACCGTGCCCGGTCAACGCAGCAAAATCACCATGAGCCCATACGTTGGCATAACGCTCGAAATACGCGGCATGATATTTCATGCCATTAGGGTTATTCCAGAACCCAACGGGCATGGATGGAAATGGCTGCGTACACACCAGCTCACCCTTCTCACCAGCCGGCAACGGATGACCATCGTCGTCGAATATGGCGACCGCCATGCCAAGACCAATACATTGCAACTCACCACGGTAAACCGGTTTAAGTGGATTGCCGAGCGCAAAACAACCCAGTAAATCAGTGCCACCGGCGATCGACTGCAGGGCAACATCTGCTTTGATCGAGGAATAAACGTAATCGAACGTAGTCGGTGCGAGCGGCGAGCCGGTCGACTGAATCGTTCGCAGAGTCTCAAGCGAACAACTCTCGCGTGGCGTGAAATCTGATTGTTGCATTGATGCGAGATACTTCGCCCCGGCACCAAACAACGTGACGCCTTCCTCGTCCGCCAATCGCCACAGTGATCCGGGGTCGGGCTCGAACGGCGACCCGTCATACAAAACAATCGTTGCGCCAGTCGCCAGTCCGCTAACGAGCCAGTTCCACATCATCCAGCCACAAGTCGTGAAGAAAAAAAACTTGTCGTTACGTCCAAGGTCCGAATGTAACTGATGTTCCTTCAAGTGTTGCAGCAACGTGCCACCGGCGCCATGCACAATACATTTTGGCTTGCCGGTCGTCCCCGATGAATACATGATGTAAACAGGGTGATCGAACGGCAGCGATGTAAATTCCATGTCTTGCGCTGTTTCGATAAATTCTGACCAGTGTGTTGCATTCGCAATACTGTCAAGGAACGGTGCATCGGCGAGAAACGGAAAAACAATAACGTGCTCCAGACCCTCAATGCGCGGTGCCAGCTCGGCCAGAACAGATATGCAATCGATTTGTTTGCCGTTGTACCGATAACCGTCTGCCGCAAACAGAATTTTGGGGCATATCTGATTAAACCGGTCGAGTACGCCATTGACGCCGAAGTCCGGAGAACACGATGACCAGATTGCGCCAATACTTGTCGTAGCCAGCATCGCGATAACAGCCTCGGGACAATTGGGTACGAAACCCGCCACGCGATCACCGGCAACAACCCCGGCACGACGCAGCCCGGCGGCCAACCCGGAAACCTGCCGATACAATTGCGCGTAACTGAGTTCTGTGCGTCGCCCAATCTCGTCGCGAAAGATAATTGCCGGATGCGCATCGCGAAACTTCAGCAGGTTAGCTGCAAAATTCAATTGCGCATCGACGAACCAGCGAGCTCCGGGCATACGGTCGGCGGCTTCCAGCACGTCAGAGCATTCGACATCGAGTTGCAACCCGCAGAACGTTGCGATTTCAGCCCAGAATACGGTCGGGTTCTCGATCGACCAGCGATGCAACGCGCCATAGTCGGCAAAAGACAGGCCCGTTTTTGCTTCGACATTCGATTGAAATAGACTCAGATTGGCAGCTGCGCTACGTTCCTCATCCGGAGACCAGATTGGTTGTGCATCAGACAATGCGCCCGGACCTCTCGCAGCTATTGATTATGATGAGCCGGATTCCCGCGAGTCGATGGCGCTTAACCGCCGATGTAATACATCTCGACTTTATCGCCAGAACCGCCCTGCTCTGCACGAATCTCACTGTAGCGATCCCCGCGCAAACCCCAAACCCGACCGATGATTCGCAACAGTTCATCATCGTCGGCACCGTTGCGTAACGCATGCTTCAGATCCGTGCCATGGGTAGCGAACAGGCAAGTGAATAATTGCCCATCCGACGACAGCCGTATACGCGTGCACGACCCGCAGAAGGGATCGCTAACCGATGAAATAAACCCGACCTCACCCTGACCGTCCGTGAATCGATACCGACTCGCAACTTCACCGTGATAATTACGCTCAACCGGCTCCATCGGCCAACGCTGATCGATGCGCTCCACAAGTTCGCCGGACGGTACCGTCTCTGATGCCTGCCAGTGGTTAATCGTGCCGACATCCATATATTCAATGAAACGCACGATGACACCGGAACCGCGAAAATGCTCGATGAGCGGCAGAGCAGACTGATCGTTGATGCCGCGCTTGATGACAGCATTCACCTTAATCGGCATCAACCCGGCCTGCACCGCTTCACTGATGCCGGCGAGAACCCGGTCTTTGCTGCCGCGCCCGCCACTCATGTGAGCGAACACCTCATCATCGAGAGAATCAAGGCTTATGGTCACCCGATTAAGACCGGCAGCTCGTAAGGCAGCTGCGTGCTGTCCCAGCAAGATACCATTGGTTGTCAAAGCGATATCATCGATACCGTCAATTCGTCCCAGGTCACCGATCAGATCCGCCAACCCGGAACGCAGTAGTGGTTCACCTCCGGTAATTCGAATCTTACTGACGCCGAGCCCGGCAAACAGGCGGGCAACCCGCAGAATTTCTTCAAACGACAGGCGATCGGCACTGTCAAGAAACTTGAAGTGCTCGTGATACTTGTCTTCAGGCATGCAATACGGGCAGCGAAAGTTACACCGATCCATGACCGAGATCCGCAGATCGCGCAGTGGCCGTTCTTGCCGGTCCAGCAGCGGCGGAACCGAAGTTTGCAGGTTAACGATGTTTTCAGACATTTTTGTCGAGTGGATGTGTCCGGTAACTGTATTCAGGATAAAACTATCATACTGGCAGAGGTAGCAGACTGATTATTATTCCGCCATTGGCAAGTTCCTGACCATTGTACAGGGACGAGGCGATACCACGAGCCTGCTGCAGGCCACTGCCGGAGCGGGTAAACAGGGCTGGCGGACCTTCAGCTGCTATCGAACCCGGCGATACCGGTATACTTCCAGATTTGTTGATATCTGCGAATTACAATCATGGTCAGTGACAATCTGCCTGCGGACATGATGGCGGTCGAAATCAGTGCGGCGGGCAAACCCGGGGTGCTGCACCCGATCCGCCGGCCGCTGCCGGTGCCCGGTTCCGGTGAAGTCCTGATCAGGGTCGCCGCGGCCGGTGTTAACCGGCCGGATTGCCTGCAACGACGCGGATTATACCCGCCGCCGGACGGCGCCTCCGATCTGCCGGGTCTGGAGGTTTCCGGTACAGTCGTCGCTGCTGCCGATGACATTGCAACACTGTCGATCGGCGATCGCGTTTGCGCCTTATTGGCCGGCGGCGGCTATGCTGAATATTGCACAGCGCCGGCAGTTCAGTGCCTGCCGATCCCCGCAGGGCTGGATTTCGCACAGGCGGCCGCCTTACCTGAAACTTTTTTTACTGTCTGGACCAATGTGTTTGATCGCGGCCGATTGACGAGCGGCGAGACATTGCTTGTTCACGGCGGTGCGAGCGGCATCGGTACGACCGCGATTCAGCTTGCCCGGGCTTTTGGCAGCCGTGTGCTCGCAACTGCCGGCAGCGATGAAAAGTGCCGACTCTGCGAAGATCTTGGCGCCGAACTGGCCATCAATTATCGTACCGGGCGATTTCTCGATATTATCAAGCCTGCAACCGGAGGTGTTGACGTGATTCTTGACATCGTCGGTGGCGCATATCTCGACGACAACACGAAACTCCTGAATGCCGAAGGCCGTCTTGTCATCATTGGTATTCTTGGCGGCGCCAAAGGAGAACTGAATCTGGGCCGTGTACTGACAAAGCGGCTTGTCATTACCGGGTCAACGTTGCGAGCACGTAGTCCTTCAGCGAAGGGCGACATTGCGCGGACCCTGCGTACACAGGTCTGGCCGAAAATCGAGGCCGGTGAAATTACCCCCGTCATCCATGCAAGGCTACCGTTGACGTCGGCAGCCCGTGCGCATGAGATTCTCGAGGCCAATGAAGCAATGGGCAAAATCGTATTGCTAATTGATGATTACGGAATAGATAACAGATGAGCAACCGACGCATCATTAATAGTTTTAACGATTGGCAACAAGAAGACGAATCGATTGTTCTTGCAACCGTATACGCGACCGAAGGCTCGACATACAGCAAAGCCGGGCACCGGATCATCATCTCGGTTAACGGTGACTATCAGGGGCTCGTCAGTGGCGGCTGCGTCGAAGGCGACCTCGCTGCGCACGCACACATGGTATTTATCACCGGAGAAGCACGCACCATCACATATGACCTGCGCGAAGATGACAATGCGATCTGGGGCATGGGCGTCGGGTGTGACGGCGTCATCAAGATCCTGCTGCAACGACTCGATGCGGCCACCGGCTACGAGCCATTTCACACGATTGCCGAACGACTGACCTTACCCAACGGCGGCGGGACCTGCGTTACGGTCATAGAAAGCGAAGACAAGGATTTGCCACCCGGTGCGACATGGATCGACTGGGGCACCGACAGGCTGGCCTGGCAAATGCCTGAAGATCGGATGTCGGCCATCAGAAACCAGAGCGGAACACTCGGCAAGTTATCGAAACCGAAACTACTGCGCCAGCCTTCGCGAGGTGGCGCATTTACTGCACTGCACACACCGATTATCCCCATTCCACGATTGCTGATTCTCGGTGCCGGACCGGATGCCGTACCACTCATCACGATGGCCAACGAAATCGGCTGGTTCGTCACAGTCATCGACCACCGCCAGATACGAATCGACGACCCGTCTTTCTCGGTTGCCGAGCATCGTCTGTGCATCCCCGTCAAGGAATTTCCGTCCGCTGTGGATCTGGATCCGTACGCGGCAGCTGTCGTCATGAGCCACAATCTTGAAGCCGATGGTCAGTACTTGTCACACCTGACGACAGGTGCCGGCATCCGCTATATTGGGTTGCTTGGACCGAAAGCGCGCCGCGATCGGCTGGTCAAAGCACATGACCTTGGCGACCCGGCATTTATCGAACGTCTGCACGGTCCGGCCGGCATGCCGATCGGAGCGAGTTCACCCGAAACTATCGCGTTATCGATTCTTGCCGAGATTCATCAAGCCCTCGAACAGCCTCTGGACCCATAGCATGCCGAACAAGACAGATAACTTTCGAATTGATGTCGACCAGGCAGTCAGGCTGATTGCTGATCACATGCCGGCTTATTCTTCCGAGTCGGTCAAGCTGGAATCCGCACGTGGCGCAATTCTCCGCCAACAGGTCCTTGCCGAACGCGATCAACCCCCGTTCGACCGAGTGACCATGGATGGCATCGCCATCCGTTCGTCGGCATTATCAGCCGGCTCCCGCTCATTCCATGTCAACGGAACACAGGGGGCCGGTGTTGCGGCGCTGCCTATTGGCGACGACAAAAACTGTATAGAGATCATGACCGGTGCATTGCTGCCGGATGATGCCGATACCGTTGTCCCGGTCGAACGTATCGAACGCAACGGTGACGAAGTGACACTCGAGTCCGGCTACGAACCGAACCCCGGGCAGTTCATCCATCGCCGCGGTTCGGATCTCAAGGCCGGTCAACCGCTGCTCGAACCGGGCTCGCTCATTGACGCACCAGCGATAGCAGCGCTCACGATTGCCGGTTCGGCAACTGTTGAAGTTGCGCGCTGGCCAAAAATTGCCGCCATATCGACCGGTGATGAACTTGTCGACGTCGGCAGCCCGATCGAGTTATTCCAGATTCGTTCGTCCAACGACCGGGCCATCGTCGCAGCACTCGAAAACCGCGGTTGCACATCAGCCGTACGTGCATGGCTACCCGATGATCCCGATGAGTTGCGTCGTGCAATCGGTGAAATGCACGACCACAATGACATTCTTGTTCTGAGCGGCGGGGTATCCATGGGCAAGTACGACTATGTACCGCAAATCATGGATGAACTCGGCATGCAGCTTATATTTCACAAAATTTTACAGCGCCCCGGACTACCGATGTGGTTCGGTGTCAGCGCACAGGGGAAACCGGTCTTCGCGCTGCCCGGTAACCCGGTATCGAGTCTCGTCTGCCTTATTCGCTATGTGCTGCCGGCAATTCGCACGGCTCTGGGGGCAGCCCGGCCGGAACGGCAGACCGTGCGCCTTGCTGAAGCGGTTAATTTTGAGTCGAACCTGACCTGCTTCATGCCGGTCCGACTCGACGTCAACACGGATGGCGACCTGCGCGCCAGACCCAGGCCGACCAATACATCCGGAGACTTCGTTTCACTGGCCCGAACCGACGGCTTCGTCGAGCTGCCCCGCGGTCGAAATGATTTTGAAGCCGGCGAGGCCGTATCGTTCTATCAGTGGTAATCTGCAAACTCGACATCAGACGCCAATGCAGCAATAACGCGCAATAGTATGAAAAAGATTCCCGCCATCAAGACCGTCATGACACCATTTCCATATTCTGTCGAACCGGAGTCCAAAGTCGAGTCCGCTCTCGAAATCATGAATACCCACGGCATTCATCACCTGCCGGTAACCGAAGACAGCGAACTGGCCGGCATAATTTCGAGCCGTGATATTCGGCGCAGAATGGAGCTGGATGACAATGCGGCGTTAAAAATCCGCGATGTCATGTCTTCTGACACATACACTGTCGATCTTTCCGAACGTCTCGACAGCGTACTGCACCGGATGGCCGAGCATCATCTCGGCTCGGTTATCGTGACACGCAAGGGGAAACTTGCCGGCATCTTCACGCACGTTGATGCGTACGCCGCTTTTGCGGAGTTCCTGAGAGAACAGGTGCGGCGCTCTGGTGGCGATACGGCAGCCTGACAAAAATCGTGATGACTCGCATAAGGACTTACACCTGCAACCTGAGAGATTTTCATAACAGTGGCCCACGATAATAAATTAGATCGCAAATTTATCCCTTTGAAAATTGCCGTGCTGACAATATCGGACAGTCGCAATGAAGAGACCGACAAATCCGGTGCGTTACTGGTCGAGCGCCTCGAATCAGTCGGTCACCACAAGGCTGACAAGCGTATCGAGCCCGATAATATGTTCCGGATTCGTGCAACGGTATCGAGCTGGATCGCTGATCCGGAAGTCGAGGTTATCATCACGACCGGCGGCACCGGCATTACCGGTCGTGATGGTACGCCGGAAGCCATCAAACCATTGCTCGAGAAAATTATCGACGGATTTGGTGAGTTATTCCGGGCAGTATCATATGACGATATCGGCACTTCGACGATGCAATCGCGAGCACTGTGCGGCGTCGCAAACGGTACCTATGTATTTTGTCTGCCCGGCTCGACCGGCGCTTGCCGCGATGGCTGGGATAAACTGATCGAAAGGCAACTCGATTACCGAACCCGGCCATGCAATCTCGCCGAAATGATGCCGCGGCTGATGGAAAAGTAACGATGAATAACGTGACAGATAATTGCCTGCAGGTACACATGTTCAGCGCCCTGTCGGATAATTACTGCTACCTGATCCACGACCCGGCGACCGGAAAAACCGGTGTCGTCGATACACCGGATATCCCGGCCATAGAAAAGGCACTTGCCGATACCAGCTGGTGCCTCGATTACATTCTGAACACACATCATCATTGGGATCATGCCGGCGGTAATCTTGAACTGAAAGAAAAAACCGGCTGCAAAGTGGTCGGGCCCGACGCTGACAAGGCCCGAATTCCGGGTATCGATATTGCCCTGGCTAACGGCGACACATTCAAACTCGGCAACAAAACCGCAACGGTGTACGACACACCCGGACACACGAGCGGCCACATCGTCTACCGCTTCGCAGATGATGGCATCTCCTTTACCGGTGACACGCTGTTCGCAATGGGCTGCGGCCGATTGTTCGAAGGCACTGCGGAACAAATGTGGGCTTCGCTGCAAAAACTACTGGCCTGGCCCGACGATACGCAGGTCTATTGTGCACACGAATACACACAAGCGAATGCAGCTTTCGCGCTGACCGTCGAGCCGGACAATGAACAGCTTATCGAACGGGCAAGGCGGGTCGATGAACTGCGAAAACAGGGCAAACCGACGATTCCCTCGACAATAGGCCTCGAACGTGAAACCAATCCGTTCATGCGGCCGGGAAGCGCAGATTTACAGGCAACCCTCGGCATGGCCGGCGCGCCCCTCGTCGACATATTCGCCGAAACGCGTCGACGCAAGGACAATTTCTGAGCAGCCTGATCGACGAAATCGAGGTCGGTTGCCCCAATTGCGGGGAAATGATTACGCTCGTCGTCGACCTGTCCGTGCCGGAGCAGGACTACATCGAGGACTGCTTCGTCTGCTGCCGCCCTATTCGCATCATCTGCCGTGCCGATGGCGGCACATTTTCCGGCCTGGAAGTCAGCACAATCGACGGCTGACTTTTTTCTATTGGTAAACGCTGATGTAGTCGCGGACGAATTGCCTGAATGGTATCGGGTCACGTCCGACGAGCTTTGAAAAAGTATCGGTCACCTTCGGCGGTACAACCCCTTCGGCTATTTCTGAAAACAGTTGCATGATTGAATCTAAATGCCACTGACTCGTCAGGAATTGAGAAATTCTGTCACGATAAACGGCCGGGTCCTGGTCAATGTACTCAACTTTCTTCCCGAGTACTTCGGAAAACTGGTCAGCAACATCATAAAATGACATCACTTCGGGCCCGGTGATTTCATAGCTCTGGCCCTCATGGCCTGAACCGACGAGCGTTTCGGCGATAGCCGCACCGATATCGCGACAATCCATCATCACGGTCACCCCATCGCCCATCGGCAGGTAAAATTTACCCTCGGCCTTGATCGTGGCACCGTTGGCAAGCAGATTCTGCATGAAAAAATTTGGTCGAACCATGGTCCAGTCCATGCCCGAAGCCCGAATGTGCTGCTCAACGGCATAGTGCAGCGCCGGAATCGGACATGTCGCCTCGGGTACGGCCTCGAAAGATGACAATTTGACGATATGTTTGACGCCCGCCTCGGCAGCAAGGTCGACAAACTGCATTTCCATACCTTTCTGTTCCTGGCTGTTTGGCAATATCAGCGTCGCTTTCTCGATGCCTTCAAGCGCCCTGGCGACCACATCGCGATCACCGGCGTCGCCGACGACCAGTTCAACGCCGGCCTCTTTCAATGCCGTTGCCTTGCCTGCATCTCGAACCAGCGCGCGCAGGGGCACACCCTTCTTGATGAGTTCATTGGCAGTCGCGCCGCCGGTCTTGCCCGTCACGCCCGTAAGTAAAATCATACTTGTTCTCCTGATCGATAGTTCCATGGCCACGAGCCAGCCCGGCTCTGCAAGGGCCGGAAGTCTACCCGATCATCTGACCGGCATAGTGGCTCGGTGGCATTCGGCACCACGCAGCGGCGATGCAGGCCGATCAACCGGGTCTGACGGATATTCGGCAGGTTGGACAATCTGCCGAATATCCATGAGCCGTTGCAACGCCTCGTGCATATCCTGCCCGGCTATCCTATAGCATCGCTTCGACTATATTATGCAGGGAATTCTGACAGGTTTGGATAATCCGTGAATAACCCTGCTCAAATTTCGAAACACGTTCTGTATGGAGTCGCTTTGGTGGCTCTTTTTTTGCTGCTTGACATCCTGTTTCTTGGAGTCAGACCTCTTTTTATTCCGGATGAAGTTCGTTACGGCGAAATCGCAAGGGAAATGCTAAGCAGCGGAAACTGGATCGTCCCCAGGCTTAATGGGTTGTTATATTTTGAAAAGCCGCCGTTGGGTCATTGGCTCAACGCTTTTTCACTCTATTTATTTGGTGAAAACGCATTCGCAGTAAGGTTCGCAAGTGCGGTGTCTTCGGGTGTTTCGGCACTCACCGTGTTCGCTGTCGCACGCCACTTCTTTCACAATCGATTCACTTCTTTGTTCGCCGTTTTTGTCTTTCTGACAATTTTTGAAGTTCAGGTGATCGCGACATTCGGCGTACTGGATTCAATCTTCAGTGCATTTCTCAATGCGGGTATTGCTGTTTTTGTGCTGGGCGCGGATGCCGTTGTCGGGCGTCAAAAAACGTACTTGCTCTGCGCCGGACTCCTGTTTGGTCTGGCGTTCCTGACCAAAGGTTTGCTGGCATTCGTTCTGCCCTGTCTCGTTCTGGTTCCGTGGCTGCTATACAGAAAACAGTATGTACTTTTGTTTCGGCGCACCTGGTTCATGGTGGGTGTCGCCGTACTTGTCACTCTGCCATGGGGTATAGCCATCCATCAGCAACAACCTGATTTCTGGCACTATTTCTTTTGGGTCGAGCATATTCAGCGCTTTGCGGGAGAGCATCCACAGCACGAACAACCCTTTTATTATTTCCTGGTGTACGCACCACTTGTTACGTTGCCATGGTTTCTTATGACGCCGGCTGCGGCCACGGGCCTTAAGCAGCAGTCACGGGATCTGAAACATCCGGCTGCAATACAACTCCTGCTGTCATGGGCAATAATGCCTTTGATTTTCTTCTCGGTTTCGAGCGGGAAATTAATTACCTATATTTTGCCCTGCATGGTTCCTTTTGCAGTGATTATTGCAGCGGGTCTCACATCCGGGCGATCAAATTCACGCTTGATTCGAATGGGGCTGGTGGTCCTGTGCCTTATCCTGGTATTTGCGCTGGCCGCACTTGCTTTTGCCCAGTTTTCAAGTACGCAAAAACCCCTGTACCAATCCAGCGAGCTGGGTGGGCTTGCAGCTATTTCGAGCGCTTTGATCAGTGCTATCGCAATTTTAATCATGGGACTTTTCACGCGTACTGATATATTTCGCACTCTCGCCTGTGGATTAGCAGTCATCCCGCTTATGGTTGTACTTCCCTTATCTTTACCCGGCAAAGTCTTTGAAAGCGAGGCCCCGGTTGATTTCATTCGATCTGTCGCCGATTCGTTGCCGCCCGATTCGATTGTTATTGCCAACGGTTCACTGATGCGTGCCGTGAGCTGGTCACTGCAGCGTGATGATGTCTATGTGATCGATGATTTTGGTGAAGCCGGCTATGGCTTGTCGATGCCGGATGGCAGTGGCCGTTACCTGGAACCGGAAGACCTCGCAATGCTATTACGCCAAAGCAAGGCTAATGGTAAAGAGGTGCTCATTGCCTGCGAAAATAAGTGCGCCACGGAAACGTTAAGTACACTTGACATTGAGATGGAAAAGAATTCCTACGGAAAATTTGTTTCCTACCGACTTCATGCGGGCAGCTCACCTAATACTGATGGCCGGCAACCATAGGTTGCCCAAAAAATATCGGCATAGCCGGGCTCCTTATCAAGCATTGATTTTGCTCAGTCTTTCAATGCGTAGAATTGCCGGCTCCTGAGTTTTTGGCTTTCTCGCGCGAAGTATGTATATGCCGAATCTTCCACTCATTCCTTGATTTCGACAGCACCATGGTAGCCTTTCCTTGCATTGAAATTTTGTGCTTCCCGCCTTCGAACTGGTCACTTTCAATGGTGACATTCAACGTGTAATCCATTGTGGCAAAAGCCATGTCGCCCCGGACATAAGGACGTATATTGCTTAACTTATAGCTGGTTTCCTTGAATAAAGGCAGCTCATCGGCCAGATGCTTGCGGTAACTTTTCCAGCCTGAATCCTGGAAAGTCCCCTCCAGACTACTGAATCCATCCCCTTTTACAACGTAGTTCTCAATCTTTGCTATATCTCCTGACTGATAGGCTGCCGCGTACCCCTGCAGTGCTTCGACCACACGTTTACCTTGAGCGCTTAACGCAGGTTGCTCGGCTTTGGCGCTATGGTCTTCGCCTTCATGAGCAATAACCACGTCCATGCCGCCAAATACCAGTACAACCAGCACACTGGCCGCCAGCAGAAATTTCTCGTTAATCAAGTATCTCGGCATTAACTTTCTCCAAATGTATGAACAGGACCCGGGAATTTCCGTAATGAGTTTATTGCGTATAAATCAGGTTAGAGCACTTGAGTATACTTCAGCCTTGGCCGACAATGCCAAGCTGAATCCATTACACATGAGCAGAAATTTTATGAAATTCCTGATGTCAGTCATAACTGTTCTCATCCTGATCAGCATCGCTGCGATAGCATTCGCATACTCCGGAATTTTCAACGTTGCGGCAACAGAAAACCATGACCCGATCACCGCCTGGCTGTTGAAAACAACCCGAAGCAGATCGATTGACACTCGTGCCAGCGCTGTTCAGGTACCGGATCTCAATGATGAAATGTTGCAACTGGCGGGCATTAATGATTTTGATTCGATGTGCTCATCGTGTCATACAGCACCCGGACGTCAACCGTCCCCATTGGCGAAGGGACTGAATCCACCGGCGCCGGACCTTGCCGAAGAGGCACTCGAAGAACCTCCGGAGGTCCTGTTCTGGGTAACCAAGAACGGCATCCGGATGTCCGGCATGCCGGCCTGGGGCACCACCCACTCAGACGATGAAATCTGGCCGGTGATTGCATTCCTGCAGGTTCTTCCAGACCTTGACGGTATCGCATACCAGGAGATGCAGGAAGAAGCCGAGGGTATGGGGCACCACGAGCACTAAATCAAATCAACATACTCCGCTTCCCAGGGGTGACTTGACGCAACCTGGCACTCACAATTGAATCTTTATCCATAAGGTGAAGAATCGATGGCGATTGCCACCGAGTCACTCACATAAGCTAGCACAGCTGTTTCGTATTCAACCTGCGCCATATCTCCGGCGTCATAGCGACGCTTTGCCTGCTCGGCAAAGTCACGCATAAGATCCGCGCTTGATAATGCCATTCGTTGCAAATCGACCGCGGACCAATGCTCGGAGAGCAGCGTTAGAATCTGCGAAGCAAGATCGTTGCGTACAATCTGATAGTCATTTTCGGCAGCAAGACGCCTGGCGCCGGATGCGTCACAGGCCGCTTTTTTCTTGCCTGCCCAATCGACCGTCTGTGAAATACCCGCCTGATATGTTCTGGAGGAAGCTTTCTCAACGTCCAATTCCAGGTCGGGGTTATATAACGGGCAATCCGCAGATCGCTCCTGTGCTTTAGCCGCCTCCAATGCAGCCTCAGCCGCCTGCAACGCAGGGTGGCCCGCCAGAATATCGCGGACAAAAAGATGCTGTGGTAGCATCGCAGCGCCCCGGCCATACTGTACAGGCAACGACAGAAAGGTATTATAGGCGCCGGCCGGCCAGGGTCCGCCACCAGAAATATATGGCAATGGCTGATTTATGCGTCAGCAGCCAAAACAAAACACGCATAACTAATTGATTTATAAAGTGCGCCCGTAGCTCAGTTGGATAGAGTGTCTGGCTACGAACCAGAAGGTCGGGAGTTCGAATCTCTCCGGGCGCGCCA
>CAYNMF010000035.1:0-20306 GCA_964398325.1 uncultured Chromatiaceae bacterium | reverse complement strand
CGATCCGATGCTTGTGCAGCAACGACATGACCTCCGCCTTGGCCGCCCCCTCAAGCACCGTCACCAGCTTGTCCTTGGGCGTCATGACCGATGTGATGGGCGCATCTAGCTGTGTTTCAAACCGGAGATCCCGATGCGTCACAATCCCGACCGTCTCACCTTTGTCGACAACCGGCATACCGGAAATATTATTGGCCTTCGTCAACTCCAGCACTTCGCGGATCGTCTTGTCAGGCGTCACCGTGATCGGGTCGTGGACAATCCCGCTCTCGTATTTCTTGACCATTGCGACCTGAGCGGCCTGCTCGGCGGCGCTCATATTCTTATGAATGATGCCCATGCCGCCTTCCTGGGCCATCGTGATCGCCAGGCGCGTCTCGGTCACGGTGTCCATCGCGGCAGACAGTAGCGGGATATTCAGCGAGATTCCTCGCGCGATCCGGGTTTTAAGGTCGACTTCCTTCGGCAAGACGTTCGAATAGGCCGGCATGAGCAGAACGTCATCGAATGTCAGGGCTTGTTCGTTAATACGCATGACGGCTCCAGACCTTCCGATTGGGTTAAACCGTCAATGTTACGCTTCCGGTAAATGCGGGTAAACTATCTGCGCCCATGCCCAACATATCCGGACAAAAATACCCCTCCGAAATCCCGCTCGATGCGCAGATTTACACGGTTTCCGAGCTGAATCGAGAGGCCAAACGCACGCTGGAAGGATACCTCGACACACAATGGATTGTCGGGGAGATTTCGAATCTCGCGCGCCCCGGATCGGGACACCTGTATTTCTCGTTAAAAGATGCCGATGCCCAGGTTCGCTGCGCGATGTTCCGCGGTTCCAACCGGATGTTGCGATTTGCACCGCAAGATGGCGTGCAGGTCATCCTGCGTGCCCGGATCACAATCTACGAGCCCCGTGGCAGTTATCAACTGATCGTCGAGCACATGGAACCGGCCGGCGAAGGCCTGCTGCGTCGACAATTCGATGAACTGAAAGCCAGGCTGTCTGATGAAGGATTGTTCGATGAATCGAAGAAATTACCCTTACCCCGCCTGCCGACCAGAATCGGCCTGATCACATCTCCGACCGGCGCAGCAGTCCGGGATATGCTGCATATCCTTGCGCGGCGTTTCCCGGCCATACCGGTCATCATCTACCCGACACAGGTTCAGGGCGAACAGGCCAAATACGATATTGCCGGAGCGCTCGAGACCGCAACCGAACGCAACGAATGCGATGTCCTGATTATCGGCCGTGGCGGTGGTTCCCTCGAAGACCTGTGGGCATTTAATGAAGATATCGTTGCACGTGCCATCTATGCATGCCCCATCCCGACCATCTCAGCGGTCGGCCACGAAGTCGACTTCACGATCAGCGACCTGGTCGCTGACCTTCGGGCCCCAACACCGTCCGGGGCAGCCGAACTCGTTGTACCTGATATCAAAACCTGGCTCGACAGCATCTTAACGTTACGGATACGCGCCATCAGGGCTATCGAATTCGAAACCAACCGCAGGAAAGAACAGATTATTCAGCTGGACGGCAGACTCCAGCGCCGCAACCCGATTCTATTGCTCGAACAGGTCGCGCAACGCCTCGATGAACTGACCGCGCGCATCAGTCGCGCGTTGCAACAGCGCATCCGAATGGACCAACTGCGCCTGCAAAATGCAGTAGCACGAATTCGCGCCGGCAACCCGCAGCCGTTAATCCGCGAGTACCAACAAATCCTGTTCAAAAAACGCTTGCAGCTTAGCAATGCAATCCGGATAACCATCGAGGCCGAACAAAAAAGACTGGCGGTACTTGCTGCCCAACTGCATGCCGTCAGCCCGCTCGACACGCTGAAACGCGGCTATGCGATTGTCGAGAATAAGCGCGGACAGCTCTTGCGCAGTACCCGGGAACTCAAAATGCAGGATGAGATCACTGGCCGACTCTCTGACGGCAGTTTTACGGCGATTATCGACAAAATCCGTAACGACTGATCGAACCCAGGCATCCTTACTTTGCTTTGATACCGGTTAACCCACAGGAGCCTGCGGCCGCTTGTCACTCACCCCCCCCAATGCCGACCAGTCACCGGCAAAAAAAGCACCCAGGACCGGACGAAAACTGTCCATATCAGCGAGAAATGAATCGTGGCCCTGAATCGAATCGAGTTCGACCAGCGTGACGCGTTTGCCGGCAGCCTCAAAAACCGATGCAAGTTCGCGTTGCTGTTCGATCCTGAACAGAAAGTCAGAATCAACGCCAACAACGAGAATCCTGTCGGTTTGAATTTTTCTCGCCACTGCTTCCATCGTTGCACCGTGCTCGGCCAGATCAAACAAGTCCGATGCACGTGACAGGTACAAGTAGCAATTTGCATCAAACTGGCCGATAAATCTCTGTGCATGCTGTTCGAGATAGGCTTCAACCTCAAAGTCGGCCGCAAATGGGTCCCCGGTCGGGTGTTCTTCATGTATGCGTTCACGTCCAAAACGCTGCACCCATTCCTTGCCTGAACGGTAAGTAATCATGCCGAGTTTGCGTGCAAGACGCATACCTGTAACAGGCCCATGACCTTCGTAATCTCCGTTCTTCCAGTCCGGATCACTACGAATCATTTCCCTCTGTAACGAACGCAAGGCAATTGCATACGGAAATGAACGTGTGGAAGTTGAAATCAACACGAGGCTGCGGGCACTATCGGGAAACTGTGCCGCAAAAGCCAAAGTCGTCATACCACCCATTGACGGTCCGACTACCGAGTACAGCGACTCGATACCGAGCGAGTCAAGTACCGCCTTGCCGCCGACAGCGACATCCTCGAGAGTCAATACCGGGAAGTTCAGCCGATACACTTCATTCGTTGCAGGATCGACCGATGCCGGTCCGGTCGAGCCGAAGCAGCTACCGAGTGAATTAATGCAGATAACGAAAAACTTGGTGGTATCTATCGGCCGGCATGGGCCAACGATTTCTTCCCACCAACCTGAAGCCGGATCTACCGGCGAGGATGAAGCATGTGCCGATGGCGATAATCCGGTGAAGATCAGCACTGCATTATCGCGCTGTGCATTGAGCTCACCCCAGGTTTCATAAGCAACTGTTGGCTGCTCAAGTACCCCGCCTCGCCATAACGCGAGTGATCCGGGAAACTTGAAGAAATGTCTCGCACTAGTCATACAGAAAACCCTCTGAATTCAAGCGCTGATTATCCCCCACCGACAGGAAGGCGTGATAATTAATTAGTTATATGAATATAAGTGCGGGCACTTGCGCCAATTGACACGGCCAGCGCGGTTTCTTCGCCGAACTGCTAACGAGTGCTGCGTTTGCGCACACGCTCCCGGCGTCTCTGCTGGCGGGGTGTCAGCCTGTTTCGCCGACCTTCATAGGGGTTTTTCCCGGTACGCAATTCAAGCCGGATCGGTGTTCCCTTGAGCCGGAATGCCTTGCGAAACCGGTTGATGAGATAACGCCGATAGCTGCCCGCAAGGCGCTTCGTCTGGTTGCCATGAATGACAATGACCGGCGGCCGCTTGCCTCCCTGATGAGCATAGCTGAGCTTGACCCGGTGCCGGCGTACGATCGGCGGTGGATGAACTTCGATGGCCGCCTGCAGGATGCTGTTCAATTCATTTGTCGGCAGATCCCGTACGGCCGAGGCCGCAGCCCGCGATGCGCCACGCAGCACATCGACGATGTTACTGCCATGTAATGCCGAGATAAAAAAGGTCTCAACGAAATCAAGAAAGGGCAGTTGCCGGTCAAGCTCTTCACGCAGATCTGCGCGTCGTCGTTCCGACAGTCCATCCCACTTATTCACTCCGAGCACCAGCGCACGGCCGCGTTCGAGTATCAGGCCAATCAGCGAAACATCCTGCTCCGTCAGGCCTTCCCGCGCGTCGATCAGCACGATCACCGCATCAGCTTCTTCAAGTGCCTGCAACGCTTTAACAACACTGAATTTTTCGATCGTTTCATGTACCTTTGATCGCCTCCTGATACCTGCCGTGTCAACGAGTACAAAAGGTTCGTCATCAAACGTGAACGGGACGGCGATGCTGTCACGTGTCGTACCGGATTCATCGAACGTCACAAGCCGGTCCTCGCCGATGCAACGATTAATCAATGTTGATTTGCCCACATTAGGACGGCCCAGCACAGCAATCCGCGTACCTTCACTCTTTGCAACTGTGGGTTCTAGCCCGACCTGCAGTGGACACAGTTCCAGCGCACGCTCGATCATGGCGTGGATGCGATCGCCGCGCAGCGCCGAGATTGCAATCGGATCCCCAATGCCAAGCCGGTAAAAATCTCCGGTCAGTTCAGCACCGACACGACCCTCGGTCTTGTTCACGACGAGCAGAACGGGCTTGCCAGTCTTGCGTAGCGTGGCGGCGATATTCTCATCACCCGCCGTACAACCGGCATTGCCGTCAACCAGCAGAATTACGACGGTAGCTTCTTCAACAGCAGCTTCGACTTGCCGGCTCATGCGCCGATCCAGCTCGGTCTGTTCGCCGGTCAATCCTCCGGTGTCGACGACGATAGCTGAACCAGCGTCACATCGAACAAATCCGTAGAGCCGGTCACGTGTCAAGCCCGGGTAGTCGGCCACCAGTGCATCCCGGGTACCCGTCATTCGATTAAAAAGAGTCGATTTACCCACGTTCGGGCATCCGACGACTGCCAGTACGGGTAACATGACGAGTCAGCGTTTGTCTTTCGGCGTCCGATCTTTGAAAGCGAACAATTTGCCGTCATCCGTGACAACATAGAGCGTTTCATTGACGACGAGTGGCGCAGTCGTGATCCGTGCACCCCCCGTACTGACACGATCCTGCAACTCACCGGTCGCCGCATCGAACCAGTGCAGATAGCCGTCAAAATCACCCACCACGACTGAACTGCCAAACGGGGTCGGCCCCGAGATATCCCGATACAATAACGATTCCTGACGCCACAGTTCATGCCCGGCACGGCGTGTCATCGCGATCAGAACACTGTCATCACGAGACACATACAAGTTGTTGAAATCTACACCGATACCATTGTGACTCGAAATTTCCCGAGTCCACAGGACCTGCCCCGACTCGACAGCCAGCGACCCGAGAACGCCCTGATAGCCGACGACATAAACATCGTTGCCGACAACGCGAATGGAAGCATTTATATCCGACAACCGATCAACCTCGGTTCGTCCGCTCGGGGGTGACAGCAACAAGTCCCACAACAGGCTGCCATCGCCAAGATCGTATGCCGCGAGCTTGCCATTATCAAACCCGCAAAGAACAGCATTTCCGATTACGACAGGCTGACCGGTGCCACGCACAGACAAGCGTGGGACAGATTGCTGAACGAACCAGGCTTCAGAGCCGTCATCGATATCCAATGCAATAAGCTTGCCGTCGACGGTACGCACCAGGGCGAGGTCAGCGGTCAGCGCCGGTGCGGCCAATACCTCACTTGACACGGTTGTACGCCAAAGCTCCCGGCCATCTGCAGAGTCGAGCGCGATGACATCACCGTTACTCGAGCCCAGCACAACGACATCGTTACCGACACCGGGCCCGCCCGACAAGGGTAACCCGGTCTTCTTCAACCACAGCCGTTTGCCTTTATCCGCAGAAAATGCAGCAACCCGGCCATCGTGCGCTGCGGCAAAGATATTCGTACCGTCACTCGCCGCCTCAAGAGCAAGGCGCAAATGCTCGGCGCCGGCCCCCAGTTTCCTGCTCCAGGCCTTTTTGATATTCAGGGTGGGCTTAAATTTGACAAGCTCGGCAGGTACGTTGGTTTCTTCATCTCCTCCGAACATTCCGCAACCGGCGAGCGTCAGCGCGACCAGAAACAGCCAGATCAGCTGTCCTCCCGGCAAACAGCGCCCAAGGCCTTGAGCGCGGAGTTGACGACTACTCGGTTGTGCCTGAGACATCATCCATTCCGTCAATAGCACCTGATTCAGTCCCCGGCATCTCAACTGAATCATCGACATCCAGGCTGTCGCGCTTGGCTTGCACATAAACCCGATTAATTGCCGGCGGCTGCCGTGTATCCGTGAGCGCCGCATCATACGCAGCCAGCGCTTTATCGGCACGGTTCATCAAAACGTAAATATCGCCACGCACTTCGTTGGCCTGAGCATAAAAAGCAGAATCTGCATCAGCCTGTTCCAGCAATGCGAGAGCCGCGTCATACTGCTCTTGCTGCAAACGAATGCGCGCCAGCCTGATACGTGCAAGGTGCAGAATCTCATCGTTACTGCTTTCCGCAATAATTGACTCAAGATAGCTGGCCGCAACATCGAAGTCGTTACGATCAAGAGACAATTTTGTGAGCCGCAAACGTGCCTGATCGACGTAAGGAGACTTGCCATAGCCGGACACAAGTTCACTTAGCAGTGCATTTGCCCCACCCTGATTGTTGGTCCGGACATTACTGACCAGTTCTTCATAGATACCCGAGGCTTCCCCGGCATACTCAATATTGTAGGACTGCCACTGGTTCCAGCCAATCAATGTGGCAAGACCCAGTCCAAGCCCCCCCAACACAAAAAAGCCATTCTCTCTGAACCATTTGCGTATGATCTCCGCTTGTTGCTCGTCTGTCAGGTTTTCATCAACCATTATTTTTCCATACCCATGTTATCGATGTATTGTGTCAATGCCGCGCCAAGATCAGTCCAGCTGACACTGATCTGCCCGATATCTTCCCGGAGCGCCTTGATGCCGATTGTTTTATCGGCCAGCTCCTGTTCACCCAGTATCAACGCGACAGCCGCACCGCTATGATCCGCCCGTTTCATTTGTGACTTAAAGCTGCCACCGCCGCAATTCATCTCGACCGTGACACCCGGCAACTCATCTCTCAATCCTTCGACCAGCGCGAATGCCGGCAACAGCAGGTCGGCACCGACGGCAACAAAGTATGCATCAGGGGCATGCGTCGCAGGTCGCCCTCCACATGACTTATATAGTTCCAGCAAACGCTCCAGACCGATCGCACAACCGATCGCCGGTGTCGGCTTGCCTCCCAGCTGGCTGACAAGCCCATCATAACGCCCTCCGCCACAAACTGTGCCCTGCGCTCCAAGTTTGTCAGTCACCCATTCAAAAACTGTTTTTGAATAATAATCCAGGCCGCGTACCAGCCGGGGGTTTACGCGGTATCCGATACCGGCCTGGTCAAGCAACTTGCGCAGCAACGCAAAATGCGCATCGGACTCGGCATCCAGGTAATCGGTCGTGACCGGCGCAGAGCAAATGAGTTCTTTCATGTCCGGATTCTTGCTGTCAAGAATACGCATGGGATTACGATACAAACGGTCAAGGCTGTCGGCATCGAGATCCTTTTTGTGCCGTTCAAAGTATGCAGTCAACGCCCGGCGATGCTCCCGACGCGATTCCGGTGACCCGAGTGAGTTCAGTTCAAGTTCGACGGCTTCGATGCCAAGTGCCTGCCATAACCGGTTCGTAATGATGATCAATTCGGCATCGACATCCGGCCCTTCAAAGCCCAACGCCTCAATATCAAACTGATAAAATTGTCGATAGCGACCCTTCTGGGGTTTTTCATAACGGAACATCGGTCCGATACACCAAAGCTTCTGCCGCTGATTGTGGAAAAGGCCATTCGTCATACCGGCACGGACGATTCCGGCCGTCGCCTCGGGTCGCAATGTCAGGCTCTCGCCATTGCGGTCCTCGAATGTATACATTTCCTTCTCGACAACATCGGTCACCTCGCCGATCGAACGTTTGAACAAATCTGTGCGTTCAACGATCGGCACACGGATTTCAGCAAATCCATAAGCATTCATTAAATCACGCAGGATCGATTCGACCGCCTGCCACGTTGCCGTTTCGGAGGGCAGCAGATCACCCATTCCCCTGATTGCCTGAACCTGAGACATCGTGATTCAGCCTTACTCAAACTCTGCGCTGGTGATCTCAAAACGCGCAACCTTGCCGCGAACCTGCGACGCAGGAACATCAAACGGTTCGTCGTTGAGTGTTAAATTGACACCGCGCGCATTGCCGATCAACAGACTGAAAGGCGGCTCTCCCGTCACTTCACGACGATTTCCTTTATGTTGCAGGCCAAACAGCAAACGCCGGTTGGCGTCGGAAATCTCTACCCATGACTCCTGATTAAACTGCAGCCCGAGACGCATAGTCGCGGCCGGTCGGTTCGCCACAGGATGCTCTGGCGGTACGACAAGAGTTTCAGGTTTTGCGATATCTTTTGGCTCGGCAACGACTCGGCTCACAGCGGGAACCGGATTTCCACTCACGGCATCGCCTGCAGACGAAGCAACGTGAACCGGCTCTTCGGCAACCAAAGCATCAGCACTATCCTCAACGGCAACCGAGTCATCGAGATCATCGGCACCTAGAAACACATACACACCCAGCAATACGCCAAGAAGAACAAGAAGTGCCCCACCCCCCCACAGCGCAGGATTGACGTTAAGTGATAAATTGTCCGGTTGCTGAAGCACGGGTTCCGCGACAGACTCCGAATCGCCACCCTGATATTCACTAACGATCATATCTGGTGACAAACCGAGCAGCTGTGCATAAGCCCTCAGGTGACCGCGAACATACACGGCTGCACCAAGCTTCTCAAAATGCCCCTTTTCGAGCGCGTCTATCACTGCTTCATCCAGATGTAACGATTCAGAAACCTGTTCGAGGGACAATGATCGCTGTTCGCGAGCAACACGCAGTTTTTCACCAAGATCTAATCCGGTTACTTGTTCCGGGGTCATAGCAGCTGCTGTCGAAATTTCTGTTGGGGTATCGTTAGCCTGCGTCACGGAGCTGCTCCAGCAATAGGCGTGTTTCGACCGACTCCGGGAACTCTTTGCGCAACTGGTTACCGAAGTCATCGGAAGCCTTGAAATCACCCATTGATTTTTCGATACGCACACCGAGCCAGAGTGCACCGGGCGATGGCGCAGCGACGGCCATATGACGTTCCAGAAATGCCCGTGACTGAAGGTAATTACCGCGCTGGTACGCGACATCGGCCACCTGTAGCAATGCATCGGAAAACTGAGGATCGGCAGCCAAAGCTTCACGCAAATAGTT
Source organism: uncultured Chromatiaceae bacterium (assembly GCA_964398325.1). Classification (GTDB taxonomy): domain Bacteria; phylum Pseudomonadota; class Gammaproteobacteria; order Steroidobacterales; genus SMWD01. The sequence goes on along the minus strand of CAYNMF010000035.1, from coordinate 11,222 downwards.
TTCCGAGCGTTCAAGATTGAAACCCTTCATACAGACTCCGGCATTCGTGTACAGCATCGCCTTGTTTGAGAAGGCTTCCGATAACGGAATAGACAATGCGCGATTGAACAATTTCAGTGCTTCATCTCGCTCACTTTCATTTTTGCATAAAAATACCGCGAGACTGTTCAATGCGTCCGGGTCTTCCGGGGCCAACGTTACAGCGCGCTGATAGTTTCTCTTTGCACCGTCTAAATCACCAAGATTCTCGTAAACCAGGCCCAATGCCCTGTGCGCCACTATGTTATCGGGATTCTGCTCTATCGCTCTTTCCAGTTTGATACGTGCAGATTGCCAATCGCCCTGACGCAAATACCCGATACCGAGCTGTACGTTCAGGTCAGCTGCCTCTACCGGCTGTTCGATGGGTATCGCACGACCGGTTGTTTCCGTGACGCATGCAGTTAGCATCATCATCAGGAGGCCCGACATGGTGGCAACGAAACGAAATAAATTCATTGCAATAAACTCTGCTGCATCTTCCCACCCAGTGGTACGCTGATCCGATTGCTAACCTGTCCGGCGAGTTGCCCACAGGCCGCCGCGATATCGTCGCCCCGGGTTTTACGCGTTACTGTGATGATACCCGCGTCGAGCAAAACCTGCCGGAATCGATCGATGACTGCCTGCGTAGAGCGGCTATAGGCACTGCCGGGAAACGGGTTAAACGGGATCAGGTTGACCTTCGCCGGACGGTTGACAAGCAATCGGGCGAGCTCACGTGCCTGTTCTATACTGTCATTGACATCGGCAAGCATGACATATTCAAAAGTCACGTCCCTGAGATTTGCAAGGCGCGAATAATCCCAGCACGCATCGAGCAGCTCGGCAATCGGGTGACGCCGGTTGATCGGCACCAATATGTCACGGAGCGCATCGTCAGGCGCATGCAAAGATACGGCGAGCGCAACATTCGATACTTCGCCCAGTTTCCTGAGTTGAGGAACGAGCCCCGAAGTACTGACGGTCACACGCCGCCGCGACAGACCAAAGCCAAGATCATCGAGCAGAATATCGACGGCTTTTACCACCGCACGCAGATTTGCAAGCGGCTCACCCATACCCATGAACACTACATTGGATATTCGAGGCCCATCGACAGCATCAAGTTGTTGCCTGGCGAGCATAACCTGACCCACAATTTCAGCCGCGCTCAGGTTGCGGTTAAAGCCCTGCCGGCCGGTCGCACAGAACGGGCAATCCATAGCACACCCGACCTGCGAAGAGACGCACAGCGTGCCGCGATCTTCCTCCGGAATAAAGACGGTTTCAATGGCCTGACTGCCACCGGCTTTAAGACGCCACTTGATCACGCCATCCGAAGCATCCTGACGCTCCTGTGTCTCGGGCAAACCGAACTCGACACAGCTGCCGAGCGACTGACGCAACCCCTTACTCAGGTCCGTCATTTCATCCAGGCGCAATACCGAACGACCATAGATCCACTGCATCATCTGTCGGGCACGAAACGGTTTCTCGCCCATATCGGCAAACAGTCGCTCAAGATCCGCGCGTGGCATGCCCAACAGGTTAACGGGACTGGCTGTCACTTTGGCCGTCATTTGGCAACGCCTGCGATCAACGCGTCCGCGGGCAAATCTGGTCTTCGGTGAAGAAAAAGGCGATCTCTTCGCGTGCTGTATCCGGCCCGTCGGAACCGTGCACAACATTCTCTTCGATACTTGATGCAAAGTCGGCTCGAATCGTACCCGGGTCGGCATCTGCCGGGTTCGTTGCACCCATGATTTCACGGTTTTTCGCAATGGCATTCTTGCCTTCGAGCACCTGAACCATGACCGGACCCGACATCATGTAGCTGACCAGGTCATTAAAAAAGGGGCGTTCCCTGTGTACACCGTAAAAACCTTCAGCCTGTTCACGAGACAAGTGCAACATGCGCGCCGCAATAATTTTCAAACCTGCCGATTCGAAGCGACGGTAGACTTCGCCGATCAGATTTTTCTCTACACCGTCCGGTTTAACAATAGAAAAAGTGCGTTCAATAGCCATATCAACTTCCTGTTGGTTATTCCTGAATACTAAAACTCTCGCCGCAACCGCACTCACCGATAGCTTGTGGATTACGAAATTTGAATGCCTCGTTAAGTCCTTCGCGAACATAATCAACCTCGGTACCATCAATGACACCCAGGCTCTGCTCGTCAACGATGACCTTGATATCATCAATATCAAATACGACATCATCCGCGCCGACTTCATCGGCATAATTCACAATATAAGAAAACCCCGAACAACCCGTCTTCTTGACACCCAGCCGCAACCCGATGCCGTTGCCGCGTTTTGCCAGAAACGTCCGTACCCGGTTGGCCGCACTGTCGGTTAACGTAATTGCCATTATTTTTCCCTGTAAAAAAGGCCGGACTCCCGGCGTCAGCCCAGCCGCCTATTGTCCCAAGCAGTACGGCACTTGCGCAAGGCATCCTCGATGATGAGTAACCGACCGGTTTTCTCCACCGGCAAATCGAGGCAGGCTGCCAGTTCGTCCGGCCTGACCTCGTCCAGTGACTCCACCGGCTGGCTCTTCAGACGCTCGGCCAGAATGCTGCAGGCAGCAATGGTATGCGGGCATCCGAACGCCTGAAACGTGATTTCGCTGATCCGGGCATCGTCGATACCGACGTGAAACACTACCTCGATGCCTTGCTCACGTTGCCCGGCCCTGCCGAGCAACGTGGTCTCGTGTTGCCCGGTCAGCGTCCCGACATGGCCCGGATGCGCAAAATACCGCTCGACAATGTCCGAATAGCGTGGCGGGCGGTTCACGCAAGTGCCCGAGAGGAATTCGGCGTAATAGCACGCAGGTTTGTAACGACGCCGCAAAATGTCTTGATTGCAAGGTCAATTTCTGCCTCGGTCGTCGGCCGCCCGAAACTGAAACGGACACTGGCGCGAGCGAGCTGGTCGGCCCGACCCAGGCTGCGCAGCACGGCCGAGGGGGTCTCACTGAGCGTCGTGCAGGCTGAACCGGCCGATACGGCCAGATCTCGCAGACCGTAATGCAAACTCTCGCCTTCGACCCCGGTGACACTGACATTCAGAATATGGCCCGTCCGTCGCTCGCGATCGCCGTTGAGCAACACACCCTGAAGTGTGCTGATACCGTTCCATAGTCTGTCGCGCATTGCGGTGATCTGCCTGTTATCCGCCAATCGCCCGGCACGAACCCGGTCGCAGGCTACGCCCATACCGACAACCTGGTGCGTTGGCTCTGTTCCCGGACGCAATCCGCCTTCCTGACTCCCGCCAAACATGATCGGCTCTATCCGCCTGATCCGGTCATGATTCAGATAAAGCGCCCCGACACCCTTGGGTCCATACATTTTTTGTGCCGACAACGACAACAGATCGATAGACTGAGTATCGACATCAATTGGTAAATGACATGCACTTTGCGCCGCATCGACATGGAAAAGTGCACCATGCGCCCGGCAAACGGCACCGATTGCAGCAATATCCTGTACCACACCGATTTCATTGTTGACATGCATGATCGACACCAGCGTCGTTTCATCGGTCAATACCTCGGCGACCTGTTCCGGCTCGATGATGCCGTGCGCATCAGGTGTCAGCACCGTCAGGTCATATCCTTGTCTGTCGAGGTACCGGCAGGCATCGAGCACTGCCGGATGTTCTGTCACTGAAGTCACAATATGCCGGCCTGATGTGGCCCGGAAACGCGCCGCGCCCAGGATTGCAAGGTTGTCGGCTTCGGTCGCTCCCGATGTCCAGATGATCTCCTGTGCCGAAGCGCCAATCAGCGACGCGACTTGCTCACGGGCCTGTTCTACCCGCTTTTCAGCCTCGCGCCCGAATGCATGCAGGCCGGATGCCGGGTTGCCGAATGCCGTGGTATCGGTAAGGCAGGCATACATCGCTCCGGCCACCTCAGCGTCTACGGGCGTGGTTGCCGCATAATCGAAATAGACCGGTTTCGTTATCACACATCTGCTCCCGTATTACCCGGTGATGCGGAGGGACGACCCGAACCTGCCGCCAGAGCGCTGAGAATCCCGCGCATGATTTGCAGTTCACTTTCATCGAGTCGTGCACGATTGAACAGGCGTCGCAGACGCCTCATCAATACGCGCGGGTTATCCGGCTTTAAAAATCCGCTGTCGATCAGGGCGCGTTCCAGGTGCTCATAAAACAGCTCTATGTCTCCGTTACTGGCCGGCACCGAATCCGGATCCTGCGGTTTGCCGTCTTTGCCCTGCGCCCAGCGCAGCTCGTAGGCGATGATCTGTACGGCCATGGCAAGATTAAGTGAACTGTAATCCGGGTTGCTCGGCACGTAGACCAACGCGTTACACCGGTCCATCTCGGCATTGGTCAAACCGGCGCGCTCGGCGCCAAATACAATTGCGGCCGGCTTGCTGCGGCTCGCTGCAACGACTTCGGCAGCGCATTCACGAGGATTGAGCTCCGGCCAGGCGAGCCGGCGACGACGCGAACTCGCACCAACGACAAAACCGCACCCATCGAGCGCCTCGGCCAGCGTCGGCACGATACGGGCATTCATGAGCACATCGAGGGCGCCGGAAGACCGGGCCCGGGCGACACCATCAATCTGACAAGCCGGATTCACGAGTACCATCTCGGCAAACCCCATCGTCTTGATTGCCCGCGCAGCCGCGCCGACGTTCCCGGGATGGGTCGGCTCGAACAAGACAAAACGAATCGGCAAATCAGGCATGCAAAGCAGTTCTCGAAGTATGATGACGGGAGCCGTATTCTAGCCCGGTTCCCATTTCCCCGCAGGTGATTCAGGCCGTACAATACCGCCCTCTTCATTGCGCACCCGCTCCTGATAAACCCATGCAAGCCCTGTTAAACACAGCCGTCAAGGCCGCCCGTCGCGCAGGTGAAATCGCGATCCGCCAACTCAAACACCTGGACGAGATCCATGTGCGCAGCAAAGGCGCCAACGATTTTGTCACGGAGGTCGACAAAGCTGCCGAAGAAAGCATCATCGCGACAATTCAACAGTACTACCCTGACCATGCATTTTTAGCCGAGGAAAGCGGCAACCGGGGCCAGAATGACTACACGTGGATCATCGACCCTCTCGACGGCACGACGAACTTCATTCATGGCTTCCCGGTGTTCTCCGTCTCGATCGCATTGCGTATCAAGGGACGATTGTCGCTTGGTGTCGTCTACGACCCGAACCGGCAAGAAATTTTCACGGCGATGCGGGGTCGCGGCGCGCAAGTTGAGGGCCATAAAATCCGTGTCAGCGGTCACAGGTATCTCAAAGGTGCGCTCATCGGAACCGGGTTCCCTTACCGCTCACATGACCGCATGCAATCCTATCTGTTGATGCTTGAGCAAGTCCTGCTGAACACGGCAGGTGTACGCCGCCCCGGGTCGGCATCGCTGGACCTGGCCAACCTGGCCGCAGGACGCCTGGACGGTTTCTGGGAGTTCGGTCTGAACATCTGGGACATCGCCGCCGGATCGCTGATCCTGCGCGAGGCAGGCGGGTTGATCAGCGAACTGGAAGACAAAGACGACTACCTGGCAACCGGCAACATCGTCGCCGGCACTCCAAGAGTGCATGACGCGTTGAAAAAGTTGCTAACGCCTTGCCTGTCAAAGACCTAGTTCGTCACATCCAACGTCGTATCAAGGGCGAATCGAAGGCCTTTAAAAACAACCGCACGCGCCGTCAGGGCAAATCGTCAATCGCTTCCTTATTGACCTTTTTCGGCATCAGGTCTTCGGTTGTGACATCAAGCGCCAGTGCCGTTGCGCTGGCCGTATAAATCGACGAATAAGTACCGACCACAATACCGATAATCAGCGCCAGTGAAAATCCGCGTACGGCTTCACCACCGAGAACCAATAACGCGAACAGTACAAACAGTGTGGTCAGACTCGTGATCACAGTCCGGCCAAGCATCTGATTGATCGATGTATTCATGATCGCCTCGGCGCCCTGCTGCCTGATCAGCCGGAAATTCTCACGAATACGGTCGAAAACTACGATCGTATCGTTCAGCGAATAACCGATAACCGCCAGGATCGCCGCTAGCACGGATAAATCAAAAGAGAACTGAAAAATAGAAAACAGGCCGATCGTAATGAGGACGTCATGTACCAGTGCAACAACCGAACCCACGGCAAATTTCCACTGGAACCGGATCATGATGTAAATCAGGATCATGATCACGGCAAACAGCATCGCAAGCCCGCCACGTTCAGTCAGCTCCCGACCGACCTGCGGTCCGACAAACTCTGTACGCCGCAAATCGACATCAGGATTGCCGGCCGCGAGCAAAGCAAGAATTTCATTACCCACCTTTCTATTATCGACTCCCTCCTCCGGCAGAACACGAATCAGGACATCGGAAGCCGTCCCGAAATTTTGCACGAGCGCATTAGCAAAGCCGCCACTTTTAAGGCGTGAACGTATATCGCCCAGGTCTGCCGGTGTCGTATATTCGACTTCGAGCAGTACGCCGCCGGTGAAATCGATACCCAGATTTAATCCTCGGCTGAACAACGAGACGATGCCGGCAAGAATCAATACCAGTGACAGGGTCGCGGTAATGCGGCGCTTGCTCAGAAAATTGATATTTGTCGCTGTCGAGATAATTTGCATTGCATTTTCAACCGGCTCTAGACCGGCAACCGCTCCAGATTACGCCTGCCGTATAACAGATTGATGAGAGCCCGCGTGCCGATAATCGACGTGAACATGGACGTGACAATACCCAGAGACAACGTAACGGCAAAACCCTTGATCGGGCCCGTGCCGAATACAAACAATACTATCGCCGCAATCAGGGTTGTAATATTCGCATCAGCAATCGTCGACAAGGCTTTTTGATAGCCTGCGTTAATACTCGCCTGCGGCGAATTTCCGTTGCGTAGTTCCTCGCGAATACGCTCGAAAATCAGCACATTTGAATCAACGGCCATGCCAACGGTCAGCACGATGCCCGCGATGCCCGGCAACGTCAGTGATGCCTGCAGCATTGACAGCAGCGCGACGACGAGTATGAGGTTCGTCATCAATGCGAGATCGGCGACGAATCCGAATGCCCGGTAATAGATCACCATGAACACGACAATCACCGCGAAGCCGATGATGATCGCCATAAGCCCTTTATCGATATTGTCCTGACCAAGGCTAGGACCGATCATGCGAGCTTCAACTTTATATATTGGCGCTGCCAGCGCACCGGCACGAAGCAACAAAGACAGATCGCGTGCCTCGAGCACGTCAAGACCGGTAATCTGGAAGTTACTGCTGAAGACGCCCTGGATTGTCGCGACGTTGATAACTTCTTTTTCCTCGCGGTTCACCTCAACCATTTCGCCATCACGTTCGATGAGCTCGCGCTTCTGCTCAACAAATACGACCGCCATTGGTTTTTGCAAATTGCTCTTCGTCGTCTCAAGCATCTCGCGCGAACCCTTGCTGTCGAGCCGGACAAACACGGCCGCCTGACCCTGCGAGAAACCGGATGTGGCATCGACGAGTTGATCGCCCGAAACAATCGTCCGCCGCTTCAGCAATACCGGATTGCCGCTGCGATCGGAATACAATTCACAACCGATCGGGGCACGGCCCCTGCGCTGGGCCTCAATCGCATTTTCACCGGCACAGACAAGACGAAACTCAAGCGTTGCAGTCGCCCCGAGTATCCGCTCGGCCTGTGCGGGATCCTGAACACCGGGCAATTGAACGACGATCCGATCCAGACCCTGACGCTGCACGACCGGCTCGGCCACGCCGAGCTCATTGACACGATTACGCAAGGTCACTGTATTTTGCTGAATCGCAAAATCACGCCGCTGCTTGATCTGCGCCTCAGTCATGCGCGCCACGATGATGACATTACCGTTCTCGGTCCGGCGACTCAGATCGATATCCGAATCGTAATCACGCATCAGATCTTCTGCCTGATCTGCATCGGCGGCGTCGCCGAGTGTGACGCGCACTTCATCCTTAACCAGCCGGGTCTTGCGCTTGATACGGTTTTTACGCAGCAACCTGTCAAAGTCTGCTTCGTACTGCTTGAGTCGCTGCTCTACCGCGCCTTCGATATCGACTTCGTACAGAAAATGTACGCCGCCGCGCAGATCGAGACCCAGGCTCATCGGTTTCAGGCCCATCGCGCGCATCCAGTCCGGTGTTCGCGGTGCAAGCGTCAATGCAACAACGTATGCCTTGCCGAGGCTGTCATGCAGCACATCACTGGCGCGTAGCTGATCAGCGACCGAGTTAAACATAATCTCCACCCGTCCTTCATGTTCGTACAGACGGGAATAACTGATCTGCTGTTCATCAAGGGCCAGTGATATCTGGCTGAGTTCAAGCTCAACCATAGCCGAACCGTTATTGTGGCTGACCTGCAACGCCGGTTCATCACCAAACATATTCGGCGCTGCAATAAACGCGCCGATCACAATAACGGCGAGGATAAGAAGATTTTGCCAGGCGGAATAGTGATTCATCAGACGGATCCCGGGCGCCGGTCAGGCGCTCTTGACGGTGCCTTTAGGCATAACGGCACCAATCGTGTGGCGCTGAACTTTTAGCACCATGCCTTCGGCAACCTGCACGTGCACGAACTGATCCTTGACTTCCGTCACCTTGCCCAGCACGCCACCGCCCGTGACCACCTCGTCACCAACCGCCAGGTTTGCAACCAGTTCCTTGTGCTCTTTCTGGCGCTTGTTCTGTGGCCTGATCAGCAAAAAGTAGAAAACACCGAAAATCAGTACCAGCGGCAGCAGACTCAGAAATGTTCCTTCCTGCCCCTCAGCCTGTGCGTATGCGTCTTGTATAAACCAACTCATATTCATGCTCTACCGGCAAAACGGCGCGTATTATGGCACAGATACCGTAAATTGTGCCTCGCGTTCCAGCCATTCACGGCTAAATTCGGCAAACGTGCCCGCTTTGATCTCCCTGCGTATCCTGACCATCAGTGACTGATAGTAATGCAGGTTATGGATCGTGTTCAGACGTGCCCCCAGAATCTCGCCGCAGCGGTCCAGGTGCTTGAGGTACGCCCGGCTATAATTCATGCAGGTGTAGCATTTGCAACCCTCCTGCAACGGTCGGGAGTCATCGCGATAACGCGCATTACGAATTCGCACGACACCCCGATCCGTGAACAGGTGGCCGTTACGCGCGTTACGCGTCGGCATGACACAGTCGAACATATCGATACCACGTGCGACAGCCTTGACGATATCGGACGGCGTACCGACCCCCATCAGGTAACGCGGCTTGTCGACCGGCATCTGTGGAACCGTATGCTCAAGCACGGCAAGACGCTCGTCTTCTGTCTCGCCGACCGACAGCCCGCCGAGGGCAAGCCCGTCAAAATCGAGCTCAAGCAACCCCTCCAGCGATGCTGACCGTAACGTCGGATACATGCCGCCCTGCACGATTCCAAAGACACCTGCACCACTCTCGGCCCCGCCCAATCGGGCAAAAGCATCCCTACTTCGTTTCGCCCAGCGCAGCGACAGCTCCATCGACTGAAGTGCATCCTTTTCACTGACCGGATATCCCGTACATTCGTCGAAGATCATCTGGATATCACTGCCGAGATCGGCCTGCACCTGCATGACACTTTCAGGCGTCAACATGACCTTGCTGCCGTCGGTCGGCGCCTGAAATTCGACCCCTTCCTCGGAAATCCTGCGGCGCCTGGTCAGGCTCCAGACCTGGAATCCGCCCGAATCTGTCAAAATGGGTCGCGACCAGTGCATGAAACGATGCAATCCACCCAACTCACGAATCAATTCATTACCCGGCCGGAGCAACAAGTGGAACGTATTTCCCAGAATGATCTCGGCGCCGATACCCTCAAGCTCCTCCGGCGTCATCCCTTTGACCGTACCGTACGTACCGACCGGCATAAAGGCCGGCGTATTGATTTGCCCGCGCGCGAACCGTATGCGGCCCAGGCGCGCACCAGCGGAGGTGGAAATGAGGTCAAACTGCATTGGCATCGTCATACTCGCGTACAAAACATCGCATCGCCGTAACTGAAGAATCGATATCCACTCGCAACGGCATGCTCGTAGGCCGCGAGAATAGACCGGGTGCCGCCAAATGCACAAACCAGCATCAACAGTGATGACCCGGGCAGATGAAAATTTGTTACCAACGCATCGACGACGTTAAAGGTAAAACCCGGTCGGATAAACAACCTGCTCTCACCCGAGTACGGCGACAAAGTACCTGACAGTGCAGCGGTTTCCAGACCGCGCACCGTGGTTGTACCCACCGCAACCACACGCCCGCCACGGGCGCGGGTCGCTTTGACCGCCTGGCACAATGCGGCCGATACCTCAACGCGTTCGGCGTGCAGCATTCCGGACTCGATCTGATGCGAGCGCAAAGGCTGAAAAGTTCCGGCCCCCACATGCAGGGTCAGAAAACCCAGCTTGATTCCGCGCTCGCCGAGTTCGTGCAATTGCCCGGTATCAAAATGCAGGCCGGCTGTAGGTGCCGCGACAGCGCCCGGCTCACGGGCAAAAACAGTCTGATAACGCACCCGGTCCACCGCTTCGTCGGCACGCTCGATATAGGGCGGCAAAGGCATATGACCGTATTCATCGAGTAACTGGTCGATCGGACGTGAAAAGCGCAACACGAAAAATCCATCCTGCCGACCTTCGACGGTTGCGACTGCACTGCCTTCAAACTCAATTTGCCCGCCAATGACCGGCGACCGGTTCGCCTTGATCTGCACGAGCGCAAGATCGGCCTCAAGCCGCCGTTCGAGCAGCATCTCGACCCGGCCACCGCTCGACTTGCGTCCGTGCAACCTGGCCGGAACAACTTTCGTATCATTCATGACCAGCAAGTCACCGGGCTCCAACAAGCCGCCGAGATCAATAAATTGCAGATCCTCATAGGGACGGTCATCCGGCGATACGCACAACAACCGGCTTGCAGATCTCTCGGCCAGCGGCTGCTGTGCGATCTGCCGGACCGGCAGGTCAAAATAAAAATCACTCGGCTTCATGGCAGAGAAGGATACCGAACTATCGGTCACCTGATGTCTGTAACTTCAGCTCTGGAACCGGTTCCCGCTACCTGAAAAAACCCAGGGTCTGCCCCATTGCTATCCGACAATCTTGCACCAAGCGTCTGGCCGAAAGGCGTTGCGTCTTCTTTACGAGACTGT
>CAYNMF010000034.1:0-20381 GCA_964398325.1 uncultured Chromatiaceae bacterium | reverse complement strand
CGCCCAGGGAAAGCGCCAGAAAAGAACACAAACCAGCCCCTAGCACCCATAAAAATCTATACAACCACCTCAACTCAACAGCGCTTCGACAGCCTGAATCCCTGCGCGCGACATGGGCTTGCCGTCGACGGGGCTAAGTGGAGAACGGCGACGATGTTTGATTGAAAAAACCGTTGCGGCACATTCGAAGTATGGCGTTCTGAATCGATATCCCGGAAATTGCTCGAATTCACCCCGGCGAAATTGGTGGCGAATCTGAATCGGACGATGACCAAAACCGAGTACGTCGAGTGTGATGCCGATGGCCTCGGGCAAATCGCTGAACAGGTGCAGGTCGATGGCCGAAAAATCTGTTGTCGTGCCGCTCAGAACCGGACCGACGAGACGGGCATGATGGATTTCAAGGGCACGCAGAACAGACAGGGCGGATTTGCGCAATTCATTGAGCAGCACCGGATGATCGTCGCCGCGAAAGATGCGATTTCGTTCGGCCAGCGCCTGCTGAATTTCTTCATTACTCGGCAGTCGGGTATTGCCGGTCGATAAGCCGAGGCGCTCGATGGCTTTTGCTTTGGCGCTGCGAAAGTCGGGCAAGCCCTCTTCCTGAATAATACGGGCTGCTTCATCGGCGACAGCCGCACGCTGATAATCCGGGCGTGTGCGAGTATGTCGGGTCAAAAGATATCTCCATCGTCGAGGCTATTGCCGTCGCCGGTAAAGTCGATCGATGTATCGGTATCGTTTGGTTGCCGGTCGGGAACGTGGCCTTCACGGAACAACTCGAATATCGAGCCCGAGTAGCCTGCGGGTGCTACCAGCCCGGTTTCCGGAACGATACGTACAGTGATAATGCCCGGAGGCCGCGGGATTATTGCAGTTGACGTTTCGGCCAAAGCGTCGCGCATGAAGTACTTCCAGATCGGCAGTGCGGTCCGGCTGCCTTCTTCACCCGCGCCGAGTGGTCGATCCTGGTCAAATCCGACCCAGGCCGTGGCGACGATATCCGCGTTGTAGCCACTGAACCATGCGTCGCGCCGGTCATTGGATGTGCCGGTCTTGCCGGCGAGGTCGGGGCGACCGAGGTCGCGTGCGCGTCGCCCGGTTCCGCGTTTAATCACGTCGCGCATCATGTCGTAGATCAGGTAAGCATTTTCCGCCGAGACGGCGCGCTCAGGCAGATCCTCGGGCGGGACGGGTGTGTCAGGTGAGTTATCAAATGTTGTTGACTCTGTCTGATTGATCCTGGCCGGAGAGCTGCGTGACATCGAATTTGTGTCGGTGACGTTAGTGCTGTTCTGCTCCGTCGACAACTCACAGTTATGGCAGACAAAGGTCGGTTTTGTCTGAAATACGGTGTTGTCGCTGGAATCCAGCACCCGGTCGATCAGGTACGGCTTGGTTCGAAAGCCACCGTTCGCAAATGCGGCATAACCGGCGGCGACATCCTGCGGTGATGCGCCGCCACTGCCGAGTGCCAGCGACAGGTCTCGTGGCAGCGCACTTTCAGGCAGGCCAAATGGCTTGATGTGCCGAATTGCATTTCCCAGTCCGGTGCTGCGCAGAATGCGCACTGAGACGAGGTTCAAAGATTTGATCAGAGCTTCGCGCAGCCGGATCGGGCCGTGGAACTTACGTGAATAATTTTCCGGACGCCAAGCGGTCTCCAACTCGGCGTCATCGAAAACGACCGGTGCGTCATTGACGAGGGTTGACGTCGCGAAGCCGTTTTCAAGTGCGGCCGAATAAATAAATGGCTTGAATGATGAGCCGGGCTGGCGCTTGCTTTGCACGGCACGGTTGAATTTGCTGAGCGAAAAGTCGAAACCACCGACCAGCGCGGCAGTTGCGCCGTCACTTGGATCCAGGGCGATAAACGCACCCTGAACCTGGGGTATTTGTGCGAGTTGCCAACCCCTGTCTGCCGTATGCAGCAAGTGAATCAGGTCACCGGGCGCCACGATATCTTGAATCGATTTTGGCGCGCCACCGATAATGTCGTCATTGATGTACGGACGCCATTTCATATTTTCCCAGGCAACCGTAACGCGACCGATATTCTGAACATAGAGTAGTGCCGAATTGTCGTCACTGGTTGCCAGTACGACGGCATTGGGCAAATCCTTAATGATCGGGTAACGGCTCAATATTTCCGCCAGTGCCGTGTCGTCGAGCCTGACGGGTTCAATTTGGCCCGGAACATCGCCGGTGAGCGGCGCCTTGAGTGCCTTGTCGTCAACCCGATTCTCGTCAGTGAGCAATGGATCGAGTATGTGGCGCTCGGTCGGGCCGCGATAACCGTGGCGCCGGTCATATTCGAGCAACGCGGTGCGCAGCGCACTGTTGGCAGAATTTTGCAGCTTTGCATTGATTGTTGTGACTACCTTGTAGCCATAGGTATACACATCGAGCCCGTATCGTCTGACCATCTCTGCGCGTACCATTTCAGTGACCCAGGGTGCACGGAGTTCGACTTTCGGGCCGTACAGGTGGGACTCCATCGGGAGAGCCAGTGCCTCGTCGTATTGCTCTGATGAAATGAATTCGAGTTCGAGCATGCGACGCAGAACGTAAGCGCGGCGTTCTGTAGCGCGTTCGATGCTCTTGACCGGATTCAGGGTAGAGGGTGCCTTCGGCATGCCGGCAATGGTTGCGGCTTCAGCGATATTCAGTTCATGCAGAGATTTGCCGAAGTAGACTTCGGCAGCGGCTCCGACACCGTAGGCACGCTGGCCAAGAAAAATTTTATTCAGGTAAAGCGTTAAAATTTCCTGTTTCGTGAACTTATGCTCGATTTGTACGGCCAGGATCAGCTCCTTGGCCTTGCGCACGAAAGAGCGTTCGCGAGTCAGGAAATACACGCGAGCGAGTTGTTGCGTGATTGTGCTGCCGCCCTGGCTGCGTGCACCGGTGCGCAACAGGCTGATCACCGCACGGGCAATGCCCTGATAGTCGAATCCGGGATGTTCGAAAAACCGGTCATCTTCCGCCGCCAGGAAGGCATTGATGACAATTTCGGGAATTTCGTCATAAGAGGCCGGCGTTCGCCTTTTTTCGCCGATTTGCGCCATCAGGCGCCCGTCACGGGTGAAAATGCGCAACGGTGTCTGCAGTTCGACATCCCGCAGCGTCTCGGCCGACGGCAAACTCGGCATCAGATAATAATAGGCGCCGGAGATAATCATCAGCGCGAAAAGAATGCCGGATATCGCCAGAGCGCACAGCAGCGGCCAGATTCGCGAGAGTTTCCCCCGGGTCGTTTTGTGGGTTGTTGTACGGGTCATATCGCGGATTTGCCTTACTTAACAGGCCCCTTTTCGAAAAGCGGAGCCAATCCCTTGCCATCGCAGGGTCGATTATGCATATTAGCCGCGGTTTTTGGGCAAACTCACTGAAAGGTGGGGACGCAAAGCTACCGGTCTAAGGGACTGTAAAGGCTGCGACGATGTGGGATGTTGCGGCGGGGGTCTGATCCTAGGACAGCGGAGCTGCCGAATTGCTGGGCCGGAAGGGTCCGCGGCAGTCGCTTCTGACCAGTCAGATTTTCCCGTATCGATCGATATCCCGCACTGGCGCAGGCCCGGCGCGGCTCTGGATATGCCCGGTGGCTCCGGATAGGGATGGATAAGTGTGACGTAGTCATGGTTGCTTTATATCCAGTACGATATATAGTTAAATTGGCTATCTAAGGTGCTTAACCAAATTTTTTACGCAAGCTACGGACTTAGAAGGGAAAAATAGTGCTTTTTGGGTCACGTTCAAAGCCTCTGATCGGGCTTGACATAACAACGTCATCGATCAAGCTGCTGGAATTGGCGTCAAGCGGAAAGATGCATCGTGCGGAATGCTATGCCGCTGAAGCAACGCCGCCTAACTCTATCAATGAAAAAAGCATCGTCGATGCGGATGCAGTAGGCGAGGCCATACGTCGCGCCGTTAAACGATCCGGGTCGAAGGCGCAGGAAGTTGCGATCGCAATCAGTGGTGATGCCGCCATTACGAAAGTGATTCAGATGCCGGCAAATTTAAGCGATAACGACCTCGAAGGTCAGGTCGAGATTCAGGCAGATCAATACATCCCTTTCCCAATGGAAGAAGTCAGTTTTGATTTCGAGGTGATGGGGCCGTCGTCGAATGATCCGGAGATGAACGACGTACTGCTTGTTGCAACGCGCACCGAGAATGTCGATCAACGGCGTGCTGCAGTCGAGGCGGCGGGCTTGACGGCCAGAATTGTCGATGTGGAGGCTTTCGCACTCGAAAATGCCTGTACCTTACTTTCGCACCAGATGCCCGACGGCGGACATGACCACCTGATAGCAATTGTCGATTTTGGCGCGAGTAATACAACGTTCAGTGTGCTGCAGGATCTGCGTGTCATTTATACGCGTGATTTTTCATTCGGCGGACAACAGCTGACGGAAGAAATTATGCGGACCTATGGCCTCAGTCTGGAAGATGCAGGACGTGCCAAGAAAGAAGGTGGTCTGCCAAGTAACTATCAGCCTGAGGTGCTTGATCCGTTTATTGACGATATGACGCAACAGGTCAGTCGCTCGATGCAGTTCTTCCTCGCCTCGGCGGGCGGCCGTGACCAACCGGACCAGATCCTGGTACTCGGCGGCTGTGCGAACATTCCCGGCGTGGCAGATGTTATTTCAAGCAAAGTCGGCGTGCCGACGGAGGTTGGAGACCCTCTGGGCCACATGAAGATTTCGTCGAAGGCCAAAGCACAGGGAGTGCGCGGCGATGCAACCGCGTTGTTGACAGCCTTCGGCCTTGCGCTACGGAGTTTCGACTAATATGCCACGCATTAATCTGCTGCCATGGCGTGATGAGCTCAGGGCTGAGCGCCGTAATCAATTCTTTGTTGCATTGGGAGCTGCCTTCGCCGGTGCTGCGCTGATCATCCTGATCGGCAACCTGACCTTCGGCGGCATTATCGATCATCAGCAGGACCGCAACCGGTTGCTGCAGTCTGAGATTGATTTATTGAATATAAAGATCAAGGAAATTATTGATCTTGAGGATCAGAAAGATCGACTGCTGGCCCGGATGGAAATTATCGAGCAGTTGCAGCGCAGTCGTCCCGGTATCGTGCATGTCTTTGAAGAACTTGTCACGACGTTACCCGACGGCGTGTACCTGAACGAGGTCAAGCAGAACGGATCACGACTCGAAATTGTCGGTTCGGCTGAATCGAATACGCGGGTTTCTGCTCTGATGCGTAACATCGATGCTTCGGACTGGTTGAGTTCGCCGGACCTGGAAGTCGTCGAGGTTAAATCCGGAGCAGCCGGCAGCGGACGACGCGCGAGTGAATTTACGGTGTTTGCGAAGACGCTGACTGCCAAGAAAGGCGAAGAGCAAGAAGAAGAGGAGGAATCAGAATGAATTTCCTCGAAGAACTTCAAAACCTTGATTTCAATGACATAGGTCGTTGGCCATTCCTTTTTCGAGTTTTATTCGTCGGCCTGTTCTTCGTTATTGTCGTCGGTGGCGGGTTTTATTACTTCGTTTACACAGAGCAGATGCCAAGGCTGGAACGCGCTGAGCAGGAAGAGCAAGAGCTGCGTTTGTCATTCGAGCAGAAACAAAAGAAGGCCGCGAACTTCGATGCCTACAAAGAGCAACTCGCCGAGATCGAGCGTTCTTTCGGCACGATGCTGCGTCAATTGCCTGGTAAAACCGAGATTCCGAATCTGCTCGTCGATATTTCGCAAACGGGTCTGGCGGCCGGGTTAGATGAAGAGTTGTTCCAGCCGGTTGCCGAAATTAAAAAGGATTTTTACGCCGAGAAGCCGATCAAGATTCGTCTGAAAGGCTCATATCACGAGTTCGGCAAGTTCGTCAGCGATATTGCCGCATTACCACGTATTGTGACCTTGCACGATATTGCAATTAAGCAGCAGCGCAGCACCGACAAATCAGCAAATAACGAGTTGATACTCAATGTGACGGCAAAGACGTATCGCTATCTCGATGAAGATGATGCGGGGAACGCAGGATGAAGGGTATGGAGCAAAGTGTGCGTTTGACGCTCAGATTGCTGGCAGTATTTATAATACTGATTCTGACGGCCTGCGGCGGTGGCATGGGGGATCTCGAGCAGTATGTTGCCGAGGTCAAGCAGCGACCGGGCGGTCGTATTGAGCCTCTGCCTCAGATAAAGCCGTATGAGACCTTTGATTATCGCGTCGACAACAGGCGTTCGCCGTTTGTTCAGGACCGATTGGTTGCCGATAGCGGATTGAATACCGGACCGGCGCCGATAAAAAATCGTAACAAGGAATACCTGGAGCAATTTCCGCTTGACACACTGGATATGGTCGGCACGCTGGAGCGTGAAGGCAAGATGTATGGACTCGTGCAAACCAATGATGGTTTGGTGCACCGCGTCCTGCCGGGAAATTATGTAGGCCAGAATGATGGCCGCATTGTTTCGATTACCGCCGGCAGGATCGAGATTGAAGAGCTGGTGTCAAATGGCATCGGTGATTTCTTCAAACGCAGTGCGGGAATTGGAATTGACTGAACGACTGGCGCCCTGGGTGGGGGTTTGGGAGTACTTGAGAATGAGCACAGCTAGGCCGAATCGGAACTTGATCAGCAGGCATGCGCGCGCAGTCGGCGCCGGCCGTTTGTTGATGGGGTTGTATTGCGTTATCGCCTTTGGGCTGGCCGCGGCCTCTGCTGCGGTCGCACAGAATGCGACGAACAGTCTCGATGACATCGAGGTGCGTGCACTTCCCGGTAATCGCATTGAACTCAGGCTGGTGACTTCCGGCGACGCACCCGAGCCGCTGACTTTCACCATTGATGAACCGGCACGTATCGCGATTGATTTGCGCGATACGGTACTGGGCCTCAAGTCACGTCGCAAGGACGTTGGCATCGGCGCTCTCGATACGATTCTGGCTGCCGAGGCCAATGGCCGTACACGCGTCGTTTTGAATCTCGATGTTACCGTTGGTTACGAGACCCGCGTTGAAGACAACAGCATTGTGGTCACGCTCGAAAATGCGGCAGGCAGCGGAACTGCAACTGTAGCTGCGTCGACACCGACGAGTAGCACAAGTAAAGGCGGGCCTGTTGATCGGGCGATCGACAGTATCGATTTTCGTCGTACCGAAGCGGGGGCCGGACGGCTCATCGTCGAGATGTCGGATGTTGGCACTGCCGTCGATGTGCGTCGTACGGCCGACCAGGTTGTATTGAGTTTCGCCGGCACCGATTTACCCAAATCCTTGATGAAACGACTCGATGTCATTGATTTTGCGACACCGGTGACGACGATTGATGCCATGCATATCGGTAATGACACGCGCATCGTGCTGTCCGCCACAGGCAGTTTTACCGAACTGGCTTACCAGTCCGACTCTGTATTCAGTGTCGAGGTGCAGCCGGTAGTCGAAGAGAAGAAAAAGGAAGTTGCGCCGACGCTGTTCAGTCCCGATCGCGTCTATGAAGGAGAGAGACTGACGCTTAACTTTCAGGATATCGAGACGCGAGCCGTGCTGCAGTTGCTGGCAGATGTCAGCGGCCGCAACATCGTTGTTTCGGATACGGTTCAGGGCAATGTCACTTTGCGTTTGCAGGGTGTGCCATGGGATCAGGCGCTCGATATCGTACTGGCAACCAAGGGTCTGGACATGCGTCAGAACGGTAATGTCATTATCGTTGCACCGGCCGAAGAGATTTCAGCACGCGAACTGGCAGATCTCGAATCGCGAAAAGAGATCAGTGAACTTGAGCCGCTCATGGCCGAGTATGTTCAGGTCAACTATGCCAAGGCGAGTGACCTGGCTGATTTGATTTCCGGCGGCAGCGGCGGGACCGCCCTGCTGTCGGAACGCGGTTCGGTCGGTATCGACGATCGCACGAACACGCTGTTGTTGCAGGATACGCTCGACCGCATTGCCTCGATTCGAAAGCTCGTGGTGACGCTCGATATTCCGGTTCGCCAGGTGTTGATCGAATCGCGTATTGTCATCGTTAATGATGATTTCAGCCGCGATCTGGGTATCCGGTGGGGCGCGACAGTTGTCAAGGAATCCGGTGGTACTCTGTTTTCGACAACGGGCCGGGCGACCGGTACGGACAGTATCGTTAACGACGCGGCGACCAACATCAATGCGGGCGGAACACCGTTTCCGGTCGGCATTCCCAGCCTCGATGACCGGTTTAATGTCAACTTGCCGGTGGCAAGTCCGGCCGGTCAGTTTGCGCTCGCAATTCTCGATGACGATTACCTGATCGACCTCGAGTTGTCCGCCTTGCAGGCTGAAGGTCGCGGTGAGGTCATATCGTCACCGCGCGTCATTACGGCCAATCAGAAGGAAGCGAACATCAAGCAGGGTGTAGAGATTCCTTACCAGGAATCATCGTCCAGCGGCGCGACGACAACCCAGTTCAAAGAAGCGGTGCTGAGCCTGACGGTGACGCCGCAGATCACGCCGGACGACCGGATCATCATGGATCTGTTCGTGACCAAGGACAGCGTCGGCAAGACCGTGACGACCGAACGCGGCGGCTCGGTACCGAGTATTGACACGCGATCAATCGAAACGCAGGTGCTGGTCAACAACGGACAAACCGTCGTTCTCGGCGGAATTTATGAAACCGAACAGGCAGAAACGATCACCAAGGTGCCGTTTCTGGGCGATATCCCGGTCCTGGGTGTGGCATTCAGGTCCACGCGGGTCGTCTCGCAAAAATCAGAATTATTGATATTCGTAACGCCAAAAATACTAAAAGAAGGCTCGAGCATTTATTAAGGACTGACTGCACAGGATTGTGGTAGAGGATTTGATGGTATGAAGAAGCTCCTTTCTTTTGGATGTATTTTGGTTGCCACGCTTGTCGCCTCGTGCGGTGGCGGCAGCGATAATACGTTGCTCAACGCCGCCGGTGGTGCCGGTGGTGCAATTGATCCGGGTCAGGTCACTGTTGAGATGGGCAGCGGCACGCCGCCGGGATTTACTGCGGGAATTATCGAAGTTGCCGTACCCGTCCTGTCTGCAGGTGGTTCGTCGAGTCTGACGGTTACTTTCGTAACCAATCTGGATGCGCTGCTTACAAATGCAGTGACCGTAACGTTTTCGTCACCGTGTATTGCGAGCGGTCTGGCCGCCATCACCGGGTCAGATACGACAAGTACCGGAATTCTGACCGTGACTTATGGCGCAACCGGTTGCAGTGGTGATGATGTCATCACGGCCTCGGCTACCGTTGGCGGGTCTCTGCTCACGGCAGTCGGAACCATCAACGTTGCCGCGTCAACGGTCGGATCAATCGAGTTTGAATCGGCTACACCGAACAAGATCGGTCTGAGCGGAACGGGCGGCATCGGTATTGCGGAGACATCGACCGTGGTATTCAGGGTTGTCGATGCAACAGGCGGCCCTTCGATCGGCAGACAAGTTGATTTCTCGTTAAATACGACTGTCGGCGGCATCGCATTATCGCCCGCGACGGCGATCAGCGGTAATGACGGACGCGTACAGACCGTCATCCAGTCCGGTACGATCGCAACTTCCATTCGTGTGACAGCGACCGTAGTCGACGTGACACCGAATATTGCATCGCAATCGAGTGAGTTAACGATCACGACCGGGTTACCCGACCAGAACAGCGTGTCGATGGCTGTCGAAGTACATAATATTGAGGGCTGGATTCTCGATGGTACCGAGGATATCGTCACCGTGCGTCTGTCCGATCGGTTCAACAACCCGGTGCCGGATGGCACGGCTGTTACGGTGAGCACCGAGGGCGGCAAAATCTTCGGTTCATGTACGACGATGACAAACGCGACTGAATCGGGGTTTTGCACGGTGAACTGGATCAGTCAGAATCCGCGACCCACCGAAAAATTGCCTTCACGCGCCGGTCGTTCAACAATCTATATGACGACCATCGGCGAAGAGAGCTTCGTCGACGTCAATGGCAGCGGTTTCTTTGATGATGGCGATACATTCACGGATCTCAGCGAGCCGTTTCTCGACGAGAATGAGAACGGTGTATTCGATAGTGGTGAACCGTTCTTCGATTTTAACAACGACCAGGTTTATACCCCCGGTGACGGCCTGTTCAGCGGACTGTTGTGCGGGGGTCCGGATGGTTCCGCCGACACGCTCAACCGCTGTTCACCAAACGCAACAACCGGTATCAGTATAAGTAATCTGATTATTATGTCCGGTAGCAACCCCCAGATTACACCTGACAAGCTTATCGCTAATGCCCCCAGTGACCGGGTTTGTTACTGGATTCGTGACGTCAATGATCAGCCGATGCCGGCTGGTACGGACATTCGTGTCACGACATCAAATAGTGCCGTGGTAGGTCCCAGTTCCTTTATAGTCCCGTCAATGACAGATGATTCGCAACTCGCCAATACGTATTGCTTTTCTATCTCCGAGGCGACGCAGAGCAATCCAACGACCGGCAACATGTTCCTCGAGGTTGAGGTACCCAGTGGATTGGTAACCTTCTTTGGCGGTGTAGTGATCAACGACTGACGAATCGACACACCGGATCGACCGCAAAGGCCGGCAGTAATGCCGGCCTTTGTCGTTTTGCGTATCATGCAGCCTGAATGTCGGGATGATTCATAGTGAATCCCGGATCCCGACCGGCTTTTAATGACAACCACCAGCAACATTTTCCTCATCGGCCCGATGGGTTCGGGCAAGACGGCCGTCGGCCGACGTCTTGCACACGATCTCGGGCGCTCTTTTGTCGACAGCGATGCCGTTATCGAGGAACGTACCGGTGTGGATATCCCGTTTATCTTCGAGAAGGAAGGCGAGGCCGGTTTCCGACGCCGGGAAGCGGCAATCATAGACGAATTTACCGGTCAGGACGGTATCGTGCTGGCTACCGGCGGAGGCGCAATTCTGGCTGATGACAACCGTCGCCATCTGATGGCGCGTGGTTTTATCATCTACCTGACGGCGACGGTGGAGCAGCAACTGCAGCGGACCGGCCACAGCAAGGAACGTCCGTTGCTCAATTCAGGTGACCGACGCACGATTCTGACCGGGCTGTTTGCCGTTCGCGATCCGCTGTATCGGGAGATTGCGGATCTGTGCGTGGCCACGGACAGTCGGACAGTCGCGAGTGTCGTGGCCGAAATCCTGCGACACTTGAAGTGTTCGGAGTCAAAACAGGAAGCAGATAAACGCAATGAATGACCGGATCGAACAAATTGTCGACCTCGACGATCGGAGTTACCCGATACTGATCGGCGCCGGCCTGCTCGGGCAAAGCGGCATCCTCGATCCGTTCCTGGCCGAGACGGATGTATTCGTCGTGACGAACGCGGTGGTCGGACCGCTCTACCTGAAGACGCTGACCGGTCTGCTCGGCGAACGCCGCATCGAAAGCATCGAGTTACCCGATGGCGAAGCATACAAAACCATGGCGACGTTCGAGTCGATTATCGATCGGCTGGTTGCCGGCCGCTTTGCACGTGATGCAGTCCTGGTGACACTCGGCGGCGGGGTTGTCGGCGATATCGGCGGCTTTGCAGCGGCGGCGTACCAGCGCGGCATTCGTTTCATCCAGGTGCCGACAACATTGCTGGCCCAGGTTGACTCGGCAGTCGGGGGCAAGACGGCCGTTAACCATCCGGGTGGCAAGAACCTGATCGGCGCCTTTCACCAGCCCTCTGCCGTGCTTGTCGATACCGATACGCTTGCGACACTGCCGGATCGGGAGTTCTGCGCCGGTCTGGCCGAGGTGGTCAAATACGGGCTGATCGTCGATCCGGAGTTTTTCACCTGGCTTGAGTCCCACGCCGCTGACCTGCTGGCTCGTGAGCCCGCCGCGTTACACCATGCAATTCATCGCTCCTGCCAGGTCAAGGCGGAAATTGTCGCTGAGGATGAACGTGAAGCCGGCCGGCGGGCGCTGCTGAACCTGGGCCATACCTATGGTCATGCGATCGAGCGTTGTGCCGGTTACGGCGAATGGCTGCACGGCGAGGCCATCGCGGCGGGTATGTGCATGGCTGCAGAGTTTTCCATGCAGTCTGGCGCTCTTGGCAGCGATGACGTGTCCCGTATAAAGTCACTGCTTGCAGTCCTGAAATTGCCGACGGCGCCGCCACAAAATATTTCTGTGAATGACTTCCTGGCGGCGATGTCGATCGACAAGAAAGTCGTAGGCGGAGAAATCAGGCTCGTGCTGTTACGTGCCATCGGCCATGCCGAGGTTACGGCTGACTACTCGTCTGCCGACCTGAACGCACTGTTGACCAAACAGCTGGGTCGTTGACTACCAGCCGAAAATCAGTGGCTTTGGCGCCATACGCGGCGACTCAAAGCGCCTGTCGAGGACGACTGTACCCGGAGTCCGAACACCCGTATCGCAGTGCGTTCCAGCGTGATCGCGACCGGATCATCCATTCAACTGCATTTCGTCGTCTCGTTTACAAGACCCAGGTCTTCGTCAACCATGAAGGCGATCACTACCGGACCCGACTGACGCATTCCCTGGAAGTCTCGCAAATCGGACGTACTGTTGCGCTGGAGCTGGGCCTCAACGAATTGCTCGTCGAGGCTATCTGCCTGGCGCACGATCTGGGACATACACCGTTTGGCCACGCAGGGCAGTACACGCTGAACCGGTGCATGCAGGCCTATGGCGGGTTCGAGCACAACCTGCAATCCTTGCGCGTTGTCGATGAACTGGAAGAGCGATATGCCGATTTTCCCGGTCTGAATCTGACCTTCGAGAGTCGCGAGGGTATTTTGAAGCATTGCTCGAAGCGACATGCCCGAACGCTTGGCGAACTGGGCGAACGTTTTTTGAATCGTCGGCAGCCCGGTCTCGAAGCGCAGCTGGCGAATATTGCCGATGAGATTGCATACAACAATCACGATGTCGACGATGGCCTGCGCGCCGGGTTGTTAACCGAGGATGAACTCGCGGCAATGGATTTGTTCAACGATAATTACGCACGCATTCGGGACCGGCGCCAAAAAATTGGTCGCCGCGCATTGATTCATGAAACGGTACGGGCAATGATCAATGAGATTGTGACCGACCTTATCGATCATTCACGCGCTACCCTGGTGGCACAGGCACCGGCGAATATTGAGGCGGTACGCACGCATCCAGCACCGCTGATCGGGTTGAGCCCGGATGCCGGTATGCGGCATCGGGCGCTGAAGAAGTTTTTGCATGACAGCCTGTATCAGCATAAACGCGTACTGGCCATGACGGAGCGTGCGCATGCGATCGTGCAGGGCTTGTTTGAGTGTTATATGAACGATATTCACGCGATGCCGAAGGATCATGCGCAACGTGCACAGGCATGGGCTGAACAAACCGGCGATGCGGGCCGGGCGCGGGCGGTGGCCGATTATGTGGCAGGAATGACGGATCGATATGCCTACTCGGCTTATGGCCGACTGGTGAAAAGTAATCTCGCTCAAAGCAGTATTGACGAACCATTGATGGGATAGAACAGTGACAAACACGCTGGATAACAAAGACCGACTGATATTTGCCATGGATGTACCGGAGGCCGCACAGGCGCGCGAGTTGGCCGGACAACTTGGTGATTCAATTACATTTTATAAGCTCGGCCTGGAGTTAATGATGGCCGGAGGCTATTTTGAACTGATTGACTGGATGGTCGAACACGATAAGAAAGTGTTTGTCGATCTGAAGTTTTTCGATGTGCCGGCAACGGTTGGGCGAGCCGTGGCGCGGTTGGCCAGTCGCGGCGTGACGTTTACGACGGTGCACGGTAACCAGGGCATCATGGAAGCGGCCGCCGCCGCCAAGGGTGATTTGAAGATACTGGCTGTCACCGCCCTGACAAGCCTGGATCGCGGTGATCTAGATGATATGGGTTTTCAGTGCGATGTCGCGGAACTCGTCTTGTCGCGTGCCAGGCGCGCACTCGAGGCCGGTTGTGACGGTGTGGTGGCTTCGGGGCTCGAACTGCCGGCCATGCGCAAGGCAGTTGATCGGCGGTTGTTGGTCGTGACGCCCGGCATCCGGCCGGTCGAGAACCGGCCCAGTGACGATCAAAAGCGGGTTGTGACAGTCGAACAGGCGTTCGCAGATGGCGCAGATTATATTGTCGTGGGGCGTCCGATCAGGGATGCAGAGAATCCGCGTGTGGCGGCTGAAGGGATGCAGGAGGCGATTGCGTCGATATTCGGGTAATTACGGAATTACCGGCCGGGCGTGATCAAGCACCCGGCTCAAGCATGGGTTCAAGCACGGCCCAGACGTTGTCGAGCAGGTATGGCTGGCCTTTTTCATTCGGGTGAATCTGGTCCGGTTGCAACAAAGCCGGATTGATCGCGACGTTTTTCAGGAAAAACCCGATCAGCGCCGTATCGTATTCTGAGGCGAGTTCGGGATAGATCGCCGCAAATTCATCAGTGTAAGTCTGACCGTAATTCGGGGGCATGAGCATGCCGGCCAGAATAACTTTCGCACCGGCCGCCTGGCTGTGTTCGATCATGATGGCGAGGTTTTTGCCCATTACATTAATCGGCGTACCGCGCAGACCATCATTACCACCCAGTTCTATCAGTACGATATCCGGTTCATGAATCTGCAGGGCGCGCGGTAGTCGACGCAATCCGCCGCCCGTCGTATCACCGCTGATACTGGCATTAATCACCTGATAGTTGTAATGCTTGGCTGACAGCCGGTTCTGCAATAAAGTGGCCCATGATTCATTCTGTTCAAGACCGTAACCTGCACTGAGGCTGTCGCCGAGAATTAATATTGTCCGGTAGTTTGAATCTGTCTGACAGGCAGCAAAAACCGGAATTAATACCAGCAAAATAACTATGAATGAACGCTTTGGAAACAACATGAGTGACGACATTGTCCTTCGAACTGCTAACCTCAGTAAACAGGTTAGCAGTCCGGAAGGCCGGCTGACTATCCTTGATGATGTGAGTTTGCAGGTCGGTGCCGGAGAGAGCATCGCGCTGGTAGGCCCATCGGGTGCCGGCAAGACGACGTTGCTGGCATTGCTGGCCGGTCTGGATCGACCGACCACCGGCCGTGTCTGGTTGTGTGGCGAGGATTTGACGTCGATGGATGAAGACGGACGCGCACAGGTGCGTGGTTGCCATGTAGGTTTCGTATTTCAGTCATTTCATCTCGTACCGTCATTGACGGCACTCGAAAATGTCATGCTGCCGCTGGAGCTTACCGGTGAGTCCGGTGCAGAGGTACGCGCCAGGGATGCGCTGGGCAGTGTCGGGCTCGAACGACGTACGACTCACTATCCAAAGCAATTGTCAGGTGGTGAGAAGCAGCGCGTGGCGATTGCGCGCGCTTTCGTGACCGGGCCGTCGATCCTGTTTGCCGATGAACCAACGGGTAATCTGGATACGGCCAGCGGTGAGCGGATTGCCGATCTGCTGTTTCGCCTGAATGAGCAGTCGAAGACAACGCTCGTCCTGGTTACGCACGATCGTGAATTGGCCAAACGTTGCAACCGTATCATCGAACTCGATGCGGGCCGGATGTTGTCATGAGAGAGAGGCCATGAAGAGTTGGTCGTTCGCCGTAAAATCTTTGTTGCGGGATTTGCGCAGCGGTGAATTATCGGTTTTGCTGATCGCGATCATTATTGCGGTTACGGCAATGACGGCGGTTGGTTTTTTCACGGACCGGGTGGGTCGTGCCATCAAGCTGCAGGCAAGTTCCGTACTGGCCGGTGATGTCGTCTTGCGCGCTCCGGCACCCTTCAACCCGTCATTCATCGATGAAGCGCGTGGTCAGGGCATCGATGCTGCCGAATCACTGTCATTCCTGACAATGGTTCTGCCGGCCAATGTGAAAAATCAGAGCAATGCGTTGACCCAGATCACTGCCGTCAGCGAAGGCTATCCGCTGCGTGGCGAACTGCTGATCACCGAGGTTATGTTTGGTCAGACCGAGCGTGCTGCCGGCATCCCTGAGCCGGGTACCGGCTGGGCCGAGCCCGGGCTGCTCGGGCGCATGAATATCAAGATCGGCGACAAGATTCGAATTGGCGAGGCGGAACTGACGCTGACCCGCGTCCTTGAATATCAGCCGGGCCAAATGTCCGGCGGTCCGGCCGCCATGGCACCGGGGCTCCTCGTCAACCTTGTGGACGTACCGTCATTTAATGTCATTCGACCGGGCAGCAGGGCCACGTATCGCGAGTTTTTTGCCGGCCCGGAAGCTGCAATCGTGACATTTCGCAAGACGCTGGAAGCGCGGGCCGGCAGTAGTGTGCGCGTGATTGGCCTCGAGGAAGCCGGTGATCAGATCAACGCAGCGATAGATCGGGCGCAGCGGTTCCTGACACTGGCCTCCCTGGTGACGGTCATTCTTGCCGCTGTTGCAACAGCAATGGCAGCACGTCGCTATGCATTGCGCCATCTCGATACGATTGCTTTGCTAAAGAGCGTCGGCGCCACGCAATCGTTCGTGCTGAACAGTACACTGACTCAATTGTTGCTGGTTATTTTCGGCACGGCAATTTGCGGCTCGCTGTTCGGCTTTTTTGCCCAGCAAGGCCTCGTTGCGCTGGCCCCGGATGTGTTGAGTATTACCCTGCCGAATACGTCGTGGCAGGCAGGTTCGCTCGGGCTGTTGACGGCGGCAACGATCACGGTTGGTTTTGCATTACCCCACCTGCTGATGCTCAGGAATACGGCCCCGATACGTGTCCTGCGCCATGATATGCCGCCACCAAAGTTATCCTCCGGTATTACCTACGGCATCGCGATCGGCACATTGCTGGTCATGATTTATGCCATCGTTCGCGACCTGAAACTCGTGGCCTATATTTCCGGAGGTGTCGCCGTCGTTGCCGTGTTGTCGTTTATAGCCGGCTGGGTACTGGTTCGCAGCCTGACACGGTTTCGTGGTGCAGCCGGCGTCGCTTGGCGTTACGGGCTGGCCAACATTTCGCGACGCGGGACCGAAAGTATTGTGCAAATCGTCGCCTTTGCGCTGAGCCTGAATGTTCTGCTGCTGTTGACGGTGGTGCGCGGCGATATTCTCGAAGAATGGAAAGCGACCTTGCCGGAAGATGCGCCGAACTATTTTCTCATTAATATTGATCCGGAGCAGTGGCCGGACATGCGCGAATTCTTCACGGGTGAACTCGGCGCCAGCCCTGAGTTCATGCCGCTTATTCGCGGC
Source organism: uncultured Chromatiaceae bacterium (assembly GCA_964398325.1). GTDB lineage: Bacteria > Pseudomonadota > Gammaproteobacteria > Steroidobacterales > SMWD01. Next base: position 3,224 of record CAYNMF010000034.1, on the reverse strand, counting down.
AAAATCGTGCGCATCAACGGCACGCCGGTCGATGAATACAATTTTCCCGCCGGCAGCGGGGGATTTTTTGTCAAGCAGGAAGGAAATTTTACCTGGCAGGCCAGGTTGCCGGACACAAATCGCATCATTGCCGGCGACTGGTGGGGCGAAGACTACACCGGTGAACTGGAAGCCTCGCTCGACGAACGCATTGCCGGTCGTTTGGGCATCGGTGTCGGTGATTCACTCGGGCTTAATGTCGGTGGTGAGCAATTCGATGTACCGATCACGAGTTTGCGCACGATCGAGTGGGATTCGATGCGGCCGAATTTCTACCTGATGCTGTCACCCGGTGCTGTAGAGGACCTGCCGCAGACCTTCATTGCCGCTGTTTTTGTTCCACCTGACCGGCGCTTTGTATTGAACCGTTTTGTTCGGGCATTCCCCGGTGTGACCGTTTTTGACCTTGAAGTCATCATGAGTCAGGTACGGATGGTTATTAATCGTGCATCATTGTCTGTGCAGTATGTTTTTCTTTTTACACTACTGGCCGGCATCATTGTTTTGCTTGCCGCTATCCAGGCAACGCGTGATGAGCGGCGTTTCGAAAGCGCTTTACTGCATACCCTGGGCGCCCCGCGCCGTAAAATATTGCAGGGTATAGCCGTCGAATTTACGGCGCTGGGTTGCCTGGCCGGCACACTCGCGGCCTTCGGTGCAATGGCTGTCGGCTGGGTCATTGCAGAGCGGGTCTTCGAGCTCGATTACACATTAAACCCTTATCTGTGGTTGATCGGCCTTGTACTCGGCAGCACGATTGTAGGCCTGACTGGTACCTGGGCAACGCGCAAGGCAGTCAGTGAGCCGCCGGTTGCTGTATTGCGTGAGGTATAAATAACAATGGCGATTGTTACTTTATTTTTCTTTCAGCGGAGGGAAGTAAAATGAGATGGTTTGCAGTATTTATATTTTTTCCGGTATGTACCCTGGCCCTCGCCAATGACAGTCCGCAGGCTTTGCAGGAAGCATTCATGACTGCATTGCGCGCCAATGATATTGAGGGACTGGCTGCCTGTTACACAGATGACGCGACTAATTTCCCAATCGCAAGCATGGCGGGCATGGGACCGGATTCAGTGCGTGCTTCATGGAACGGTTTTTTTGCGGAGTATCGCGTTGTCGATGCCCGATTGTCGCAAAAAAACATGGAAGTATCCGGCGATATCGCTGTTGCCTGGGGCTTGTTCACTATCATGGCCGAACCCGCAGGCGGCGGTGAACTGGTCGAAATGCAAGGCCGATATATGGATGTTTCCAAAAGTATGGATGGACAATGGTTATACATTGCCGATCACGCTTCAATGCCGTTACCGGCAGAAGATGAATAGAAAAAAATCAGGCAACATTATTTCTCGGATTACCACGCAGAAAGCAGGCAATATTTTCTGCCATTTGATCCACTGCCCGCTGACGTGATTCGCGTCCGGCCCAGGCGATATGCGGTGTGACGATCAGGTTCGGCAGTTGCGTGTCGATCAGAGGCTCAGGATCTATTGGCGGTTCCTGACGCAAGACATCGATGCCTGCGCCGGCAATCTGCCCGGTTTGCAACGCTGCGACGAGTGCGGCCGAATCGACAAGGCCGCCACGTGCCGTATTGATCAAAATGGCATCATTGCGCATCGCCGACAGCGCATCTGAATCGATCAGATTTGCAGTGTCTTCGTTCAGCGGACAGTGCAGGCTGATGACGTCCGCCTGGGCAAACAGTCTGCCGAGGCCAACACGCCGAACACCTTCTGAATGATACAGTTCTTCGAAATCGGTTGAATTATACGGTCGTCTGGCAGTCAGAATCCGCATGCCAAATGCTTTGGCAACTCTGCCGACAGCTTCACCGAGTGAGCCGAAGCCGATGATGCCGATGGTCTTGGCCTCGAGCTCACGAATCGGGAAGTCAAGCAGGCAGAAAGGTTTAGTGGCATTCCATGCACCGTCGTGTACAGCCTGTTGATAATCGCTCAGTCTCTGCGTCAGCATAAGAATTAGTGCAAAGACATGTTGAACAACCGAGGGTGCGCAATAGTTACGAATATTACTGATGACAACGCCAGATTTAGCGGCGGCGCCAAGGTCGATGTTGTCTGAGCCTGTTGCCGCCAGGCAAATCAGTTTCAGGTTGGTTGCGGCCTGGATGACATCAGCAGACAACCGCACTTTGTTAAGTAGCACGATATCTGCTGTCGCGATACGTTCGATGATTTGATCGGATGACGTCGCTGAAAAAAATTCGAGATCCGGAAGAAGGTCGGACAGCGGCATGAGATCTAAATCTTCAGGACCCAGTGTAGCGGTATCGAGAAAGACAGACCTCATCAACCGGAGTCCTGTAAACCCCGGGCGATGCCGTTGATGCTTGCTATCAGTGCGTCAAACAGGTCTTCGTCTTCACGATTGGCTGCACGCCAGCGTCGCAGGAGATCAACCTGTAGCAGGCTCATCGGATCCACGTATGGATTACGCAGACGAATCGACCGGCGTAGCGCATTTTGTTTTTCGAGAAGTACTTCCTGATTCCTGAGTGTCAGCATTTGCTCAACGCTGAGATCAAATTCGGTACGTATGAGTGGGAAAAATTGATCGTGAAGATTGCCTGCCAGTGCCGAGTATCGACTGGCAATATTCAGGTCGGTTTTCGCGAGCACGGTTTCAACGTCGTATAGCACGGCGCGGAAGAAATACCATGATTCCGCCATTTCTTGCACTGCCTTGCGACCGAATTTCGTTATGGCTTCCGTTAGCCCCGTGCCGATGCCATACCAGCCCGGCAGAATATGCCGGCTCTGAATCCACGCATGGTCCCAGGGGACATCTCGCAAGTCATTGATATTACCATGGAAATTCGGTAGATCTGTACGTTCGACTTCACGCATACGTTCGATCGCATCGGCCGGTGTTGCACTTTGAAAATATTCAAAGAAATTTTGTGGATCATAAACGAGCTGGCGGTAGCGATTCGCGCTGGCAGTGGCAATAGTTTCCATGATGCCGTGCCACTCGACTTGCTCCTTGCTTGTGCCTTTGCGGGGCAAAGCTGTTTCCATGGCAACCGAACTCATCGTTTGCTCGAGAGTTCGCAGTGCAATACCTCGTACCCCGTACTTGGCATTGACCAGCTCACTCTGTTCGGGTGCCCGTAACCTTCCGCGTACGGCACCGGCCGGGGAACCCAGTACTGCTGCATG
>CAYNMF010000033.1:2399-20395 GCA_964398325.1 uncultured Chromatiaceae bacterium | reverse complement strand
TATACGAGTAAATGCGACAGCAGTCCGACTCACCCTGTTGTTCCTTGTTAAGATTCCCTCCCCCTCACCCAACACTGAACGGGCCGGAAAAATCAGTGAATCTCGATATTGCCCTCGTCCTGATCATCCTCGCCATCGCGCTTGTTCTGTTCATCAGCGAAGTCCTGCGCATGGACCTCGTCGCCCTGCTCGTTCTGTGCACGCTCGCAGTAACCGGCATCGTGACACCGAACGAGGCGATTTCGGGGTTCAGCAACACGGCCGTCATCACGGTCTGGGCCATGTTCATTCTAAGCGCAGGACTGACCCGTACCGGCATCGCCGACATTCTGGGTCGCCAGATCTTGAAGGTTGCCGGCCGCCAGGAATTACCGCTGATTTTCTGGATCATGCTGATCTCCTGCGGACTGTCGGCATTCATGAACAATATCGGTGCCGCAGCTTTAATGCTGCCGGTTGTCGTTGATATCGCACGACGTACCGGCGTTTCACCTTCACGCCTGCTGATGCCGCTCGCCTACGGCTGCCTGCTCGGTGGCATGACCACCTTGATCGGTACGCCACCTAACCTGCTGATTGCCGGCGCCCTCGCGCAGGGCGGTAACCTGCCGTTCACACTGTTCGATTTTACGCCAATCGGTATCGGTGTGATGGTAGTCGGCATCCTGTTTATTTGCCTGGTCGGACGATTAATGCTGCCGAAAACCAACCAGGCGAATGGCCTGCAAAAACGCAGCCAACGTAACCTGCGTTCACAATATGGTCTGCAAGAGCGTACATTTACGATGACCGTGCCGTACGATTCGGTTCTCGTCGGCAAGACACTGGCCGAAAGTCGCATCAGCGCGGCTGCCGGCCTGATCGTTATGGCGCTCGAACGTCACAACCAGATTATGACGCTGCCGTCGCGTCAGACCGTCCTCGAGAGCGGAGACCGGCTATTGATTCAGGGACGGCTGGATCGCTTCAATGAAATGCGCCAATGGAGTGATCTTGTCATCGAACGTGAGGCGCCGCTGCTGCAAACGTTGCTGTCCGGACAAGTCAAACTCATCGAAGTCACAGTTGCCCAGAATTCAGCGCTTACCCAGAACCTTCTGCACCATACAGAGTTTCGTCGACGCTTTGGCGCCAACGTGCTGGCCATCAAGCGGGACGATATGGTCCGTCGCGATAATCTCGCCTATATGCCGATACGGGATGGTGACAAGCTGCTGTTGCAAGGTGGTGAAAATATCATCAACGAAATCGAAGATAACCCGGAATTCTCTAATATCCACGTCACAACCGAAGGAGAACTGAGGGACAGTTATCGACTGCAGGAACGGGTTTTTGTTGTCCGCGTTCCGCGCGACTCGAAGCTCGGCGGTTCTACGCTGGCCGAGAGCCGCATCGGTGACGCATTTGATTTTCGGCTGCTCGGTACCTTCCGTGAAGGTGTTCTGAAATTTCTGCCCAAACCGGATGAGGTTATTCTCGGCGGGGATCTGTTATTGCTGCAAGGACAATCCAGGGATCTGGATGTACTGGTCGGCCTGCAGGAATTGACGGTTCGCCAGGAATCCTCGGTGAATCCCGGTATTTTTGAATCGGATCGACTCGCAACGCTGGAGGCGACACTCGCACCGCAATCAAAACTTGTCGGCGTGACTGTCTCCGATGCAAATTTTCGGGGAAAATATGGCCTTGAACTGATCGCAATCTGGCGATCGGGCAAAGCCATTCGCTCAGATCTTGACCGGCTGGAATTACTGTATGGCGATGCACTGCTGTTCGTCGGGCCGCGCAATAAATTAGCACTGCTGAATGATGATGCCGATTTCCTCGTACTGACCCCGGTCAGCGTACCGAGTGTGGATACCCGCCGCGCCCCGCTGGCGAGCCTGATCATGTTCGGTGTTATCGCCTCTGTGCTGGTCGGGTGGCTGCCGATTTCCATCTCTGCCATTCTGGGTGCCGCCCTGATGGTTGTGAGCGGATGTCTGAATATGGAGCAGGCCTACCGAGCGATCGACTGGCGTGCCGTATTCCTGATCGCCGGCATGTTGCCGCTCGGCATCGCCATGCAGGAAACCGGCGCTGCCGAATACCTCGCGACCCAGGTTACGGCAAGCCTCGGTGGATTCGGGCCCTGGCCGGTCATCATGGGCCTGTATGCCATTACAGCGCTGGCAACGATGATTATTCCTACAGCAGCACTGGTCGTGCTGATGTCCCCGATTGTCATGTCCGCCAGCGCTGCGATGGGAATCATGCCGCAAACGGCCATGATGGCGATTGCCATGGCCGCATCAGCCAGTTTCACCAGTCCGATTTCGGCACCGGTCAATATTCTTGTCATGGGCCCGGGTGGATACCGCTTCTCCGACTACATCAAAGTCGGCGTTCCGCTGACACTGGTGATTTTCGTTACGGTTATGCTGTTGTTGCCGGTCTTGTGGCCGCTGACGCCGGTCAACTAACGGCACAACCGGATATTCATGAAAAATTTACAAAGCTGCCGGTCTCGTTTCGGATCAGGGAATCAACACCGTCGAACCGGTTGTCCGGCGCGCTTCGAGGTCACTATGTGCTTGTGCGGCATCCTGTAACTGATACGTCTGGTTTACAGCGATTCTGACTGTTTCGTTCTCAATGACATCGAACAACTCGCCGGCTGCCGACAACAGGTCCTCTCGTTCGCGTAAAAAGTCGAATACGACGGGACGGGTCACGAACAACGAACCACGGCGCGCCAGTTCGAGCGGCGAAAACGGCTCGACAGCACCGGAGGCATTTCCGTAAGTGACCATCGTGCCGTGCGTCCGCAGGCAGTCGAGTGACTGGAAGAATGTATCCTTGCCGACTGAGTCATAAACAGCTGCCACACCAACACCATCGGTCAGATCACGAACTGTGGCCGCGAACGCCGGATCATCGGCCCGAACAATCTCGGTACAGCCATTCTCCCGTGCCAGGTCTGCCTTTTGCTGCGTGCTTACCACACCGATTATCCGCGCACCGAGTCCCTCAGCCCATTGACTCGCGATTAAACCGACGCCACCCGCCGCTGCGTACAATAAAACCGTATCACCGGGTTGCACCGGGTAACTGCGACGTACCAGGTACCAGGCTGTCAGCCCCTTGAGCATTGCTGCTGCAGCCATTTCGCAGGAAATGTCCTCCGGTAGCGGCACCAGTCGATCTGCAGCGTAGACCCGTTGCTCGCAGTAGGTGCCCGGCGGGACGCCGACATACGCCACGCGGTCACCGACCGCGAGCGCTGCAACCCCGGCACCGACTGCTTCGACAATACCGGCTGCCTCGACACCGAGTCCGGTCGGCAGATCAAGCGGATAAGCGCCCGAGCGATGATAAGTATCGATGAAGTTCAGACCGATCGCCGTGTGCCGTACCCGCACCTGACCCGGCCCGGGTGCGGGCAGCTCAACATCCCGCCACTGCAGAACCTCCGGACCACCGAACTGATCCACCATGATTGCTTTGACCATTAATTTCTCCATTATTCCTCAAGTATAATGCTGCAAACGATCAGAAAAGAATTTTCCATATGCCTGATTCAATTATTATCGCCGGAGCTGGTCACGCTGCCGGTCAGGCTGCCGTGTCTTTGCGACAGAATGGCTTTGCGGGCCGCATCATCATAGTCGGTGAAGAGCCTTATCTTCCTTACCAGCGACCGCCGCTATCGAAAAAGTACCTGGCCGGTGAACTCGAACTCGACCGGATGTATGTTCGTCATCAGAAATTTTATGATGAACATAACATCGACGTTCGTTTGTCTACGCGTGTTGAGAAAATAGACCGCAACGACAAAACCGTGACTCTGAGCGACGGTAAGAAAGAAAGTTATCACTGTCTCGTGCTGGCCACCGGAAGCCACGTACGCAAATTGCACATTCCTGGCCATGATCTCAAGGGCGTTCATTACGTGCGTGCGATCGAGGATATCCATCAAATTCAGAAACACTTCAACCCCGGCACCCGACTGATCATGATCGGCGCCGGCTATATCGGCATGGAAACTGCTGCTGTGGCCATTACGCGCGGTCTCGACACCACCGTTGTCGAATCGGCCGACCGCATCATGTCACGCGCACTGGCTCCAGAAGTTTCGGCATTTTTCGACCAGGTCCACCGTGATGCCGGTGTCAAAATTTTGTGCAACCGCGATCCGCAGTCTGAAATAATCGGTGATGGCCGGGTCGAGGCACTGCGCGGAGCCGACGGAACGGTGCTGCCGGCCGACCTGATTATTGCCGGTATCGGCATTCTGCCAACCACCGATATTGCCGAAGATGCAGGACTCGAATGTAATAATGGCATCGTCGTCGATGATTGCTGCCGAACGAGCGATCCGCATATCCTGGCAATCGGCGATTGCACAAATCACCCGAACCATCTGCTTGGCCGCCGACTGCGGCTGGAGTCCGTGCACAACGCACAGGAACAGGCCAAAACCGCTGCAGCGACATTGTGCGGCATACTCAAGCCATATAATCAAATACCCTGGTTCTGGTCAGATCAATACGACCTGAAACTCCAGATCGTCGGGCTGTCGGGCGGTCACGATCAGGTCATTATTCGCGGAGATTTCGCAGACCGATCGTTCGCGGCGTTCTACATGAAAGGCGATTTGCTGATTGCCGTCGATGCCGTAAACAGCGGACGGGAATTCATGCTCTCGAAAAAACTTATTACACAAGGTGCGCGACTCGAACCGGAAATACTGGCGGATACGGGCATCGATTTCAAAGAACTCGCTACGGCAGCGCTGACCTGAAACCCTGATCCGGGGCCTTCAGGCGCAACATTTGGCCACATACTGATCAAAGCTCAACGTATCCGAAGCTTGCGTTACGGCCTGACGTTCGAGTGAATCCCCGCTCTCATTAACAAGCAATGCCCAGTTTGCATTCAGCGCCGGGTCCATCGCACGAAAATATTCGGAAAAATTACGGCCGATCATCATCGCATAATCCGGAAAGGAGTCTCCGGTCTCTTTAATTTCAGCGATCATTCGTGCCGATGGCGTTAGCGTCGGATCGTCAATCAGCCGCATCTGTTGTTCCACGGCTGCCGCCATTCCGCCGGACTGATCCGGATCCATAAATCGGGCAACATAAAGAATCCGTTCACAAATCTGTTGCGACCAGTCAGCCAGATCAATCGGACCATCCGGGCGCTGCAGCTGCAACCCGGGTCGTCGACCCTGCGCCGCCACCGCCGCATGATTGTCCGCATTAATGCGCAGCTCCGCCGCTTCGATCGACGGGCTGTCCTCGAGCAGGCAATAAACAAGGAAGCATTCGAGGAATCGGATTTGATCCTGGTTAACGCCAACAGGATCGAACGGACTGACATCAATCGAACGTAATTCGACATACTCCACACCGCCACGTTGCAAAGCGCTGGTCGGTCGTTCCCCGCTATGTGCCACCCGCTTCGGCCGGATCGAACCGTAGTATTCATTCTCGATTTGCAGAATATTGGCATTCAATTGACGATATTCATCGCCATTTTTGATCCCAATCCGCTTATAGTTTTCACACGGAGTGTGGATCGCCCGATTCAGTCCTTCGATATATTCATCGATACTATTAGCCGATACGCTGATCGCCGCCTGATTCGAATGTTGATAGCCGATATCGCTCATACGGAGCGATGTTGCGTAAGGCGCATAAAGCGTGTCCGGACTCAATATCTCAAGGCCCACATTCCCCATATCGGAAAAGGGTCTGGTGACGGCCGGCGAAGCACCGAAAAGATATGACAATAACCAGCCAAAACGCCTGACATTACGAATCAGCGCCATATACACAGCTGATCGAAACTGTACGAGATCATCATCCGAACCTTCCAATTCCCGGAACAGGGGCCAGAATGAATCGGGTGGTGAATAATTAAAATGAATGCCGGCAATCGCCTGCATCCGACGTCCGTACCGATACCCCAGACCGCGTCGATAGACAGTTTTCATTTTGCCTACATTAGAGCTGCCATAGCGTGCAATCGGCACATCGGCATCGGACTGAATCAGGCATGGCATGCTCATCGGCCACAGAATTTCGTCACCAATCGCAGCATGCGTAAATTGGTGCAGATCGCATAAAAACTGAAGAGGCTCCCACGAAGTCGTGCCCGGAGGCGTTACAAATTCAAGCAAGGCTTCAGAATAATCAGTCGTGATAAAACGGTGTTCCAGCGCAGATCCAAGCGCCAATGGATGTGGCGTTTGAGCGATCGCGCCATCAACGGTAACCCGCAGGCATTCTTTCTCGATACCAATCCGGCTGGTGTCGAACAGGCTGTCTTTTTGATGCGCAGACAGGCGTTGCAGGCGCATCGATAATATATCTGTCACGAATCGTTTCCGAAAACTGTCGCAAGAAAACCTGCCGGCCACGCCGTCTCAGGAGCGGGCTGACTCTCTGTTCATCTGTCATTCAGGTTGGATAGCCCAAAATAGGCAATCAGCGTCAAAATGCCTGGCACGAGAAACATAATGCCATGATATCGGGAAATACACGCATAATATTTCTTCGTTCCGCCCTGTTGTCCCTTTTGCTGGTCATCTCCGCACCCGCCATGGCGCTTCGTTGCGGCGGAAAACTCGTCAACGAGGGCACCCATCAGAGCAAGGTGTTGAAATTCTGCGGAGAACCGACCGGTGTCCGGATTCATTCGATTTATCGCAGTGGTTTTCCGCGGACCCGCCTGAGTTCAGGCTCGAATCGACCAAACCCGTTACCACTCGAGCGAGAGCTGCTCGTTACGGATCGCTCAACTGTCGAGGTGATTGTTGAAGAGTGGACATACAACTTCGGGCCACACCGACTGATGCGCATAATTCGATTCGAGAACGGTATCGTGACCACAATCCGACATCTCGGTTACGGTTATCACGATTCCTGATACGAACCGGCATTAAATGATTCGACGATAAAACTATCGGCCAGACCGTGCAGGTTGTAGCCGCCGATGAATCCACAGTGCCCTCCGTAACGACTCCGAACGACCTGCAGTTCATCCGTGGCCGCAATCCGATCTATGTCAGCAACGGGAATAACCGGATCATCGTCGGCGAGCAGAATGCGTGCAGGCGTTCGCAGGTGGCGCAATCGGCCGTCTGTCAGCGCATAGCCGTGCAGATATTCGGATAAATTCGGGTATTCGGTGTAGTACCTGACAAAATAGTCGGTCATCTCGGTGAGCGTATTGAATCGCTCCAGTCGCGAGAAATCATAAAGACACGGGAAAGCTGCTTTCTTTTTCTCCAGCGACGTGCGCCATTTTCTAAGGAAATAATATCGATATAAGGCCGACCCGCTGTCCAGTGCCACCAGGGTCTGTGCCGGATCCAGCACCGGGCAAATAGCCACTACATTATTGATGTTGAAATCCGCATCAACGGCCCTGGCAGCGATGCGCAAGGCAAAATTCCCCCCCAGTGAAAAACCGCACAGATACAGTTGCTCATCTACAAATCTCTGCTGAACATGACGCACGGCACCGATTACCTCGTCAAGGCGGCACGAATGAAAGAGTGCTTCGTTTAAATAATGCGAGTCACCGTGATCACGCAGATTGATCCGAACAATGCGGTAACCCTCATTCCACAACCTTGTCGCAGCCGATAGCAGGTAGGTCGAGTTGGCGCTCCCTTCCCAACCGTGAATGAATACGGCGACGCGCTTGAACCGGTCCGATTGCGGCGGGGGAAACTGGCAGAGCAACCGGACGTCATCACCACAGTCGACAATCTCATTTCGGGACATGGCTTGCAGGCCGTGTGCGGCACGTTGCACGAATCTTCGGCGCAATCCTGCACTACCGAGAATAGATTGCAGATGTCGGCTGCGCAGTAACTGCGGCGGAACAAACGAATCCATCAAAACAGATCGGCGGACTGTCGGTCGATCCATTCGTCGGTAATCAATCGAACCTGTACACGATTGTTCTGTTGTGCGATCCGGTTCCACTCGCCAACCGTGTTTTCGGATGAGCGATCCGGATAGGGGACAATCGGGTTCGAGTTACCAAGCGGGTTGACAAAAATGTGAATATTTGCCGCCTCATCGCCGTCGAGTGCGGCAACATAATTGGCAAACGCCACTGATTGTTTAGCAGATTGCGCGAGCGCATTTTCCGGGCCCAGACCAATCTTGTCACAGCTGCTTATCGGCTGATCCGCCGTACCCGGTAACCAGCTGCCGTCACCCGTCTGCATATAGCAGAAATCCCCGACATAACTGTCGAGCTGCACAATACCTGTAAAACCCACGGCACGCAGATTGCCGACCAGCCGGTCAATAACTTCGAGTCGCTGATCACCAAACGGAATATCACCGGGACCATAGCTTGCGTTATTGTTTGCCTGCCATTCCAGATCTCTGACAGTGGTACGCATATTAATCGCCGTCGACGCAAACTCGCCGGTCACGTCAGCACGGCTGCCCGTGCGTAGTGCTGCCCGTTCGGCATCGATTGTACTGAGTAACTGAACGTTCTGGTCATAAATGGCCCGCCAGGCTTCCTGAGTATTGAGATACAGCCAGAAAAAAGTCGCGGCAAACAACGACAATCCGACAACCAGCAGCGTCGTCGCATTCAGCCCCCGCAATGCTGAAAGTTCTTTACCAAAGATACCTGTTTGCGGTTCGGTGGATGAATGATCCTGCTTGGCACCCGATTCCTTTAACAGTCGCGCGACACTGGATTCGATATCCATACGTAACGCATCCTGGTGGTGATGCAGCATTTGCTCGAACCAGGTATGCAGCTCGCCCCAGTCAGCCGGTTCCATCATGCGTTCGACGTCGGCCAGCGTCTGGTCGACGTCCGCCTCCGGAATAACGGCCGTTTCCTCCGCTACTTTTGACGAGTCGGACTCAATCACGGGCAACTCAATAAGATTGAGCGACTTCAGCGTATCGGCGACCTGCACGGGTTTGATCTGTTTGGGCAATACGCCAACCGCCCCGAGCGCCCTGGCCTGTCCGACATATAATTCGCCGGCTTGTGACGTATACATCATGATCGGGATGGTCGCAGTTGCCGGGTTATTTTTAATCGCGCGCACGGCCTGAAAACCGTCCATTCCGGGCATCAGGTGATCCATGAAAATTACATCGGGACGAGATTCGGTCAGATAATCCAGCGCCTCTTCAGCTGATTCAGCCATCTCAACCCGAATACGGTGCTGTTCGAGCACCTTGCCGAGTACCCGACGCGCAGTCTGCGAATCATCAACAATCAAGGCACATTTCAACACAGATTCGGTCATTGCTCGGTAGATCCGGTGCAATCAATTCACTGATTCTATAGCGGGTCCGGTGTCGGGACCAGACGCAGCGTCACACTTGAGTCTGGCGGTATTTTCCAGGTGGATGCGAAGCTTCTGAGGACTTGTAGAGCTGTCACTGGCAGATGAGTCTGTTAATATACCATTAATATAAAAGGCTGCCGAAACGGGGCCCGAATAAGAAGAAATATTACCCGGCTGTCTGGTACCCCGGACTGCGGCCTGGTCCGCCGGTAACCGGCCGCAGCTGAACCGGTTCGCGGCAAGGGGATTGTCGACGCCAACTGGATTTTCATGATGTCACCCAAGCGACTGCACAACCCGCATCTGATTGTCATCCTGCTCATGACAGTGGTGATATCAATCGTTGCGGTGGCGTTTTATATCCTGTTGACGGACGAACGATCACCCGGAGTCATTGCCCTGATGCTCGGCGTTACGGGGGCTGCAGCTATCGCAACATTTCTGGTGCATAGACAGGCAAGATCTTTAGCGGCCGTTACAGCTCGGGCACTCGAACTGGCCGCACCGAATGAGAAACTGGCCGATGCACCTTCTGCAGACACGGCCAGAATAGAACTTGAAGAATTGCTGGAACACATAGGGGAACGCCTGGATACCGCGGAAGCCTCGGAGTTTCAACTTGATCTCCTGCTCGATGCGATGAACGATTCTGTCGTGCTGACTGATCTGGACGGCAATATCATTCGTCTCAATGAATCGGCATCACAAATGCTCGTCTATTCGAGCAATGAGCTATACAAGCAACCTATTCGAGCCCTGATTGCCGCCGAACACCGCAATGAATTCAGACTGAGTGACGAAAAACGCCCGGTCGAAACGATCTTTGTCACCCGACGAGGAAACAGGATCCCTGTTTCCTACACTACGTCGCGACTGGATGCAGACCTGTTTTCTTTCGCCGGGTACATCGTTGCAACACGCAATATTTCCGAACGTAAAGTCACGGAACAGCGGATTCGTTACCTGGCGCGGATCGACACGCTGACGAAACTGTCCAACCGCATGCAATTTCACCACCTGTTACAGCGCGGTATCGCACGTGCGCAGCGCAGGAATCAACAGATCGCGATGTTCTATCTGGACATTGATCGCTTCAAAGACATAAACGATACGTTTGGGCATGCCGCCGGAGACACTTGCCTGGAATCCATCGCTAACCGACTGACCAAACTTTTGCCCGAAAAAGCCATCATCGGTCGTTTGGCCGGCGATGAATTTGCCGCTGCAATCGAATGGGACGGTCCCAGAGAAAGCCTGGCCGCCTATATCCAGTCCACTGCCCGACACATGCTCGCGGAACTGACCCGAATGCTGATCATTCAGGGCCATGAAATTCATACTGCATTGAGCATAGGCATTGCCTGTTATCCTAAAGATGCAGACAATGTTATCGATCTGATCCGCAGTGCCGATGCTGCGCTTTACCGTGCAAAAAGAATACCGGGAAGTTCATTCGAATTCTTCGATGCACAGATGAATGCAGAAGAAGTTGATCGGCTCATGCTCAAGAGCAAGTTACGTCGTTCATATGAACTCAATGAACTGCTGATTCACTACCAACCGAAAATAAACACGAAAAGTGGCCAGGTATCCGGTGCGGAAGCACTTGTACGCTGGGAACTATCGGAAAGAGGTCTGGTGCTGCCGTCTGAGTTTATTCCACTCGCTGAAGAAACGAATCTGATTATCGAAATTGGCGAATGGGTCATCGATAAGGTCTGCAGTGATTTGCGGCAGTGGCAAAATGAGTTTCAGACACCCGGCCGAATAGCGATCAATCTATCCCTGAAGCAACTGGCCCAGCCAAACTTTCCGCGACGTATAAAGGCAATTCTCGACCACCACCACATCGATCCATCCTGCCTGGAACTCGAAATTACGGAAAGCACATTGATGAACGATACTGAGCACACCATTTCGTTGCTCAATCAGCTGCATGATCTGGGGATGACGCTGTCCATCGATGATTTCGGCACAGGTTATTCGTCGCTCAGCGCTCTGCAGCAATTTCCGATCAGCACACTGAAAATTGACCAATCTTTCGTGCACGATATGCGCACCAGCAAAGATGGCGAAAAAATCATCTCGGCAATTATAGACCTGGCGCACAGTATGGATATGGATGTGATTGCAGAAGGGGTCGAATCTGAATTTCAACTGCGTCAACTCAAAGCACTCAATTGCGACCATGTACAGGGACTGCTATTCGGCAACCCTATGGATGCAGATCATTATTTGGCGCTCTTAAGAACCGAACGAAATGGCCGACTTTCTCACCAAAGTCTCTTTGGCTAATAGAATTTTTTTCTATTTTATTTTCAACTACTTAACAACTTTCAGTGTATAATTTTTATCAACCGACACGCCAATCGTTGGCAAATTCGTTTATAGCTGGGGCATAATCGCGCAACAACAATAAGTGCGGCGAAGCGCTTTAATGTCCGTGTCACGGACCCCTGCTTCAAACAACTGGTCACTATTCCGGTTGCGGTCTCGCCGTCCGAGGAATACTACGCATGCGAAGAGTCAGCCAACTATTGATTGCCGGCCTCGCCGCCATCGCGGCATCCGAATTACAGGCAGAATGTACTTACCCGGCGGATGTGGTCATTCCTGATGGCGCGACCTCAACTTACGAGGAGATGCGTGACAGTCAGACGTTTGTCAAAGAATACATGGCTGAAATGGAAGCCTATCTCGAATGCCTTGAACAGGAAGACATCACTCAAACAGCCCAGGCAAGCGACGAAGACGAACGATTGCACGCTCAAAGGCGTATTACAGCCATCGATGCCATGGAATCTGTTGCCGCAAAATTTAACGAACAGGTTCGCACGTTTAAAGAGGCCAATCCCTGACGGCACTATCCGCTCAGTAGGGGTTTTCCGACTTAGACAAACCGTCACCTGCGGGATAAAATCCCGGCCCCGTCTGCCGGGTCTCCCGGACAAACAATGCTCCAAACGAACAGGAACAAGTCATGACACAAGCCGCCAGAGTCACAATTACCGGTGCCGCCGGCCAGATTGGCTATCAACTCGCTTTTCGAATCGCTTCCGGCCAACTACTGGGAGCCAACCAGCCGGTTATATTGCAACTTCTGGAAATTCCGCCGGCGATTGATGCGCTAAAGGGCGTTGCAATGGAACTGGAAGACTGCGCGTTCCCCACACTGCAGGGTATCGTGGTCACCGATCAACCTGATGTGGCATTCAAGGATGCGGATTATGCCTTGCTCGTCGGTGCCAAACCCCGTGGTCCGGGCATGGAACGTGCCGATCTGTTGAAAGGTAACGCGGCAATTTTTTCAGTTCAGGGCAAATCGCTGAACGAAAATGCCAGCCGTGACGTCAAGGTACTTGTCGTCGGCAACCCGGCCAATACGAATTCATTGATTGCCCAGCAGAATGCACCGGATCTGAACCCGGCAAACTTCACGGCAATGACCCGGCTGGATCATAATCGTTCCCTGGCTCAACTGGCGAGCAAAACCGGCAGTCATGTCAACCAGATCAAACATATGACCATCTGGGGCAACCACTCGGCGACACAATATCCGGATATCAGCCAGGTCACAGTTGGCGACCGCGAAGCCACAGACCTCATTGATGAACAATGGGTCGTCAACGACTTTATTCCGACGGTGCAACAACGAGGTGCCGCGATCATCAAGGCCCGCGGCCTTTCAAGTGCGGCCTCTGCCGCCTCATCGGCCATCGATCACATACGCGACTGGGCGCTTGGCACACCGGGCGATGACTGGGTCAGCATGGCCATTCCGGCTGACGGCAGTTACGGAATCGAACCCGGGATCATTTATTCTTATCCGTGTCGATGCAGCCAGGGTAAATATGAAATAGTCCAGGGGCTCGACATCAGTGACTTCAGCCGCGAGCGCATGGACGCGACTGAAGCTGAATTGCGCGAGGAACGTGACGCGATCGCCGATCTGCTGTAAAACTGAAGACCTTATCGTGGTTGTCTTTGAATTAGCTGAATTTTTATTTTGATATGCCGGCACTAATGTCCTGCAACCATTGTCATATTACGTGATTCAATAAAAACAATACCGGCACCGTCCTGTATTTACCGGGTACTGCTATGTTAACCACTGCTCTGCTTTCTCTTCTTTGGCTGGCTGCCTTTGTCGCGGTCGCCCTGGCGCTGGCTTATCGACGTGTCGATCTGACGACAGCTACGATTGTGCTCGGATTTTCTCTGCTGGCATACAGCCTGTTCGGAATCGGTCATTGGTTATGGATGCTGATTTTGTGGCTCGGTTTTGCCGGTCTTGTCCTGATCAATTTGCCAAATTTTCGACGTGAAAGAATATCTGCTCCGCTGCTCAAGATTTATCGGGCAATTCTGCCGCAGATTTCCGATACCGAACGTGAAGCCCTCGAAGCCGGCACTGTATGGTGGGATGGCGAATTGTTCAGTGGCCGGCCGAACTGGAGCATTTTGACGGCGCTACCGGCAGCGAAGCTGACGAAAGAAGAACAGGCTTTTATTGACGGCCCGACCGAAGAACTGTGCCGTATTGCCAACGACTGGCAGATCACACATGAACTGGCCGACATACCACCCGAAGTATGGGCTTTCATCAAGGAACACCGGTTCTTTGCGATGATCATCCCGAAGAACTATGGCGGACTGGAGTTTTCACCCTTCGCCGTCGCCTCGGTGCTGGCCAAACTGTCAAGCCGCTGTGTCGTAGTAGCATCGACGATCGGCGTACCCAACTCACTCGGACCGGCCGAACTGTTGCTCCACTATGGCACCAGGGAACAGCAGGACCGCTATCTGCCAAGACTCGCTAGCGGCGAGGAGATACCGTGCTTTGCGCTGACCGGACCGCGTGTCGGTTCTGATGCATCGACAATCCCCGACACAGGAGTCGTCTGCAAGGGCACCTACAATGGCGAAGAAATCGTCGGTATCCGATTGAACTGGAATAAGCGTTACATCACGCTGGCACCAATTGCGACCATACTCGGCCTTGCGTTCAAGCTGTACGATCCCGAGCACCTGATGGGCGATCGTGATGAATATGGCATTACGGCCGCACTGATCCCGACCGACACTGACGGCGTCGAAATCGGTCGGCGACATTTTCCGCTCAATATTCCGTTCCAAAACGGTCCGACGCGCGGTAAGGATGTTTTCGTTCCACTCGATAGCATCATCGGGGGTCCGGAGCGTGCCGGTCAGGGCTGGCGTATGCTCGTCGAGCAACTTGCCGCCGGTCGCTCCATCGTTCTGCCCGCAAATGCGAGCGGTGGAGCACGGGCGGCCGTCTATGGTTCGGGTGCCTATACACGGATTCGCAAACAGTTCAATCTGCCGATCAGCCGTTTTGAAGGCATCGGCGAAGTACTGGCACGCATGGCCGGTCGCACTTACATGGTCAACGCTGCTCTCTCGGTTACGTGCGCGGCTATCGGACGCGGTGAGAAACCCGCCGTTCCGTCAGCGATTCTGAAATATCACTGCACCGAGACAGGCCGGATGGTTGCCGACGATGCGATGGATGTACACGGTGGCAAAGGCATCATGCTCGGCCCGAAGAATTATCTCGGCCGAGGCTATCAGGCCATTCCGATCGCCATCACGGTCGAGGGGGCGAACATCCTGACACGCAGCCTCATTATTTATGGTCAGGGTGCAATTCGTTGCCATCCGTTTGTACTCAAAGAGATGGAAGCGGCGGCCAACGACAACCATGAACAGGGTTTGGCCGATTTTGACCGGGCTCTGTTTGGCCACATCGGTTATGCCTTCAGCAACGCGGCACGCTCATTCGTGCTCGCCATGACCCAGGCAAAGTTCAGTCTGACACCACAATCGGGGCCGGTTTCGCGCTTTTACCAGCACATTAATCGGTACAGTGCCGCGTTCGCACTTGCTTCCGACTTTGCAATGCTGAACCTGGGTGGCGAACTGAAACGGCGCGAGAGCCTTTCAGCCCGACTCGGCGATGTGTTCAGTTCGATGTATCTGGCCAGCATGGTGTTAAAGCATTACGAAAATCAGGGGCGCCCGGACGATGATCTGCCGATCGTCGAATGGGCCTGCCGCAGCCTGTTGTATCAGGCACAAGAACAGTTGCATGGCTTTCTGCGCAATTTTCCCAATCGTCTCATCGCCACCGGACTTCGCCTGATGATTTTTCCGCGCGGGCGTACGTATTCGGCGCCGTCTGATGACCTGTCCCGGAAAATCGTCGAGCTCATTACCTACCCGACTGAAGCACGTGAACGCCTGTGTGCCGGCATCTATACGACAACCGAACCGGGTAACCCGCTCGGCCTGTTGCAGGAGGCGCTCGAAGCCGCCGAAGCCGCGTCACCGCTCGAAACCAAGCTCCGGGATGCACGGCATGCCGGCGTCATCGATGCCGAAGGCCCGCTCGAGAGAATCGAACAGGCCGAAAGTGCCGGTGTACTCACAGCTGATGAGGCTACGCAGCTCAGGGCACTCGACGAACAGATCATGGCACTGATCGAAGTCGATGATTTCGCCTCCGAAGAACTGAGCGCCGGCACCACCTGAAACGGCCCGATCCATGACACTCCGGCCGGGGTCGGTTAAGATTCCGTGTCTGCACCCCAATGGAGATAAAGAAGTGAACGCACGTTCGGCAAGTATCCTTATTGCTCTATTCATCCTGCTTTTGGCCGGCTGCGGCGGCAGTGAACAGACTACAGACGGTGCCACGGCAGATAGCAATAAAACACCCGATTCAGCAGCGTCAGGCACGATGGTTCGATCCACTTCAGCACCGGGCGCGTCTGTCTTTATTATCAGCCCGCTCAATGGCTCGACCGTCACTTCCCCGGTCACCGTCAAATTCGGCATCAGCGGGATGGCTGTAGCACCGGCCGGTCAATTTACCGACAACTCGGGCCACCACCATTTATTGATTGATGCCGCACTTGAAAATCCCGACCAGCCCATTCCCGGCGATGCCAACCACCGGCACTTCGGCAAAGGACAGACTGAAACGGTGATTGAGCTCGAACCGGGTCAACATACGCTGCAACTTGTGCTCGGCGACGGCAATCACATTCCGCATCAACCACCCGTGATGTCGGAGATCGTCACAATCACGGTAGAATAATGATTGGACCGTCCTGCACACCGGTCACCCAACCATAACGGTTGACCACGACCGGACACTGGCACGCTGCTCTGATACACGCTATATGACAACAATAACGACAGGCCTAAGCGGCATTGCGCTCTACCTGCCGCCCTACAGGGTGGATTTGCAGCGATGGTGCGAATGGACCGGTGCCGACTGGGATAAAATTCGTAAGGTTGTCGGTACCGGGTTTCGTCTGCTGGGCCCTCGTCAAAGTATTTACACGATGGCCGCCAACGCGGTCCTCCGTCTGATTCAACAAAATGATGTCGACCCCGGAAGAGTGCGCTACCTGGGACTCGGCACTGAATCGAGCACTGATAACTCGGCCGGTGCCATTATCGTCAAGGGCATGGTAGATGCGGCGCTCAAGGGGCTGGGTCTGCCGCCAATGTCACGCAACTGCGAGGTCCCGGAATTCAAACATGCCTGTCTGGGTGGTGTTTATGGCCTGAAAAATGCACTTCGGTTTCTCAACACCGACGGTCACGACTCACTCGCGATCGTCGTATGCGCTGACAAGGCCTTGTATGAACGCGGCAGCAGCGGCGAGCCCACCCAGGGAGCCGGCGCAATAGCGATGTTGCTAAACTGCAATCCGAGCATTGCAACGATCGATCTGCGCGATGCCGGCACGGCATCGGACTATCGCAGCGTCGATTTTCGCAAACCCCTGATCAACCGCAACGGCACAGATGCGAGCCCTGAATTTGTCGATATCCCGGTTTTCAACGGTAAGTATTCGACGAGCTGTTATGTCGATGAGATGCAACAGGCGCTCAAGGACATGAGCCAAAAACGCGGCGGCAAGCCGATTGATCATCTGCGCTCGCCCAAAGCTGTTTTCATGCATCGCCCTTACCAGCGCATGCCTGAAACCGGACTCGGCATGGCCTATCTGTTCGCACTGGCCAGCGGCGACGATGCCGATCAAAATCAGCTGGAGGAAATCTGCACACTGGGCGATATATCACCCGAAGCGCTGCTGCAGGAAATCAATTCGGCCCCCAATTTCGTCAATTTCGCAGTCCGGGAACGCATCAGTGATGAAGTCTTTCCGCTCTGCCTCAAGGCCTTACGATCATTCAGGCACATGGGCTCTTTCGCATGTGAACTGAGTGCCAAGATCACCCTGGGTGCAGCCCGAATGCTCGAACTCGGCAATCTGTATACGGCCGCATTACCCGCCTGGCTGGCCGCCGGTCTAGAGGAGGCCCGGGAGCAGGACATCGAACTGGCCGATGAAGAAATCCTGCTGATCGGTTACGGTAGCGGTGACGCCGCAGATGCGATACCGATGCGCATGGTGCCCGGCTGGAGGCGCGCCGTATCGAATATCAATTTTGATGCGGCGTTGGAACCCAGCATCGATCTTTCTCATGACCAGTATCTCGCCCTGCACAACAGTGCAGCGCCGAATGAACTGAATTATTCGCCGAAAGCCGAATTTGTTATCGACCGGGTGGGGTCGGAGCGAAATGCAGCCTTTCAGGATGCGGGCATCGAGTACTATCTTTATATCCA
>CAYNMF010000033.1:0-2299 GCA_964398325.1 uncultured Chromatiaceae bacterium | reverse complement strand
TAACCGGACACGCAGCACCTCAGGTCACCGTCAGCCCCTCAACCCCAAAAGTCTTGTCCAGCACCTCGAACCCGTTCTCGAGACAGTCGGCGCGTACGCCCTTTAATATCTCAGCCGAATCGGTCAACGCAAGACCAAAATCACCGCCACCCGCCCCGGATGTTTTGTAGACTGCCCCACGTCGTTCAACCATCCGCCTGATCCGTTCGTGCGATTCCGTGCTGATACCAATCTGTGCAACGTCATCAAGAGCCCGCAGCGTCTCGTCGTAATCCGCCAGCGCGTTCAGAACATCGCTGACCGAACTTTCGGACCAGGCCAGGCAGGCCTGCTCGGACAAGGCTTGCAGACGTCGAAAATGACGCCGGTACACATCCGGGTTGTTACGTCTGAATTCCTCCAGACACTTCAATAATTGCGGAGTCGATGCGCTGGTTCCACTCCAGATCGGCAGAGCTGACAAACCGCTCAGCCAACCACAAGCAGTCGCGTTGACGGCCCTGGAATCATCTTCACGTCGCACAACGGCGACCCCGCCGTGCACGGCAAGCGCAACATCGGCACCACTGCCACGGCCACCCTGAAACTGACGATGTGCGGCGTGACAAACAGCAAGCAGTTTTTCAGTCGGCATTCCCAGGTTCAATTCCGCCACGAGAGCCCCGACCAGCGAAACGAGCACGGCCGCACTCGATCCGACACCAAGCTTGGTCCAGCGGCCATCGATGCGGGTAAAAAATGCATCGGAGTTCATGCTGACACGAAATGACGGTCCGTCATCAAACAACATCGGATATTCAATACAGGCTGAAATAACCGCTTCCAGAATTTCACCATTAGCATCGGGGCGTTCACCGACCCAGCGCAGCCCGGTGCTGCCGTCGACGACAAAATAAAATGCCCGACCGCTCGCCGCATCGAAAAAGATGCTCTCCGCACCCGATATCGCAACAACCTTTGCGCGTGCCCGCACATCAATGGCAGCCACGATTGCGGGCGCACCATCAAGAACGGCATATTCGCCGACCACGACGAGCTTCCCTGGTGCCGATGTCTCAGTCATTGCAACTCAAGACTTCGATGATCCGGCTCCGACGACGCGGGCGCCTTCCCCCAGTTCACCGGCAATGATACGCAACACTCCAGGTACATCGTGCAATGCCGCCGTGACGGTGGCCAGAGCCTCGGGCAAACAAACCGCCTTGACCTGCGGTCCGGCATCCACCGTAAAAAATACCGGAACCCCGTCCGCACGTAACGATGTCACCTTTTGCATACAGGCAAGCGTGGCCGGCGACCAATACAACAACGCGGGGCGCGTGGTCATCATGACCGAGTGCATTTTTAAACAATTATGTTCGGACAACTCGGCCAGTGCGAAAAAATCACGTGCTGCAACGTGAGCAACGCCTGCATCGAGGTCATCAGCATGACCGTGAATCCACGACTCATAAAAAGGAGAGGTCAGTCGACTCTGCTCCATGCCATCACGCGACGTGATGTCTTTCCTGCTTTCGGTCGTCACGGCAACGACCGCCGACAACATCCATTCGGCCGGTGTCGTCAACTGGCGACAATTCGTACCATCCTTATCCAACTCAAGCAGCGCGATACCGCCAAACAACGAGCGCGGCGCAGACCCGGAACCGATGCGTGCCACATCTATGATTTTCCGTCCTGGCCACGACTCGTGCCGATCGAGACCCAACGCAGCGGATGCGGCAGTGACGAGGGCCGCATAACCGGATGCAGACGAGGCCAGCCCGGCACCGGTCGGAAAATCATTGCCCGATATCACCGTCGCATACTCATCACTATCGGCCAACGACCGCAACGCGTCCAAACACGCCGTCAGACGCCCCTGCTCAAGCGGCTGCTCGCAACCATTCAACACCAGCACGTCCTGCTTAAGCGCCGCATCGAATTCAACCGTCGTCTCCGTACAAAGCGCACCCAACGTTACCGACAATGAACCGACAGCCGGTAAATTCTCCACGACATCGCTCTTGCCCCAATACTTGATCAGGGCAACATTTGGATGAGCAATGGCCGTTGCGCGCATGTAAGTCTTCTCTGGCAGGCCGGTACTTCAGGGTGGTGCCGGGGTTACTAATAGAAAATCTGAGTGGGGAATTATATCTGTGAAAAACGTGGTCATGGGTAATGGATGCGTGGGGTTTTGGTCGGGGTTCTTTCTTTGGTCTTTCCCCGGGCGGTTTTTTCCCGGGTGACAGTAATTCGTGTGTCATCCAGGCACCGGGTAACTGCGTATCCGGCACTGCACGCCTGCGTACCCCGA
>CAYNMF010000032.1:0-20510 GCA_964398325.1 uncultured Chromatiaceae bacterium | reverse complement strand
GACCGACGTTCATGGCTAATCCATTGGCTGCGGCGGTGGCTGTCGAGAGCCTTCAACTGTTGAAATCCGGTCCCTGGCAGCAGCGTGTTGCGGCGATTGAACGTCAATTAACCGGGGAATTGGGTCGTTATGCCGATCACCCTGCCGTTAAAGATGTGCGGGTTCTGGGTGCGATCGGCGTCGTTGAGTGTACGGAAATGATCGATGTTGCCGGGGTTCAGCAACGTTTTGTTGATGCGGGGGTCTGGCTGCGACCGTTTGGCCGGCTTATTTACCTGATGCCACCGTATATCATCGAGCCGGAGGAGCTGCGGCGTTTGACGGATGCGATAGCCCTGGCGCTATAAGCCTGAGGCTATAAACATGGAGCTGTAAGCCGGTTTATTCGTATCTTAATGCTTCTATCGGGTCCAGCCTGGCGGCTTTACGGGCGGGCCAGATGCCGAAGAACAGGCCGATTGCGGCGCTGAATCCAAATGCAATGATGATGGCTAAAGGCGATACGACCATTTGCCAGCCGACAACTTTTGTCATTAAAACCGAAATGCCGGTACCGAGCAGCACGCCGATGGTGCCGCCGAGCAGACACAGGACCATCGCTTCGATCAGAAATTGCATCAAAATGTTCGTGCGTGTGGCGCCGAGCGCTTTGCGAATTCCGATTTCCCGGGTTCTTTCGGTGACCGTGACGAGCATGATGTTCATGATGCCGATGCCGCCGACGATCAGGCTGATGCTCGCGATGCTTGCGAGAAGGTAGGCAAACACCTGGGTCGCTGCCTGGCGCACGTTAAAAAACTGACGTGGATCACCGATTGAAAAATTATTTTTTGCACCCGGCATGATGCGGTGTTCACGACGCATGATACGCTCTATGTCGACAATCGCAGTTTCCACAGATGTGCCGGGTGCGACTTGTGCACTGATCACGTCAAGGCCTTTGGTGCCAAAAACACGGAGCTGGGCAGTCGTCAGGGGAATCCAGATCTGCTCATCGACATTGCGCCAACCGGTTGCGCCTTTCTCGGCAAATATACCGACCACCCTGAATGCCGTGCCGGCAATATAGATATCGCTGCCAGGTAACTGGTCTGGTGAAGCTTCAAGCTTCGCCGCTACGCCCCCGCCGAGAACAGCGACACGACGTTTGGCGGAGCTATCGGACTGGCTGAACATTGCGCCGCGTTCGATGCTGAAGCTGTGGACCTGGGCGAAGTCGGGGGTCGTGCCGACGATCCGCAAATTTTGGTTCTTGTTGCCGTATTTTACTTGCAGCTGACGGGTGACTTCCGGAACGACGGCACTCAGTAATGTGGCATCCTTCGTCAGCGCTTCGGCATCGTCAGTCGTCAGCGTTGCACCGCTGCTGCCGACACCACGGCGCATGAAGCCACCGGAACGAATGGACAGGATGCTGGCGCCGAGCGCATCGATTTGTTCATCGATTGCGCGTTGTGCGCCGGAACCGAGGGCGACCATGGTGATAACCGAGCCGACGCCGATGATGATGCCGAGCATCGTCAGGAAGCCGCGAAACAGGTTGGCCCGGATTGATTGCAGGGCGACCAGCAGCATTTCACCGAATAACATCAGCGTTTCTCCCTGGTCGATCCTTTCTTGTCATCTTTTTTATTACTGTTCATGCCCGGCATGCTCGTGAAGCGCCTCATTTGCGCCTGCAGACGCTGCTGTGACTGAATCAGGCCGGAGCTGGGGAGCATCAGAACGCGATCACCCGCTTTCAGTCCCGACAGTACTTCGCTGTAATCCAGATCCGTCAATCCCGTGTCGATACTGACGGCTTCCGGTATGCCGGGTTTGTCGACGAAGACCCAGTATCGGCTGGCGAAACGATATCGGGTAGCGTCTTTACCCGCTGCAGATTTCGGCGAGGCGGGTTCGGATGACGCCAGGCTCTGCCGAATGTCGTCCTCGGAGATGCCGAGGAGCTGGCTCGATATCTGAATATCCCGGTTGGTGCGCAATGCCCCGGTTCGCACGGCGACAACGTTGAGCCGTTCGGCTATCCGGATTTCGACATCGGCATTCATGCCGGGTCGCAGCAGTCCACTTTCATTGTTGAGCACGATCAGCACCGAAAACGTTGTAACGGTCTGATCATCGGTGGCCGTTGGCTCGATTTTCGATACACTGCCTTCGAAAGGCTGATTCGGGTATGAAGTTACCGTCACGGTGACCGATTGTCCGGGTTTGATTTTACCGATATCGGTTTCATCGACGAGCGCTTTGACTTGTACCGAGCTCAAATCCGCCATCTTGAGCAGCAATGTACCGCCGCCGACGTCCATCGTCGGTGATGAAATGACCTGCCCGGGTTCGACAAACTTCTCGATAACAGTTCCGGTGATCGGCGCCCGGACCGCGGTATCATCCAGAGCAATTCGCGCATTTTCGACCGCAACCTGGGCGCGAATGACTTCGGCCTTCGCATTGGCAAATTCAAGTATGGTTTTTTCGTAGTCGACGTCGTTGATCGTGCGGGATTTCAATAAGGTCTTTGAGCGCTCTGATTGTGCTTTGGCAATGGTTCGGCGGGCAGTTGCAGCTTCGAGTTCTGCCTCGGCCTGAGCGAGCTGGTTGTTGGGCGATCGTTTGTCGATTTCGACGAGCAATTCATCCTGTTTCAAGAAGTCGCCGGTCTCACCGGTAATCCTGAGGATTTCACCCGATGCCTTGGATTTGACCTCGACCGTCAGGAACGGCTCGATAACGCCGGCGGCTTCGACTGCGACGACAATATCCCGACGTACGACTTCGGCGCTGTCATAGATCACGGCTTCCTGTTTCTTTTCGCAGCCCGACAGGCTCAACGCGATTAGCAGAAGAATGATGGTTTTTTTCATTGTTTTAAACAGGTTTCCTGGTATCGGATTCGATTCTGCCGTCAAGCAGACGAATTTTGCGATCTGCATGATCGGCAACGTCTTCGTCATGCGTGACCAGCAGGATGGTATGGCCCGTATCATGTAACTCGTCAAAAAGATTCATGATTTCACGTGCAGTGCTTGAGTCGAGGTTGCCGGTTGGTTCGTCAGCGAGCAACAGGCTAGGTGATGTCACCAGCGCTCTGGCAATCGCGACGCGCTGGCGTTGCCCCCCGGACAGTTCGCCCGGCTTATGATGCATTCGGTCGGTCAGGCTGACTTTTTCGAGTACGCTGATCGCCTGTTCGTAACGCTGTTTTCTCGATACGCCGGCATAGATCAACGGCATTTCGACGTTGTGTTGCGCCGTCGTGCGATTGAGCAGGTTGAACGTCTGGAAGACGAAACCGATTTCCTTATTGCGCACCTCGGCGAGTTGCCGGTCGCCCATATTGGAGACCAGTTTTCCGTTCAATTCGTAACTGCCCTCGTCGGGGCTGTCGAGGCATCCGATCACGTTCATCAGCGTCGACTTGCCCGATCCGGACGGCCCCATTATGGCTGCATACTCGCCCTGGTTGATGGCCAGATCGATACCGCGCAAGGCATGGACGACCGTATCCCCCATCGGATAGCTGCGGCACAGGTTGTGAGTCGCGATGACGGCATGCCGGGTGTCGATCGAGTTGAGCTTGTTGGCCTGCATAAGAACAGGATAGAGGGAACGTGGTGAATTTTCAGCGCAATTAACGGATAAATTGCAACACTTTGTAACAGTGGTGGCAGAGGGGGCTTAGCCGCGCATCCAGCGGAGTAGCCTTGCAGACAGATCGATTGCACGTTTTGGCACGTGGGCTTTTTGCCATTCACCGGCGGCAAATTTGTTAGCCTCGGCGAGGGTTGGATAGATGTGGATCGTGCCCAGGATTTTTTTCAGGCCCAGACCATTTTTCATGGCCAGAACAAATTCAGTGATCAGGTCACCGGCATGCGGCCCGACGATTGAGACGCCGAGAATCTTGTCGCTTCCGGGTGGTGTCAGCACTTTGACGAAGCCGTGGGCTTCGCTGTCGGCAATTGCACGATCGAGATCGTCGATACCGTAGCGCGTGATTTCGCAGGCAATGTCCTGTTCGGCTGCTTCCTGCTCATTGAGGCCGACCCGGGCGACTTCCGGGTCCGTGAATACAGCCCACGGCAAGGCTGTGTAATTGACACGAAACTTCCAGAAACGGCCGAATAAGGCGTTCATTGCGCAATACCACCCCTGGTGTCCGGCGGCATGGGTGAGCTGGTAGGGGCCGGCGACATCGCCGCAGGCAAAAATATTCGGCAGGGTTGCTTGCAAATACTCGTTGACGACAACCGTGCCGTTTGGGTTCATCTCGATGCCGAGTTTGTCGATCCCCAGTCCGGCCGTATTCGCCCGGCGACCGACTGCAACCAGAACACGGTCGCATACGACGCTCTGTTCCTGCATGGACGGATCCTTCTCATCGGCCGGTTTGCAGGTAATTCGGGTTTGACCGCTGTCGGTTGTGAATCGGTCGGCCCGGTAACTGGTCAGGACCCGGATACCTTCGCTCTGAAAACGTTGTGTGACGGCTGAGGCCGCATCCTCGTCTTCTTTTATAAGAATGCGTGGCGCCATTTCGATCAGCGTGACCTGGCTGCCCAACCGGCTGAAGGCCTGGGCCATTTCACAGCCAATCGGTCCGCCGCCGAGAATGGCCAGTCGGTCAGGCAGTTCATCGAGCGTCCAGAGGTTGTCCGATGTCAGGGTATCGATTTTGTTAATTCCGGGTATGGGTGGTACGAATGGCTCACCACCGGTTGCAATGATGATGCTGCGTGTCGTGATTGTTCGGCCGTTGACGGTCACTGAATAAGGAGAGTCGATAACAGCCTCGCCGCTGATGCATTCGACGCCCAGTGCCGTGAATCGTTCGACCGAATCGTGTGGCTCGATGCGATGAATGACATCATGTACACGCTGCATGACTTTCCGGAAATCGACTTTCAGTTCTCCGGAATTCAGTCCGAATTCTCCGGCGCGCCTGATGTCGGCTGCGATCGAAGCAGAGCGAATGATTGCTTTACTGGGTACGCAACCGGTATTCAGACAGTCACCGCCCATCGCGCCTTTTTCGATCAGGATGACCCCGGCCTTTGCCGAGGCCGCAATGTAGGATGCGACAAGCCCTGCCGATCCGGCGCCGATCACGATTAGATTGGCGTCGAAGCGCCCGGGTTTGGGATAGTTTTTGAGTCGGCGTCGTGCTGCGAGGGCGTCAAGAATTTTCCTGGTAACCAATGGAAATGCTCCCAGTAAGACGAATGAGCCGATCAACTGTGGCGATGCAATGTCGGCCATGCTTTCGATACGACTGATCTGTGTGCCGGCATTTACATAGACAACGGTGCCGGCCAGCATGCCGGCCTGACTGACCCAGGCGAAGGTCCATGCCTTGAGCCGGGTCAGCGCCATCGCCAGGTTAATCGCAAAAAAGGGGAAGATCGGGACGAGGCGCAATGTGAACAGGTAATAAGGGCCGTCTTTTTCCATGCCGGCCGCAATGCGCGCGGCGGTGCCTGCAAAACGGCGCTCGACGGCATCGCGGAATAAAAATCGAGCAAACAAAAAGGCCAGCGTTGCGCCGATCGTGCTGGCGAACGATACGATAACGGTGCCGGCGGCCAGGCCGAACAGGGCGCCGGCGATCAGAGTCATAACCACTGCGCCCGGGATGCTAAGTGCGGTGACGGCGATATAAGTGAAAAAAAACAAGGTGACAGCCGGGCCGAAGTTGCCGGCGACAAAGGACTGTATCGCTTCCTGTTGAGCCCGAAATGCCGCCAGGGTCAGGTAGTCGTCGAGGCCCAGCGCGAATATCGCGCCGATAATGGCAAGGATTACGAGGGCGAGAGCAAGTCGGGTTTTTGTCATGTTCTGGTCTGGCAGGGCTGATTGTACTGTTAGGTCTGGATGCTCGGACAACCGGGGTCTGTAATGGTTCGATTGTCGGCACGGATCGGACAGGTTGCAAACCTGCGGATTGTGCCGCTGACCGGAATTGTGCCGGTTATTCGGAGGCAATCCCTGATTTTCAGCGCCGACAAATGCCTGGCGGCGTATCTGATGCTTGGAATCGGTGCGAACGGTGATATGCTAATGGGATATCGTCAACTAAAAAATACAGGTCAACTTGCGGGGGAGAACTACGCGATGGGTGGATCATGGATGAGACGAGCGCTGCCCGGCGCTCTGGTACTGATGCTCGCGATGAGTTGGTCATTGTCGGCATGGTCACAGGTCGAGGAAATCGTCGTGACTGTGCGCAAGAAAGGTGAAAGTCTGCAAGACGTACCGATGTCCGTGAGCGCCATGACGGCTGAGGACATGGAGCGCAAGGGCATCAAGGACCTGACCGATATTGCACGATTCTCAACCAGCCTTCAGTTTGACGAATCTTTCGCACAAAGTGATACGCGTATCTCCGTGCGCGGGCTGTCACCGACGCGCGGACGACAGAATGTAGCCTTGCTGGTTGACGGTATTGATGTGTCCAGTGAGGCGATCACCAGTTCCGGCGGCTCATTGCTGCTCAATACACGCCTGGTCGATATAGATCGTGTCGAAGTCGTGCTGGGGCCGCAGATGGTCTTGTACGGTCGCAGTGCGTTCAACGGTGCGATCAAGTACATCACGAAGGATGCGGCGAAAGAATTTGAAGGTGATCTGAAACTCGATGTCGGGCGGAGTGGTCAGTTTGGTGCCCAAAAATCCGAAGTGATTGGCGGAATCAGCGGTCCGATACTCGGCGACGCACTGGGTTACCGGCTGAACGGCACGTATTGGGATGAAGACGGGTTTTACAAGAACCAGATCACCGGCAAGCGCATCGGCGGCGGGTCGGGTTACGGACTTGCGCTGACGTTGAACTCGGATGTCGGCGACAATTTGACCTTTAAATTTCGTGCCGAGTACACCAATGATGAAAGCGAGCCGAGCCCCCAGGTCTTCCTGCCGTTTAATACAGAGCTACCGGCGCCGCAGGGTGCATTCGTAGCCGGCGTTGCTGAATGTGCTCCGGACTTTATCTCTGCATTGGCGACGATTCCGGGCAATAACCAGGCGCTTCTGGACCGGGGTTTGCAACTCCTGGATCCGGACTATGTTGCCACGTTAGATCCGGCGACCCTGGACCCTAATTCCCCCAATTTTGTAATCCCGGCCGGCGGCGGCCCTCATTGTGAAAACAACACACCGGTTCGCGTGGGTAACGTTCCCGGCCGTGATACGTTGATCGACGGGGCGGGTGCCCCCGGCATTAACCTTGCTCCAAATCCGGTAACGCCAGGCGTTGATTACAAGGGGTTTGATCGTGAATTGGTGCGTCTGTCTTTCGTTGCGGGCTACGAAGCAGACCAGTGGACGCTGAAATCACTCACGGGTTATACACGCGACGATAACACCGAGCAGCAGGATACGAACGTGTTTGCCTTCCCGTCAGCGGCTGCCGGCGAATTTCTGGATGGCAATGTCAATACGTTTGCGTTTGACAACTCCAAGGTCACGGAGCAATTCAGCCAGGATATCTTTGTGACGACAAATTTTGATGGACCTTTTAACGGAACACTTGGTGGCTTGTACTGGAACGAGAAAGTCGAGAATGATGCAAACTCGATTACGACACAGGCATCGGGTTCGCATTGCATATGGTCGAGTCGACTGTATGCCAATCCACCTCCGGGCCAGTCGCCCGGTGATGCGCTGAATCCTGTCTTTGCCGACGATGGTTGTACGGGGTTTACCTCGGCTCCCGCGGCACCGTATCAGGCCGCCGGGGCTCCATTTCGTCCGACGAGTCCGGTCGATCGCGATACTGAGCACTTTTCGATCTATGGAGGGCTGGATTTTAAGTTTGCCGATAACTGGACACTCGGTTTTGAAGGTCGTTATAACCATGAAGATGTTGATGTGGCCGGACCGCTATTCCTTGATCCCGGTGCAAGCGGGGGGCCGGGTGGGTTGAATCCGTGCGGTATCTTCTTTCGCGGCTGCCAGCCATTTGCGGACTGGAAGGCTGCCGGCAACTGGTTTACCGATGCCTTCTTTCCGTGGACTGATGAAGCGCCGGATGGAACGGACCTCGGCCGGTTCGTTCGTGATCAGGCCATGATCGATGCGATCCCGGGGATCGGTGCGGATGACGCGATGTGCAAACAACAGAATCAGGCCAGCATCGATCGCTCGATCGCGGATGGCCCGATTCTCATTGAGCGGGAGACAGACGGGACACCGGTATGGAAAGACGGCAGTGTTGTACCGATTCTCGATGCGAACGGTCTCGCACAGGGTGTCGATAAGGACGGCAATCCGGTCCCGCTCGACGCACTGGACTCAAAAGGCAGGCCGCTTGCGGTTGGCACCGATACCTTCAACCCGTGGTGCGTAGGCAAGTTGCACAATACGGATGAGTGGTTCTCACCGAAGATAACGCTCGAATGGGATGCGACCGATAACATGCTGTTTTATATGTCCTGGTCGCGCGCGCGCAAACCCGGCGGATTCAGTTTGCTGACGGTGGGTTCATCGGGTCTGAGCAGAGAACTGGCAGAGTTCGATGCCGAAAAAATGGAGGTCTGGGAAATCGGCGGCAATACATCCTGGCGCGACAATACGCTCATCGTGAACGGTTCGGTATTCTTTCAGGACTTCACTGACAAACAGGCGTTGACGTCGGCGCTCAATGAGATCACCGGCCGGCTGATTTCGAAAATCGAAAATGCCGGTTCGGCAGAAGTCTGGGGTACGGAAATCAGTATTGAATGGAGTCCAATCACGGAATTTCTCGGTGGCAACTGGCGGACGACCCTGGGCGGAACCTGGCTGCCGACACGTGAATACACGGACTTCGTCATAGATTCGACGAGTGCAACCACGGCATCTCAAGCCGGTAACTGCACGCCGAACGGAGTTGTGTGTTCTATCGATTACAGCGGCAACAAGCTCGAAAATTCGGCTGAGCTGGCGTTGAATGGCTTTGTACAATACTCAGTGCCGGTGACGGCATCGGTCAGAACGTACCTCGAGACTGATGCATTCTGGCAGAGTAAGCGTTTTACCGGAATTACCAACCAGTTAGCCGTGAAATCTTATCTGGAAATGAATTTCCGCTGGGGTTTCCAGGGTGATAACTGGGATGCGATTTTCTTCATTGACAACCTGCTCGATAACGACACCGTTCGTTCTGTAGGCGGCGGCCCGGGACTTGGTTGCTGTTTCATCCTCGGCAGCGCGATCGATGTTTCTAGTAAGCCGCCCAGCAAACCGCCCAGCCCATCGGCAGTAGTCCAGGTTGACCTGCCGTTATATAGCACAGCGTTTCTGCCTGATCCGCGGACCATCGGCATGCGACTGTCATATAGTTTCGGCGGCCGTTGATCGGCGAATCTGCATGCCGGAACTCGGCTGCGCAAGTTCGGATTGCGCAACCAGGGTGAAGTTGCCCGGGACGTGGCGGAATGACCGCGTGACAGGATACCTATCGGGGGCGGTATGAGAGATCTGTTGCATCAGTACCTGGATCACGCGATTTCGCGTCGCCAATTCGGTGCGGGCCTGACGGCGCTCGGACTCAGTACTGCGGCCGTCCAATCGGTACTTGCCGCCGCTGCCGATGAGCCCGAAACGTTCCCGCGCGATGGCATAAAAGTCGAGGGTAACGGTGCCGATATTCTCGTCGAAACTTTCCTCGCCGCCGATGTTCGTTATGTCTTTGGTACGACAGGCACCGGCATGTCGCCGTTTTTCGATGCACTGACAAAAAAAGAAGGTGTCGAATGGATTATGTCTGTGGTTGAGTCACAGGCGACCGCAATGGCACACGGTTATGAGCTGGCCAGCGGAACTCCGGCCGTTGTTTTTGTGCCGGGTGTTGCAATCCCGAGCACGATGAACATGTTGTACAACGCGTACAAGGACAATTCGTCGCTGCTCGTGTATTCCGATGGGGCGAGTACCGATATTCCGTTCCGCAATATGTTTCAGCAAATGGAAGACTGGGTCGAGCCCATGGTCCAGTTTACGAAATGGCGCTGGAAGGTCGAAGATGCCAGGCACATGAGCGAGATTTCCCGACGTGCCTACAAGCTGGCGAGCACGCCGCCTGGCGGGCCGGTGCATCTTCGAATTCCGCTGAATGTGCTTGCACAGCGTGACGTTAAGAACACGGTATACCCGCAAAAACGTTTCACGATTCCGGTCGAGATGCGGCCAAAGCCGGACCTGGTCGAACAGGCGGCCAGGGCACTGCTTGATGCAAAACAGCCGATGATCACGGCCGGTTCGCAAGTGACCCGAGCCGGCGCGCAGGATGAGCTCGTTGAACTGGCTGAATTGCTCGGCATTCCGGTTGCCCAGGGCTACAGTGTCTTCGGAGATTTTCCCTGGCGTCATCCACTTTGGGCCGGATTTCACGGACTTGGTGTGCCCAGGGCGCTGGCGGGCACGGATGTTTTTGTTAATCTCGGTGGCCAAATGCCGGGTCCCGGAATTTTTACGGCGCCGCCGCCACGCAAGGCAACGATTATTGAAGCGCGCGTCGATTACCAGGGTATTGGCATGACCTATCCGACGGACATTGCTCTTGCCGCCGGCATCAAGGAAACAATTGTGGATCTGACCGATGCGATCAGGGGAATGGCCAGTGCCGAGCGGTTCAAGAAAATCAGTGCCCCGCGACTGGAGGCCTGGCGCGATGCGCAGGCCCGGGCCGAAGTCGCACGTAAGGAAAAGGCCCGCAAGCACTGGGATGCGAGCCCGATGTCGTGGGAACGCATGTCGGCCGAACTTGATCTGAACCTTGATGACGATGCGATCATCGTTCCGGAGCTCGATTATCGAACGCCGTTTTACTGGATGGACTTCGATCGTGGCAGGAAAACAGTGATCGGTCAGACGACAGGTTTCGCGTTGGGTTGGTCGATAGCTGCTGCTCAGGGTGTCAAAATCGCCGAGCCGGACCGCCAGGTTGCCTGCCTGGTCGGCGACGGCGCGATGTTATTCGGTGAAATCGAGTCCCTGTGGAGTGCGTCACGCTACGATATCCCGATTATTATCGTGGTGTTCAATAATCGCAGTTATGATAATGAACGTAACCGGATTACAAGCCGGTCACCGTTGTACACGCGTAAAGACACGCGCGATCAATGGCGCGATATCAGTGGTTATCTTGGCGATCCAATTGTAGATTTCACCGGGCTGGCGAAGAGCTTTGGCATTGCCGGTGAACTGGCTGAGACGCCGGATCAATTCAGCAAGGCGTTAAAGCGCGCCCGGGCAGCGACCCGTGAAGGTCGACCGTATTTGATCGACGCAGTTGTGATGCAAATCGATCAGCGTGGAAATAAGACTGAAAACACCTGGTATCCCCGGATTTCTTTCGCAGATCGGCGTCAGCGGAAGGTGTAAAGGCCGGGTTATTCATCCGGCAGGAGCGGATACTGCCGCATTTCACGGACGCCGACGACACCCGATTTTTCGTTCCACTGAATATCATGAAGTTTTCCAAATTTGGTAACCGGTTTACGAGGCACACTGGTGCACGCCAGTTGATGGACGATCTCGGTTCGGCAATGGCGTGTGAAGATCCGGTCATGATGCTGGGCGGCGGTAATCCTGCACATATTCCAGCGGTATTGCAGATGCTCGCGGAACGAACACGAGAGATTGCAGATCATCCACGTGAATTTCGGCGTATGATCGCCGATTATGCGAGTCCGGCCGGCGAAGACCGGTTTAGAGCATCGTTGGCGCACCTTTTGCGGCATGAGTATGGGTGGCGGCTTGGCCCGGAGCACATCGCGCTGACCGGTGGAAGCCAGGCCGGGTTTTTTCAGTTGTTTAACCTTTTGGCCGGTGAGTTTGACGACGGTTCGTT
Organism: uncultured Chromatiaceae bacterium; assembly: GCA_964398325.1. Lineage (GTDB taxonomy): Bacteria > Pseudomonadota > Gammaproteobacteria > Steroidobacterales > SMWD01. The sequence goes on along the minus strand of CAYNMF010000032.1, from coordinate 8,680 downwards.
TCGACGAATCCTGCTACCGTTGACGCCTGAGTATGTGGGCTATGCGGATCTTGGTCTCGCCGAGAATCTCTTTGTCTCTAACCGGCCGACCATCGAATATCTCGATGACAGGCTGTTCAAGTATCATATCGATTTTGAACAACTCGATGTCGGCGATGATGTCGCGGCGATTTGTGTGTCTCGACCGACGAACCCGACCGGTAATGTTCTGACTGACGCAGAGGTGCGTCACCTGGCCGACATCGCGCGTGCCAACGCGGTACCGTTAATTCTTGATAATGCATACGGCGTGCCTTTTCCCGGGATTATTTTTGAAGACGTTGAACCGGTTTGGGATGACAACGTTATTCTGTGTATGAGCCTCTCAAAAATCGGATTACCGGCGGTCCGGACAGGAATTGTGATCGCAGATCCGGACATCATTGAGGCAATTTCAGGCATGAACTCCGTCATGAGTCTTGCAGTTTCGAGCGTTGGCCCGGTTTTGCTTCGTAATCTGGTCGAAAGTGGACGAATTATTCAACTCGGCCGGGATGTTATCAGGCCGTATTACCGCGAGCGTGCGGATCAGGCTCTGGCGTGGATGCATTCTGCACTTGAGGGCTGTGAATATTTTATTCATCGGCCCGAGGGCGCCTTTTTCCTTTGGTTGTGGGTGCCCGGGATGTCGATTACTTGTGATGAGTTGTATCGGCGGCTGAAGGAACGCGGTGTGTACATTGTGCCGGGCCATCATTTTTTCCCGGGTCTGGACGAAGAGTGGCCGCATCGGCACGAGTGTATTCGAATCAGCTATTCGCAGAATGCCGATTCGGTGCATCGGGGCATTTCAATCATTGGTGAGGAAGTGCGCAAGGCGAGCTGTTGAGTGCGTGATGGTGTCTTGTTCATCGCCTTGCGTGCCCGTATGCTGGATTAACAGTATCTCATGTCGATTCGGGAGTATTTATGGTTGACCGCAAAGTGATGTTCGTATTTCCGGGCCAGGGTTCCCAGTACCGGGGTATGGGCAGCGATATTTATTCGGAATATTCAGTGGCCCGGGAAGTGTATGACGAGTCCAGCGATGTGCTCGGTTACGATATGGCGAAGTTGTCATTCGGAGATCCCAAAGGAGAAATTGGATTAACGCGTTTTACGCAACCCGCGTTGTTAACGCATTCGATCGCCTGTATGCGTGTTTTTGAGGAATTGGCCGGTGCCGGAATTCAACCGCTGATGGCGGCAGGTCATAGCCTCGGTGAATACAGTGCCCTGGTGGCTGCAGGCAGCTTGTCGTTGAACGATGGTTTGAATCTGGTCCAGAAACGCGGCGAGCTGATGGGCGAATATGGCGATGGAGGCATGCTGGCATTGACGCTCGATCTCGAGACGACACGACCGATTGCCGATCATTTTTATTGCCAGGTCGGCGGATGTAACTTGCCCGAACAAACCGTGGTTGGTGGTCGGGCAGATGACCTTGAAGCACTGGCCGCCTATGTCACGGAGAATTTTCCGCGTAAACGTGCGGTGCCGCTCGCGACAGAAGGCGCCTTTCATACATATTTCATGGTCAAGGCCGCACAGTTGTTTCGTGATGTGCTCGATTCAACCGATTTCAGCATCCCGACTTGCCAGGTGCTGGCAAACTACACGGGCCAGGCACATGAACTGGATGCCAGGGGGATTCGCTCGCGGCTGTTTTTTCAGTTATTCAACCCGGTTAAGTGGGCCGGATGCCTGGATACGGCGATGGGGCAGGGTATAGATACCTTTATTGAATTCGGCGGCGGGCTGGGTGCATCAGACGATCCGGCCGAGAAACGACCCAACCTGGAAAGCATTATCAAGAAGACACTGCGAACCCGTCAGTGTGAGGCCAGTTATTTTGCGTCTATCAATTGCAACACTTTACGAATGGCGGCAGAAGAACTTGCCGGGTAGGCCGGGACTACCCGGTTGTCGTCTTGTGGCAAACTTTTCCCTAGCCCGTAGCTTTTTTGGTATCGTCATCTAACGTGAACATCCCGTTGTCTTCACCGAAGACCGTTTCGGCAAAACGGGCATCGAGATCCTCAAGACGCAACATGCCGGTTGCACTGGTATCCGAGGCATCCATTTCAGGCATGTTTGAACTTTTAGGTGCCTCACTGGCACCGGCTGATTTATCAGCCGACTTCGTTTCGGACTCTGCGAGTTTCAGTTCCAGTTTGTTGTCGTCAGTGGATGATGCCCCGGCATCGAGAGAAGCAGCCATCAGCATGGCAGTGCCGTCGCTAATGGATGCCGAACTCTGATCGGATGATTTCTTTTCCACCGGGTCAGGCTGTGAGGATCCGGCTGCCGATGTTTCGAGCGGGCTCGGTTCCTCCTGTTTTTGGCTAAAGACTGCCGGTGATTCAGGTGCTTTCTTTCGCGCGGAGCCGACAGTTGATGCTGCCCCGCTTTTTTCTGTCCCGGATGATTGCTTGTTACTCAGTAGTCGCCAGCCAAGCAGTTGGGCAACCTGGGAGACCATCTTGGAAGTTACCGTGTTGGCCTCTTTTTCTGCCGCATAGCTGAGGGTTGCATCCATCAATGTATTAATCAGGCGCGGCACACCGCCGATGTATCGATAGACCATCATTGGTGCGTCGTGTTCCAGAATCGAGTCTGGCTGGCCACCGGATCGTTCCAGTTGTTGTTCGAGATAGGCCTCGGTTTCGGCAGCTGTCAGCGGTCGGGCCCGGTAGCGAAATGTCACGCGCTGGCGAATGTGAATCAGTCCGGGTGTATCGAGTAGTTTATGCAGGATATGCGGGCCAATCAGAATGATGTTTAACTGGCCCCCGGGTTCGCCGGCCATGTGTACAAGTTGCAGGATTCGTTTGGCACGCTCGATTGTCAGGCTCGAGACATCGATAACGGCGGTAATACTACGACCCTGTTCATTATTGTGCCGGGCAATCGTAGATTTCAGTCGATACAACGAAGTGGCCTGATCTCCACCGCCGCTTTCGTCGCCCAGGTTTAGCAATAACAGGTCATATAACAGGTCCGGATCGGTCAGTCGCATATCGACATAGGCGACAATTGCCTTGTCCCCGACGCGTTGGGCCGCTGTAGAAACGATCGTTGTTTTGCCCACCCCGGGTCCGCCGGTGATCACGGCGACTGCATCGCGAGACAAAAGTACTTGTTCCATACGCGCTACGGCCGATTCGAATTCTTCGTTCGGCGTAAAAAAACCGTCTGCGGGGCAATTCTGGAATGGCTTGTCGGAAAGCTTGAAGTGGTCTACGTACATCTCGTAACCGGCCTTGTGAATTTAGATCGGTTGATTATGTCGGGTGCCCTTGCGCGGGGCGTTGACCGCTGTCACAGATTTGGTTTAAGGTATGAATAGATTATATATAAGCACTTGATATATATAATAAATAAAGTATGGCATAGGTTTGGTCGTCATTGAATATGCCGTTGACCGGCGAGCCGGGTGGCCTTTTTGGCCCCGGCCCTGGATCATCAGGCCTGTTCGAGTTCGATCAGGGTGCCGCAAAAGTCCTTTGGGTGCAGGAATAGCACGGGTTTATCGTGCGCTCCGTTCTTTGGGGCGGCATCGCCCAGTATTCGTGCGCCGGCTGCTGTCAGCCTGTCGCGTGCCGCGAAAATGTCATCGACTTCGTAACACAGGTGGTGCATGCCGCCGGCCGGGTTTTTTTCCAGAAACCTTGCAATCGGTGATTCGTCACCGAGTGGTTCGAGCAGTTCAATTTTGGTATTCGGTAATTCGACGAAGACCGTCGTAACCCCGTGATCGGGCAACATTAAGGGTTCGGAGACCGTCGCGCCGAGTATATCTTTATACAAGGTAGTGGCCGCCGCGAGGTCCGGAACGACGATAGCAACATGGTTTAATTTTCCGATCATGAGTTTGCATCATCCTGATGTTGGAACATGCTGACGATTGTCTGCGCGGCAACCCATGGCGAGATTGTGCCGCTGGCAACTTGTTGTTCGAGTTCGGATAGTCTGGAACGGATGGAGTCGTTCTGGCGCAGGGACTCCAGCAAGGTCGCAGAAATTTCGCTCCACAACCATGCTTTCGCCTGGCGTTCGCGTGACTCTTGTATAGTTCCGTTGCGGGTCATCTTTGTGCGAAAGTCAGTAATGATCTGCCAGATGGTATCGACACCGGTGTTGTTCAGAGACGAACAGGTTTCTACGGGAACTTTCCAATCCGGTCGGCGCGGATGCAGGAATCCGAGCGCACTCCGGTAGTCGGCAGCCGAACGGCCAGCGGCATTTACCAGGTCACCATCTGCCTTGTTAACGACTATCAGATCGGCCAGTTCGACGATTCCGCGCTTGATGCCCTGTAATTCATCTCCACCTCCGGGCAGGAGCATCAGAAGAAAGATATCAGTCATTTCCGCAACGTCGGTTTCAGACTGTCCGACGCCGACCGTTTCGATCATGATGACGTCGAATCCCGCTGCTTCGACAATTCTCATTGTCTCGCGTGTATGTCGGGTTACGCCGCCGAGCATCTTGCCGGCCGGAGATGGGCGTATGAATGCCTCGAGTCTTTGTGACAGCGTTTCCATTCGTGTCTTGTCGCCGAGTATGGATCCACCGCTGATAGCCGATGATGGATCGACGGCCAGTACGGCAACTTTGTGGCCCCCGTCGATGACATGGTTGCCGAGGCTTTCGATGAATGTCGATTTTCCGACGCCCGGTACACCCGAGAGGCCTATCCGGATGGACTGGCCTGCGTGCGGTGACAGGAGGGTGAGCAGTTCATTGGCCGGTTTGCGATCTTCGGCAAGTGACGATTCGACGAGCGTGATCGCCCGGGCAATTGCCCTGCGATCCCCGGTCCGGACTTGCCTGGCGAGTTGTGTGGGATCGGTTGGATGCATGTGCTGGCAGGCGGGTGATTATTCAAAGATCAGGATTGGCTGGTCGACAACAAGGCTTTCACCTTCGGTGGCGAGCAGTTCAGAGATTTTTCCGTCTTCGATGGCACGCAGGCTATTTTCCATCTTCATGGCTTCAACCACGGCAAGTTCCTCGCCGGCCTTGACTTCATCTCCCGCACTGACGGTTAGTCTGACAAGCAGCCCCGGCATGGGTGACAACAGGAATCTTGACAGGTCAGGGGGTTCTTTTTCGAGCATGTACTGCGATAGCTCGGCAGCTCTTGGTATGGTGACAAGCGCATCAATTTGCGAACCCCGTTGCGATAACCGGTAGTGGATCCCTGCACGATCGAACTGGAAGCAGACCTGGCGACTATTGACTTCGGCCAGGATCAGGGGCTGGCCAATCTGCCAATCGGTGACGATACGAAAGATGCTCGAACCCAATGAAACTTCATAGCCACCTTCTATGCCGGTTACCCGGATTGGGTGGCGCTGTCGGTTGATCATGACATCGAAGTATTCACCGACCTTGCGTTCGTGACTGGGCAGCTGACCGCTGAGTCGAGCAGCACGATCCATATAAGTCCGGTGGACGGCGCCGGCCATCGCGATGGGTAAGTTCGGGTCATCATGGGCAACATCGGCAGCATGAAAGCCATCCGGGTATTCATCGGCGATGAAGTTGGTCGTTAGTCGACCGTCGAGAAATCGTGGGTGAGCAATCAATGCATTCAGGAAGCTTATATTATGAGATACGCCCCGAATGAAATAGCCATCGAGCGCATTGTTCATGTTTGCGATCGCCTCATTACGATTGGCGCCGTATGTGATGAGTTTCGCAATCATTGGATCATAAAACATCGAGACTTCGCTGCCTTCCTCGATGCCGGTATCAACGCGCACGGTGTCGGTTTCATGCGGCGCAATGTATCGAACCAGACGGCCTATCGACGGCATGAAATTGCGAAACGGATCCTCGGCGTATACACGTGCCTCGAGCGACCAGCCCTTGACTGCAACATCCTTTTGCCTGATCGGCAGCTTCTCATTATTTGCAACCCGAATCATCAATTCGACCAGGTCCTGCCCGGTGATCATTTCGGTCACGGGATGCTCAACCTGAAGGCGCGTATTCATTTCGAGGAAGTAAAAGTTCTTTTGCGAGTCAACGATAAACTCTACGGTACCGGCAGAACAATAATCCACCGCTGCGGCCAGTGCGACAGATTGCTTACCCATTGCCTGACGCGTTTTTTCATCAATGAAAGGTGAAGGGGCCTCTTCAATGACTTTCTGATGACGACGTTGAATTGAACATTCACGCTCGCCAAGATAAACGGCATTGCCGTGCTTGTCGGCTATAATCTGGATCTCGATATGCCGCGGCTCTTCGATATACTTTTCGGCAAATACACGGTCGTCACCAAAGCTTGATTTGGCTTCGTTCGTTGCGCGTTCGAATCCATCACGGCACTCATCATCATTCCAGACAACGCGCATGCCTTTGCCGCCACCACCGGCGCTGGCTTTGAGCATGACCGGGTAACCGATTTCACTGGCAATTTCGACTGCATGTTCCGGGCCGTTAATGACATCGGTATAGCCCGGAATTGTACTGACGCCGGCTTCCTTGGCGAGCAGTTTTGAGGTGATCTTGTCACCCATGCTTGTAATGGCATGTTGGCCGGGGCCGATAAACACGATTCCCTCGGCATCGAGCATGCCGACGAATTCGGAATTTTCCGACAGAAAGCCATAACCGGGATGCACGGCCTGTGCGCCGGATTTCCTGCAGGCATCGATGATCTTGTCCATGACAAGGTAACTTTCAGATGATGCCGATGGGCCGATGTGTACGGACTCGTCAGCCATGCGAACGTGCAGGGCGCCCGCATCGGCATCGGAGTAAACGGCAACCGTTTTGATGCCCATGGTACGTGCCGACTTTATTATGCGACACGCAATTTCACCACGGTTTGCTATCAGAATCTTTTTAAACATAGGAGTTTGTAAACTTATAAAGGAATATTGCCGTGCTTACGCCACGGGTTTTCAAGTTTCTTGGTACGCAGCATGGCGAATGAACGGCAAACACGCTTGCGTGTCGCATGCGGCATGATGACGTCATCAATATAACCGCGTGCACCGGCGATAAAGGGGTTGGCAAATTTATCCTGGTACTCGTTTGTGCGCCGCAAAATCTTTTCCTCGTCACCGATTTCCTTACGGAAAATAATTTCGACGGCACCCTTTGATCCCATGACGGCGATTTCGGCACTTGGCCAGGCAAGATTTACGTCACCGCGCAGGTGTTTGGACGCCATGACGTCGTATGCACCGCCGTAAGCTTTACGTGTGATCAATGTGACTTTCGGCACGGTTGCTTCGGCATAGGCGTAAAGTAATTTTGCACCCTGCTTGATGATGCCGCCGAACTCCTGAGATGTGCCGGGCATAAACCCGGGTACATCGACGAGTGTGAGTATCGGGATATTGAACGCATCGCAGAATCGTACAAATCGCCCGCCTTTTTTCGATGAGTCGATATCCAGGCAACCGGCCAGCACCAGTGGCTGGTTCGCGATGACACCGATAGTCGAGCCTTCGAGTCGTATAAAACCGACCACAATGTTCTGTGCGAAGGCGGGCTGAATCTCGAAGAAGTCACCCTCATCGGCGATTTTATGGATCAGTTCCTTAATGTCATAGGGCTTGAGCGGATCGTTGGGCACCAGCGTGTCGAGTGATGGCTCGCGTCGGTCGGCCGGGTCATCAGTTGGCCAGACAGGGGGCTTCTCCTTATTATTTGCCGGGATAAAGTTCATTAGCCGGCGGGTCGTCAGCAGAGCCTCGACGTCATTTTCCAGCGCCAGGTCGGCGACACCGGACTTCGCGCTGTGTGTAACCGCGCCGCCGAGTTCCTCGGCCGTGACAGTTTCGTGCGTAACGGTTTTAACGACGTCCGGACCGGTTACGAACATGTAAGAGGAGTCTTTGACCATGAAAATAAAGTCTGTCATCGCCGGAGAGTAGACGGCGCCACCGGCGCAGGGACCCATAATGACCGAGATCTGGGGGACGACTCCGGATGCCAGGACATTCTTTTGAAAGACATCCGCGTAACCGCCCAGCGATGTGACGCCTTCCTGGATGCGTGCGCCGCCCGAATCGTTCAGACCGATGACAGGTGCCCCGACCTTCATTGCCTGATCCATGATTTTGCAGATTTTTTCTGCATGGGTTTCGGACAGTGATCCGCCGAAGACTGTGAAGTCCTGACTGAAGATGAATACCAGGCGGCCGTTGATCGTTCCGTAGCCGGTGACAACACCGTCGCCCGGAACTTTTTCAGCCTGATCCATGCCAAAATCCACGCATCGATGTTCGACGAAAAGATCCCATTCCTCGAAGCTGCCCTCATCGAGCAGTAATTCAACCCGTTCGCGAGCAGTTAGTTTTCCCTTCGCGTGCTGGGCATCAATGCGTCGCTGGCCACCGCCGAGCTTGGCTGCTGCCCGTTTTTCGTCGAGTCTCTGGATAATGTCTTGCATGTTGGTGCCTTTGTAGAGGGCCGGTGCGGGGCCAGACCTCCCTGTTCTTAATCTTTGTACTGTAACCGATCAGTCTCGGTCGTTGAGAAAATTCGGGCACTGTTGCGCCGCTTGAAAATGTTGATTAGTCTGAAAGAAAATGGCTTAAAATAATGCTTATAGACCGTGGGCGGGCCGACCGGAGTTGCGACGGCTTTGCGAGACACGCCGTGAACACATCCCTGTGGGCTTGGGGCCCGCGTC
>CAYNMF010000031.1:0-20514 GCA_964398325.1 uncultured Chromatiaceae bacterium | reverse complement strand
TCAATGCGGCACAAATTTGCAACGCGCAACGAATCGGGATTCAGAAAATCGGTAAACATCTTGCCGTCGCGATTGGCATCCGGATAAGCCACCGTAAACATGCGGTCAAACAACCGAACCTCGACCGTGGCCGACTCTGCCGCCGACACCCAGTGAATCGTACCCTTGACCTTCCGATCTGCACCCGGCCTGCCGCTTTTTGTGTCCGGGTCGACGGTGCAATACACCTCGATGATCTCACCGGCCTCATCCTTGATGACATCGACACACTTTATAATATAGCCATAACGCAACCGCACCTCACCATCGGGTCGCAGGCGGAAAAACTTGCGCGGCGGATCTTCCATAAAATCGTCACGCTCGATAAAAATTTCACGGCCGAACGGAATTTCCCGACTGCCCAGTTCCGGGCGATTCGGATGATTCGCTGCCGGTAGCATCTCCGGTTCACCCTCAGGATGATTGACAAGCACAACCTTGAGCGGATTCAGCACCGCCATCGCACGCGGTGCATTCTCGTTCAGATCTTCCCGCACGCAGTTCTCCAGCGCACCCATCTCGATCAATTTATCTTTCTTCGTCACACCGGCACGGTGGACAAAGTTGCGCAACGATTGCGACGTGTAACCACGGCGGCGCATGCCCGCCACGGTCGGCATGCGTGGATCGTCCCAGCCACTGACGAGACCATCGTCGATCAAAGCTGCGAGCTTACGCTTGCTCGTGATGCTGTAAGCAACATTCAGCCGTGAAAACTCTATTTGGCGCGGTCGGCTCGGCAGGTCGAGATGATCGAGCACCCATTCATACAACGGCCGGTGATCTTCGAATTCGAGCGTACAAAGCGAATGCGTAATGCCTTCGAGCGCATCGGAAATTGTATGCGCAAAATCGTACATCGGATAAATACCCCAGGAATCCCCGGTTCGCTGGTGCGTAACCTTGCGAATTCGATACAGCGCCGGGTCACGCAGGTTCATATTCGGTGCCGCCATATCAATTCTGGCTCTCAAAACATGCGTGCCGTCTGCAAACTCGCCGGCGCGCATCCGCCGAAACAAATCCAGGTTTGCTTCGATCGATCGATCACGATGTGGGCTGTCTTTCCCCGGCTCGGTCAGTGTGCCGCGGTACTCGCGAATCTGCTCGGCATTCAGACTGTCAACATAGGCGTTGCCGGTTTCGATCAAATGTATGGCACAGGCATAGAAGTCATCGAAATAATCAGACGCATGAGTCAGACGATCCTGCCAGTCGAAACCCAGCCAGCGCACATCCGACATGATCGAATCGACAAAGTCCTGATCCTCTTTGACCGGGTTCGTGTCATCGAAGCGCAAATAACAGCGTCCGTTGAATTCCTCGGCAATACCGAAGTTCAGGCAAATCGACATCACGTGGCCAATATGCAGGTAACCGTTCGGTTCAGGCGGGAAACGCGTAATGACACGCCCGTCATTCTTGCCACCGGCAATATCAGCGGCAATGATCTGGCGGATAAAATCCTTGCCAACGCTGTCACTTGAATCGCTCATTCAGTAATCCATCTTCTCTTTTGCAACGTCGTCAATTGTGACAGATACGCCCATATCGGTCGGCAATGATGCCAGTCGAAACCCGCCGAGTACCAGAACGACAGGCAGCATCAGCACAGAGGCGAACGTAAAGGGTGCCGCTAGCACGATACCGCCACCCCTTTCAATGCGTGGTGAATTGATTCTCTCCGGATGCACATCCGCTTGTCCATTCTACGGATATTCCATCAATTTCGTAACCAACGCCCTGTTGCGTTACCGATACCGATTGACTGGACGGTAACGGTTGATTAAGTTTCGGTTTGACATATTCGCCACTAGCAGCCTGGGGGGAGCCCGCTGGCACGTCAACATCCGCATCTTAATGGAACGATGTCGGATATGTGTGTCGCATCAGTCACTCCTGTACCCCACTCAAGGAGAGCTTCATGCCGTTCAACGCCCCACGATTTTCGTTCGTTCGCCGATTAATTACCACCATTGCGACATGCACAATTTCCGCAACGGCCATCGGACCATTGACGGCCAATGCCGCAATGGACGAAATCGTCACAACGACAGCACGTGGCCGGTCGGAAGCGGTCAAGGACGTACCGGCATCGATTGCAGTGATCAGCCAGACAGATATCGAAGCGCTCGGTGTTGAACGCGTCGAAGACTTCATCAATCTCGTACCCGGCGTCACGATCGTCAACGCGGCCGATGCCGGTGACACCCAGATCAATATTCGCGGCATCAACGGTGCACGCGATGCCGAAAACAGTATCGCCCTGGTGATCGATGGCGTCCTGATGACCAATCCGGCTGCCGTGAACCGCGAATATACTAATTTGCAACAGATCGAAATCATCAAGGGACCTCAGGGTGCACTCTACGGGCGAAACGCTGCGGCCGGTGCGATTTTGATCACGACGAAAAAGCCCGACGAAGAATTTAACGCCAGTGTCAAGGGCAGCGCCGCGGAAGACGCTTCTTACACCCTCATGGGCAATCTGAACGGCCCGCTCGGCGACTCGGCCGGCTGGAGTTTCGGTGGCGATTACCGGACGACGGATGGCTACTACAAAGATGTCTTTACAGGCCGTGATGATGAAACCGATTCCTTCGAAAGCTATAACATCGACGGACGACTGGTCTGGGATGTGACCGATAACTGGTCGCTCGATGCGAAGATCCGCTATGGTGAGGTCGACGCCAACTCGATTTCATTTAACTCGGTCTTCCAGCTGCCGGCCTTTGTGGGTTTCAGCCCGGCCTTTAACGAGGATGTCAACGACCATCCTTTCCAGTTCAACTCGAATATCATCTCGACAAATGATCAGGAAGCAACAGAATTTTCGATCCGGTCAACGACAGACCTCGGCTGGGCGGATCTGACCGCCTGGGGACTGTTCAGCGACATCGACAACAACCTCAGTGCAGATGGCACCAGTGGCGCATTCGGATTCTTCTTCCCCGACCAGCTGTGCCGCGATACAACGGCGCAGTTGAGTGGATTTCCGCTCAATGCACCACAGTTCCTGGGCCCGGTTCCGGAGTTTCCGAACTCGGTTTTCGGCGCCTATACGCCGACATCTTGCGATGGCACGCAGTACCAGGAACGTAACCAGAAAGACTTCTCGATTGAGGTCAGACTGGCCTCAAAAGCCGATCAGCGCCTGCGCTGGTCCGGCGGCTTTTACTATCTGAACATCGACCGGGAGGTCGGCGTGAACACCGGCATCGACTCGGGTAACGGCATCGTCAAGTCACTCTATGTACCCAACAACGGCGTGGCGGCCACCAATAATGCTACGGAACAACTCATCCACGACCAGTTCGACAGCGATGTCTACGCAGCCTTCGGGCAAATCGCTTATGACATCACGGATACCTTTGAGGCTGCCTTCGCGCTGCGCTACGACCGGGAGGAACGCGATGCCAAGAGCCTGGTGCCGACCGTAGCCGAAGGTGCAACCTCCCAGTTCATCGATTGCGGCCTGGGGAACCCGGCCTTTTCCGACCCGATTAACCCGGGCTTGTGTCCGGACGTGAATCCGAGCGGTGAATTTACCGGGCGCAGCAAAACTTTCGACGAATGGCAACCGAAGGTCTCACTCACCTGGGATATTTTGCCGGATCTGACCGCGTATACCAGCTTCGGCGTCGGCTTCAAGAGCGGCGGTTTCAATGGCCAGGGCTCCCAAGCGACGGTCGACAAATATATCAATTCAATTCCGGGCATCACTTCCGGCGACTTCTCACCGGTAGGCATCGAGGACCAGTACCGCGAGGAAACATCAACGTCTTTCGAACTGGGCTTCAAGTCGACAATCGGCCCCAACCTGCGCTATGAAGGGGCGTACTATCACGTCGAAGTCGATGACATGCAGTTCTTCGAATTCGTGGTCGGACCGTTCGGCCTGATGCGCCTCGTCGAGAATATCGATGAGGTAACCATGGACGGTGTCGAGATCAGCGGAATGTGGTCACCGACCGACTGGCTGAACGTGTTTGCCGGATACAACTGGATCGACAGCGAGATCGACAAGAATGCCGTCCGGCCCGACACGGTCGGCAACGAATCGCCGTACACACCGGAATGGACCGCAAACTTCGGTGGTGACATCAGCGTGCCGATCACACCAAAGCTGAACCTGATCGGCTCGGTTGACTTGAGTGGTATAGGCGATACCTGGTTCCACAGCGTGCAGAATCAGGAACGCCCGACGGGTGCCTCGGCAGCCAACACGAATGCCGATTACACGATTGCCAAGCGCAAAGACTACTGGCTGGTCAATGCCCGTATCGGCTTCGGCAGCGACAACTGGTCCGTTGTCGCCTTCGGCCGCAACATCGGCGACAAGAAATGGCTGCAGGAAGTCATCCCGGCACCAGAATTCGGCGGATCATTCGTCCAGCCGGGCACCCTGAGCCGCTATGGCATTGAAATGACCTATCAATTCTGACGCCAACAGGTATTCAACTGACAAATGTGACAGCGCCGGCAATCGCCGGCGCTTTTTTTGGCTAAAATCACTGCCATGAGACGGACATCCGCTCACTGCCTCTTCGTTATATCGGCCCTTGTCGCATTAACCGGCGCCGGGTGTGCATCACAACGCAGCACATCCGACGAGCCGCCGTCCGACCAGACCGACGCTCGCATACAAGCAACTGACACCGAAACCCCGGCCACTACCCACCACGACGATACTGCCGTTCAGGCGGTCCAAGCCGCTCGGCCGAACCCCGTTCGGGCCGATGAACAAACCGCAGACTCGCCATTGAACGACGGCAACGAGGCGGCAGCCCTGAACGAACCCGAGCCGTGCATCGACCCCATTGAAGATGCGGCGAGTTGGCTCGACCGCAGCCACAAGCGGGTTTTCACTTCCGTATGCAGCACGGTCGCATGGTTCGATGGTTTCTTCGGCGACGAGCACTACGATTCAGCCTCAAGGCAAACCTTCGGGCGCATCGGCTTCAGCGGCTTCTGGGACCAGCGCGACGGTTTTGACCCGAGAGTGCGCTTTCGCGCCAAGCTCGCGTTGCCGGCGCTGTCGGAGCGCGCCAACGTCATGGTCGGGCGCGGCGATCAGAAGGAATTCGTCGAAGAGAAAAGAACGCCGTCGAACTCAATACCCAGTAACTTCGATCGGGTCGAGGATGATTCATTCCTGATCGGGCTCGGCTACCAAAAGGACAAAGGTCTGAAGAGAGGCTACAGTTTCAGCGTCGGCGTCAAGCTCCACGCGCCGCCGGAACCGTATGTCAAGGCCAAATACCGCCGTTCATGGGAACTGACTGACTCGACGCTTGTGCAGCTGCGCCCCATCGTGTATTGGAAATCGGATGAAGGCCTGGGCTCGACGCTACATACAGACCTCGATCATTTGCTGAGCGAAAAGTACATGTTGCGCTGGTCGACCAGCACCAATATCTCCCAGGACAATGAGATCGAGGGCGTTGCATGGTCTAACTGGTTTTCCCTTTTCCAGGCCCTCGCAAACCGCAAAGCGGTCAGTTATCACACGTTCGTTCTGGGCGAAACCGATGCCGACGTGCCGGTGCAAAACTACGGTATCGAGGTTCGCTATCGGCGACGCATCGCGCGCGAGTGGCTGTTCATCGAATTTGTCACCAACCTGAGCTGGCCGCGGGAGTTTCTCGAAGAACATCGTGAGTCGAATATCGGCGTCGGCGCCGGATTCGAGATGTACTTCGGCCCGGTCCCCGAAGGAAAAATGCGGTAGTAAATACCTTATCGCCTCGGATTTATTGTTTTATCTCTTCGATTCGCGGCCTTCGGAACGAGGAACAATATCATCAGACCTGGAAATCAAAAGCAGTCCACTGAGTATCAAAATCAAGGCAAGCCAGGTACTTACGGACAATTGCTCACCTAGTATCAGCGCCCCCAGCATCATGGCCCAGACCGGGACGAGATAATTGAGCAATGACGTGAAACGAGCCCCGGTCCGGGCGATCAGATAGAAGTACAGAATCGACGCGCCTCCGGTACCGAGTATGCCGAGAAAACCAAGGGCCAGCACAGCCGGACCGGTTGCTTCCGGCAATACCGCGAGTCCATCGGCGATAAAGGGCGCCATGATGCCGCTGGCCAGAATCATGACGCCGGCAGACGTCACGAGCGGTGATACCGGCGGCATCTGCCGTGCAATCACCGTAGCCGTGGCATAACAGACAGCGCCTCCCAGGATGGCCAATTGCGCTAAAAGTCGATCCCCGGCTCCTCCCAGGGCGGCCAGCGAGTCCGGGCCCATCAAGGCCACGATACCGCTGAAACCGAGGATAAACGGGATGATCTGACTGCGCCTGAGTCGCTCATCGGGCAAAATGAAATGAGCCAGAATCAGCACAACCAACGGCGTGCTGGAGGCAAGAATTCCGGCGAGACCGGATTCAACCTGTTGCTGCCCCCAGGAGATCAGGAAAAACGGCAGGCAATTGCCGATGATTGCAATGGTCAGAAAATAAGCCCAGGTCCTGCGATTACGCGGCCAGCGGCTCCGGCTGAACACGACCGACACAAGCAGGACCACTGCGGCCAGGGCGATCCTGAGTCCGGTAATTTGCTCGGGACGCCACACCCGCAGCGCTATCTCGATCATCATATAAGACGATCCCCACAGAAAAACCAGGCACAGCAGAACGAACCAATGAACGGGCCTGATCGTCACCAATGATCGCCGACTACGGAATCATTTGAATAAGGCACTGGAAGTTCTTGAATTTTCCATAATTCACGATATATTGGGGATCTGGATTTCATGACTTGTGATGCGTTGCGTTACAGAGATAGAAATTCTTGTACAGATCTGCGATCCGGGGCCACTATACCGCCCGGAGCGATAAACAAAATAAAAACAATAAGAAGAACCACCGTCATGTACCAGCATTCCGATAAGTTTTATGCAGCCGTGCGCACTCTATCCGGTAATGGACCCATCAAAAAACGCCTGGTTTCAGCTTTCGACGAGAATCTCGCGCACTTGCCGATAGAAGAGTTGCCTGAAATCATCCGGCCGCGCTTTGAATCGCTCCGGCGCACGATGCTATCGGTCAAACCGCTGGGCGTCGAAAGCCCGGTGCTGGCCAGCGTCCGCAAAATGTCGACCGTTGATGCGAACCGCTGTGCAAACCAGATCGTGGAGATGTTCAGCGAATTGAAACACGGAAAAAACAACAACGAGCGACGCGAGCAGCCGGGCGCCACTGCCCAACCCGCCGATCTGCTGGCCAAGCGATACCAGTCACTCAACTAGCTCATAAAAATTAATTGGTGTCTGACACCAATTAATTTTTAATGCGGCCAATGCAGATACCATCCCGAGGGTTTAATTGGTGTCAGACACCAATTAATTTTTAATACGGTCGACGCAGATACTGCCCCGAGGGTTCACCGAGAATTTCGTTGTTATCGTAAATGCGTTGTCCGCGCAGGAATGTTGTCTTGACGCGCGCATTCAGTTCCTGACCTTCAAACGGCGTGTGACCCTGCTGCGATTCTGAATCGGCAGCATGCACGGTCCACGTTTCGTTCGGATCGACCAGCACCACATCGCCGTCCAGGCCCTCGGCAATATCGCCCTTGCTGTGCAACCCGAAACGGCGCGCCGCGGCCAGGCTCGTCATCTTCGCGATGTCGTTATAAGACAGCCCGCGTTTGTGGGCCTCACCGGCAAACGCAGACAGCAGGTACTCGGTGCCGCCGAAGCCGGACTTGGCCAGCCAGACGTTACCGGGGTCCTGCTGATCGACCTTCATTTCATACTTGCAGCACGCATGATCGGAGCAGACCCAGGAGATATTGCCCTCAAGCACATTCTCCCAAAGGTTCTCGACATCCTCACGCGGGCGAATCGGCGGGTTGACCTTGGCCAGGTTGCCGGTCGGTGCATTAATATCCAGCATCAGGTGTCCGACCGTGACCTCGCGACGGAAATTAATGTGCGGGAACACGGCCTGCATCTGCATCGCCGCCGTCACGGCCTTGGCCGATGTCAGGTGCAGGAGGTTCAGGTTCGGCAAATTTGTTTCATTCGCGAGGTAAGACGCGATAAAGATCGCCAGGCCCTCTGAATGCGGCGGGCGACTCGCGCTGTACGCGGCCAGACCGCTCAACGATGAATCTTTCTCGACGATCTTCGTGTACGCCGCCATGATCTCGGCCGTCTCGCAGTGCATGCTCAGGCTCATGTCGTCGGCGACATCAGGATATTGCGCCATCGCGCTTTGAATACCGCGCATGACGAACTCGAAATGCGCAATGTCGTACTTCTCTTCCTTGTCGATCATCAGAAACTTGTGCTGATCGCCGGCACTGCCATGCAATCCGTGGCCGCCGTAAAACATATAAATCTTGTAAGAGAGCATGCCGAACTCCCGGACCAGGTCAGGAATCTCGGCGATGTGATGGCGGTCCATCGGCGCAACGTGATACGTGTAATCGACGTGGAACCGGCCGTTGGAAATATCCAGCACCTCCGGCATAAATTCACTGTACGGGCCGCCCTTGTTCAGGTAGTAACCACCGGTGCGGATATAGTTCAGGCTCGATGTCACACCGCCCATTGCCGCCGCGCGACTCTCGGTGATCGCGTCTTCTTCCAGGGGCGAATAAATGCCGGTGTGCATATGCGGATCGACCACACCCGGAAAAGCGATTCGTGCCTGCCCGTCATAAACCTCGGCAGCGCTGTCGGCCGCCAGATTCGGTGCAACTTTTACAAATTTGCCGTCCTTGATGGCGATATCGGCATCTTCCAGACCTTTGCCGGTCGCGCGCGCGACCTGGACATTCTTGATCAGCAGGTCGAATTCCTTGGTGTTACTCATACTCTTCCTCTTGTATCACAGTGGCTTGCACTTACTTTTTAGAACTTATTAACCGACTGTGTCGGTTGCTAGCCCAGCAGGATACCGCCAAATGGTCCGTGAACCAATTGCGGGTATTACGCAATATCGATGGTCACTCGCGGACGAACACCCGAACCTGGGTGCCATGGTTGATCCAGGAAAATCCGGATCTAGCTTGTGATCAATGTTACCAAATTGTATTATATATTGGTAACTATAGTTGTGGTGAGCATCATGAGCAAAAATACCAGTATCGCCTTGGGTGACCATTTCCAGGAATTTGTAGGTGAATTGGTATCGAAGGGTCGTTTCGGCACGACCAGTGAAGTTATAAGGGCTGGCTTGCGCCTCCTGGAAGAGCAAGATGCGAAGCTGACCGCCTTGCAAATAGCCATCGAGGATGGAATGAACAGTGGCCCGGCTGAACCCTTCGACTTTGATGAATTTACCAACGCTAAAGAAAGCACTTTGAAACGTGGCTGAATATTGGCTCCGACCGAAGGCACAATCCGATATTGACGATATCTGGGATTACACCGTTAAAACCTGGGGTGTCGAGCAAGCCCGCAGTTACCTCGCCGGACTACGCCAAGTCTGCACACAACTGGCTGAAAATCCCGAGCTGGGACTATGTCGGGATGAACTGCACCGGGGTCTGCGCGTCTATCCATCCGGTAAACACCTGGTCTTCTATCTCACCCGAACCGAAGGTATCGATATTGTTCGTATTCTGCACGAGAGCATGGATAGCCGTCGACTGATTAATCCAGTCCCAATGCCCCCGGGTTCATAAGTCCCTCGGGATCGAGCACCTGCTTTAATGCTATAACCAGTGCCCGTACTTCCGGCTTGCGCGTTTTGAGATAGGGATAGTCTTTGCCGACCTGCATGTGGCTCGCACCGTTTTTGACGCACAGGTCGGTGATGCGCCCTTTCAGTTCCCTGACCAGCGCCCGGCCCTCGGGGTTGGCCGGGTGCTCGGGTTTCTTGCCCAGCAATCCGGCCGGGTAAACGCGCCAGTGATAAATCGAACGTTCGTCTTCCCACAGGAAGGTGGGCTCGTAAATGAAACAGTGAGTGCTGAACGTCATCAACATTCGGGTCAGTTGTACCCGGTGGCGGGTCATGCGCTCGCGATACTCATCCAGCAGCATTTCGAAATCTGCGTGGTGTTGCATGACTTTTGAGAACGGCAGCACGCCGTGGGTCGGTTTCCAGCGTTCGCCATTCGGACCGAGGATCGGCGTGAGTTCCATGAACGGTGCCGCGTGAAAAAATGTCGGGATTGAATTGGCGACTTCCGCGCCATGGCGTGCAGCGACCTCACGCACGGCCGCAAGTTTGTAACGTGCCTCGGCATCGGTCAGCCCTTCTGTGCTGAAATGCGCCGAGTACACAGCGTTCTTGAGAAAATTGCGACCGGCCAGGCCCATTTTCATGACCTGCAGTACGCCGTCGAGCGGGTTTCGCGAAGACCTGAGTACCGTCAGCGCTGCATCGACCGGGTTTTTCGATTCCATCTCGGTCAGCGCGGTCTTCTGCTGACGCGGGTCCAGGCCGAAATTCTGCGCCAGCACACCGAGCCGGCCGGCTTCCATCAGCGCATTCAAACAGCTTTCGCCATCCGGGAAACCAAATGATGCGGCCGCGAAACCTTCCGGTTTTTTCATCAACCGCAACGTAAACCGCGCCTTGATGCCGAGTGCTCCGGCATCGCCAATGAAAAGGCCCGCCAGGTCCGGGCCGTAGAAGCGGAAAAACGGCGAATGCCCCTCCCCGCCACCCGAACCGGTCGAAATCAGGTCGCCGTTGGCCAGGATCACGTCCATCCCGGTCATCGATTCAGTCGATACACCATACTGGCCGGAACCGTAATTCACGGCGTAATGAGACATACCGCCGCCGATGGTCGCGGCAATACCGGAAAATGGCCCCCAAAACGGCGTGCGAAGGCCCTGCGCCGACAACCGCTCATATAGCGCCGCCCACGTCACGCCCGTTTCCACCGTCACGGTCATGTCCGCCTCGTTGACCTCGATCCGGTTCAGACGTGACGAGTCGATCAGAATGGTATTGGGCCGGGTCGGCAAAAATCCATCGGTATACGAAGCGCCGCCACCGCGCACGACCATCGGCGCTTCATGCCCGGCACAAATGCGCACGAGTTGCTGCAATTGATCGACGGTCCCGGGACGCGCAACGGCCAGCGCCGGCACATCGGCCTGACGATAGACATCAGTCGAATAAAAGGTTCGCGACTCGTCATCGGTCAGCAAATACTCCGCGCCGAGCAATTCGGCCAAAGCCTGCAGTAATGGACCGGTTTTTTCCATGTTTCAATCCAAATTGGTGTCTGACACCAATTATTTCCCGCGTTGTAAGATTATTAGGAAATTGGTGTCTGACACCAATTACTCTTCGCTATTTAATTTGGCATTGTAGGATATGCTGCGCCGGGGATTGTCCGGGACCGCCATCCGTGACCATCCGGGAGATTATCCAGGACAGGATCTGAATGAACCGATCTGAAAACCGCTATAGATTCCCGCTCCTGAGCATTTTTATCGGTCTGCTGAGCTTGATACAACTGATCGCCTGCTCGGGCGCCGGCCGGACACGTCCGGCACCGCCCGTTCAAACTGATGACCTGCTGGCATTTCACCATGCGTGGGTAGCCTATGCCAATGAAGTCAACGGCATCGAGCGTCAGCGTGACTGCGCACCTCGACTCATCCCCGCCAATCCTAATCGCGAACGCCGTGGAGCCGTCGTCATGTTTCATGGCTTTGGCGGTTGCCCACAGCAATTCTTTACGCTTGCAGCACAGGTCGCCGCGCAGGGCTATGACGTGCTTCTGCCACTGCAGCCGGGTCATGGCATGTTGCCGGATGAAAAAGGCGGTGACGATCTGTCCCGCCTGCCGCAAACGAGCGACGCGGCAAACCGTTATGGCGAATTCGCCATTCGCATCAACAGCATCATGGCCCACAGTCCCGGCGAGAAGATCGTCGTGGGCTTCTCACTCGGTGGCGCTGTCGCCCTGAATGCGAGCCTGAATGCGCCGGACTTGTATGATCGGCAACTGTTGCTCAGCCCGATGCTCGCGATACGCGGAGGCGCGTTCGTCGAAGGACTGGTCGGGGCACTTGGACGAACGCCGGGCTTGCGCAACCTGGCCGTAAAGCATGGCTCAATACGAGCGTTATGCCACGGCTGGCAAGATGACGGCCGCGCCGGATTCTGTAATTACCGGCTCAAAGACACCATCGCATTGCTGACGATCGAAGACATCAACCAGGCACTCAATTCCGACCATCCGCTACAATTGCCGATCCAGGTCATCGCCGCCGGTGCGGAAAAATATGTCAGCAACACACAAATCGCCGAACTCGTGGCGCAGCAACGCGAGCATGGCCCTGTCTCCTTTTGCACCCTGCCCGTAGACGTGCCGCATGAAATGTTGTCCCCGTATGAAAATACAGGTCGGCAGATGTATTGGCTTGAGGGACTGTTGGCGGGTGCAGTCGGGTTTATTGTTGAGGGACGGTTTATTGCGTCGGAACCGAAGGATGACAAGCAAGGATCATCGGTCCCGGACTGCCGGCTGAATCCGCTGCCTGCGTCGAGACAGGCTGCGGAAACGTAATTCTTCTATTTTGTTACTTTTCCGGAACCGGGGTGTCGGCATGAAGCCTCGCCCGGAGTCGCATCGGCCAGGGATGCTCGCCTGTTTCTACTGCGACGGTCCTTACCTGCTCGCCTTTCAACACCGGAGTAAGTTTCATCATGCTTCTGCCTTCGGTCCCGATCCGACCGCCGGTCACTGTGGCGCCGGTTAATCGAACGCTCGATAAAGCGCATGAACTTCCACGCGCGCATGACCATCCACATATAGAGTAATCCGGCGATGACAAACATACCCGCGACAGAAAATTCAGGTGCCCGCATATCCAGGCTCAGCAAGCCGATACCCACACCGATCATGGCCGCAGCGGCCATGATCACCACCGTTTCGTTGACCGTAAATCCAGCCAACTGGAAGACGTGGTGAATATGTTCGCGGTCCGGCTCAAACGGCGATTGTCGGCGACGGATGCGGCGAATAATCATCGCCACGGTGTCGAAGATTGGCAGCATCAGAAACCACAGCGCTGCGGCCGGCGTGATTATCCGGTCAAAATCCTGCGACATGCTGATAGCAAACCAGGTAAGCGCCAGTCCGAGAAACATGCTGCCGGCATCGCCCATGAACACCACTGCACGTTCCCTGCCAAAAATACGCAGATTGAAAATCAGAAATCCGACAATGGCCATTGCCAGCAACGTCAAAATATAGGCATTGAGTCCCGCACCACCAAACAATGCGACCAGGAAAAGTCCGGACAACGAAATCAGGGCCATCACCCCGCTCAACCCATCGAGGCCATCACACATATTCAGCGCATTAATCACGCCCAGGGTTGCAAATACCGTGAACGGCACCGACAGCCACCCGAGATAAATCACGTTGCCGGACAGCGTCATGCCACCCAGGTCATCCAATACAACACCGCCGCCATAAATCATGATCAAGGCGGCAAGAATCTGGGCGATAAATCTGAACGACGATGGCAACGGCCGGTAATCATCAATCACACCAACGATCACCACCACCAGGCCGGCAACGAAGAAACTGCCGATCTCGCGGTTAATCGGCACCAGGCCCATAATCGCAGGAATCGAATACGCACTGGCAACTGCGGTATAAATAGCCAGCCCGCCGATTAACGGCGTCGGACGGCTGTGGCTGCTCCTGGCATTCGGCACATCGACCAGACCGGTTGCATTCGCAATCGGTTTGAGCAGCATGATCAGCAGCGCCGTGCCCGTAAAAGCGACGAAGGGTCCGATAATCGATGTAAGGGGGATGGTTACCGTCATGGTATTCGTCTTTATCCGGCGGTTACCTGCCTGTGAAAACAGTCATCTGGCAGCAGCGTTCAAAGATTGGCGTCATCCGCCGAGCCGGTTCCGGCCTGCTTGAACGTCGCTGTCTCCTCCGGCAGGTAATAGGCCAGTTTCGGTTCGAGCGAGCGGATGAAAGACTGAACCCGCTTGTCGGCCACTTCCATTTCAGCCACGTCCGGCACAAAGGTCGTCACGCGAACCAGCGCACCGTCCGTCCGGTTTTTGGTCAGCGCATCCCAGAAAATACGCCATTTGACGGCGTATTCATTAGTCTGGATCCGACCGCGTTCGACAAACCAGAAATAGACCAGCTGGCGCATATCGCCCTGTGCAATCACCGCCCGATTCACGACATAGGGCTCACCGTTCAGGCCCATGTCATCAATAGCTTTTTGTTCGAAGGTTTCGATCTGCCAGCCGCCACCGGGCAGACAAGCACGCGGCGAATGCACGGCACGGCCCTTGCGCTGCTCCTGGTAATAGGCAATCCACAATCCGACAGAACTGCCATCTTCCCGATTACGATACTCGCCGAGAAAATAATCATCCGCCGCCAGCGAATCGAGAACGCTCTGGTCTTCGATCACGGTGTCGCGACCCGACCATGACCCGATGGCCAGCGGGAAGGTGTTGAAGGTTGCTCTATCCGGAATCCTGACTTCACGGGACTGGATAGACAGGGCCATAATGACCCCCAGCCCGAGAATGACTGCTGAGGTAATGAATTGCGGATTTGCGTGTCGGGGCAGCAGTGTTTTCAGAGTCGACAAAGGTGGGATATCCAGGCCAAACACATCGATAAATCGCCGGCCGCTGATTTTCGCAAACACCCACATTTCAAGAAACAGGATACCGACGCAAACCATAAAAACAATCCAGCCCTCGAAATAATGCAAAAACCCCTCTGCCTGCTCAATACCAAAATTATGGACGAGCACACCGATCACACCGATACGAAAGCTGTTCATGAAGATCGTGACAGGAATTGTCGATAAAAAGATGATGGTTCTGTGCCACCAGGCACCCCGGTAGATCGCAGCACATAAAAACCCGAAACTCATCAGCGGAAACAAATAGCGTAATCCGCTGCACGCCTCGGCCACCTGCAACTGGTAGACCCCCAGATCAATAACGTTACCTTCAAGGAACACACTGATGCCGAACAAGCGGATCACGCCAACGCCGATCTGAGAAGAAACCAACTGGAGTTCATTCGATAATCCCTGGTACACAAAACTGGGTAACGGGATCATAAAGATCAGGTAGATAAACGGCACCCAGATGATGCGAAATCCAGACCATCCAATGGCCGACAAAATGATCCCGAATAATGCCAGCAAAGAACCATACTCAATGATCTGATAGATGGAACTGAGCTCACCGAGGACAAAGGCACCGAGTGCAGCCACCACAAATAAAGGAGCAATCCACGAACCCGAAAAACTCGTGCCTTCTAATTGATCAGCGCGCAACCAGAGCAAATAGAAAGCCACGAACGGTATCAGGTAACCATGGTTATATTCCTCCTGACCCCACATCTGAAACATGTAGGCGAAACCATCTGCAAAGATGACGGCAAGGAAAATAACCACTGCCACGGTAATCAACAACGGTATGCCTGCGATAGATTTCATTGACAAGACATTGGATGGAGAATTTTTTCCAGTCATCTATTTTTCACGCTTCAGATCATAAATATATTAAATAAGGGAACGGACATCAGGCCGAAAATCCGCTAAATCACTTCCCAAGCTAATAAAATCGGTTGTCTTGAGCAAGTTTGGGCAGGATATTCCCCTGATTTCACATAATTTTATTAGTCGCATTATCGGATGAAGTTTACCCGAATCAGCCCGCCGGTTCTGTGACCTCATCGACCTGTCCGCCTTTTCGCGCCCCGGATGCTTTTAATCAGATCTGCCTTTCTGCCGGAAAAGCAGTGGAATAGTGCCTCTACGTGCTCTATTCTCCGGGCGCAAGGGCCTTCGGGCCGGGCCACGCCAGGCCAGAAACTCAGCGTGGAAACAAACTGTAGAATACCCGACGAGGAATATCGAATGGGAAAACGAGCACTGATCACCGGCGTGACCGGCCAGGATGGCGCTTATCTGGCGGAGTTCCTGCTGGAAAAAGGCTACGAAGTCCATGGCATCAAGCGAAGGGCATCGTCATTCAATACCGACCGTATTGATCACCTTTACCAGGACCCTCACGAGAGTGATCGTCATTTTGTGCTGCATTACGGCGATCTCACGGATTCAACAAATCTGATTCGTATCATTCAGGAATCCCAGCCCGACGAAATTTATAATCTTGCGGCACAAAGTCATGTCGCAGTGTCGTTCGAAACACCTGAATACACCGCCAACGCCGATGCAATCGGCCCTCTTAGAATTCTCGAAGCGATACGAATACTCGGTCTGCACGACAAGGCCCGCTTCTACCAGGCTTCTACTTCCGAACTCTATGGCCTGGTTCAGGAAATACCTCAACGCGAGTCCACACCCTTTTACCCGCGGTCTCCGTATGCGGTCGCCAAGCTCTATGCCTACTGGATTACGATCAATTATCGCGAAGCCTATAACCTGTTTGCCTGCAACGGCATTCTGTTCAACCACGAATCTCCGGTTCGGGGCGAAACTTTTGTCACCCGGAAAATTACCCGTGCCCTGGCACGGATCAGGATTGGTCTGCAAAAATCCCTGTACCTGGGCAACCTGGACGCCAAACGTGACTGGGGTCATGCAAAAGACTTCATCGAGGCGCAATGGCTGATTCTCCAGCAACCCGCACCCGATGATTTCGTCATCGCCACCGGACATCAGCAAACTGTTCGGGAGTTTGTAGAAATCGCCGCCCGGGAACTGGGCATTACGATCAGTTGGGAAGGCAAAGGCGTCGATGAAATCGGGCGAGTGGCCGAAAATTCTGATGAGGATGGCAACGCAAAACCCGGCGACATTATCGTACAGATCGATCCACGCTACTTTCGCCCAACCGAAGTCGAGACTTTACTGGGCGACCCCGCGAAGGCCAAAAAACAACTGGGCTGGGAGCCCAAAATCTCGTTTGCAGACATGGTCAAAGAAATGGTCCAGCAAGACCTGAGCATCGCCGAACGTGATGCGCTGACGGCGCGCAGAGGCTACAAAACCTTCAGTTATCATGAGTGAAATCAATCAGGCTGAATTGAACCAGCTTCGAACCGGCAAAATTTTTATTGCCGGCCATCGCGGCATGGTCGGCTCGGCAATCGTCAGGCGATTACAACAGGAAGGTTGTAACAACTTGCTGCTGCGCAGTCGTGCAGAACTTGACCTGACAGACGGCAACGCGGTCCGACTATTCATGCAGACCGAGAAGCCGGACTATGTTTTCCTGGCCGCCGCAAAAGTCGGCGGTATCAACGCCAACAACACCTACCCGGCTCAGTTTATCTACCAAAACCTGATGATCGCAGCAAATATTATCGATTCGGCACATCAGAGCGATGTTCGCCGCCTGCTGTTTCTGGGTAGTTCATGCATATACCCGCGTCTGGCACCCCAACCGATGCCTGAATCGTGCCTGATGACCGGCCCGCTCGAATCGACGAACGAACCTTACGGTATTGCCAAAATTGCCGGTATCAAACTCTGTGAATCCTATAACCGGGAATATGGCACCGATTATCGCAGCGCAATGCCGACCAACCTGTATGGACCGCATGACAATTTTGACCTGAAAACAAGCCACGTGCTGCCCGCATTAATCCGAAAATTTCATGAAGCGAAAGAGTCGGGCGCAGAATCCGTCGAAGTCTGGGGCAGCGGCAAGCCACGCCGCGAATTCCTGCATGTCGACGACCTGGCCGACGCCAGTCTGCACCTGATGTGCCTGCCGCATGAGACCTACTGGAGTGCCGTCGATCCGATGCAGTCACATCTGAATGTCGGTACCGGCACAGATTTGCCGATCGCGGAACTGGCCGAGACCATTCGGCAAGTGGTCGGCTACAAAGGGAAGATTTGTTTTAACCCGGAATTTCCGGACGGAACACCGCGAAAACTGCTCGATGTATCGACGCTTGCGGCGATGGGCTGGAAAGCACATATCGAACTCACCGAAGGCATCGAGTCAACGTACCAGTGGTACCTGGCTAATATCGCCTGAACTGAATATTGGTGACCCATAAGGCCTGCCGGGGCGATATCTAGCTGCAGCTATCAATCAAATTTTTGGTTTCGCTAATATGTCCGCGACTGGACGCACCAAATACAATTGACTCAATTTTCGGCTGTTTGCAGATGTACTCGACAGCTTCCGGCGCCGGAACTGCTCCCGAAGCAAGAATAGACATGGCAATCGGGCGAAAAGGCTTTTCTCTGATGGCTTTCTCGTATGCCTCCATGCTCGGATTCATAAAGTATCCCGCCTTATTAATCGACGAACAAACGACCGGATTTTCAACCCCGCAATCAAGGAGGAAATCCACCGTCACCGGCATGTTCATCGTTGTGAATCCCGGTTCTGCGTTATATCGTTTACGAATATAGTCTGCGAAACCGGCAAAAATATCCCTGACGCCATAGCCGAGCAGCAGATCCGTAACGATATTCTGGAGAAAAATAACTTTTATATTCAGATCCCTGAACATTTTCATTTCGACATCGATCATCAGCTGCATGACTTTAATCATGTCCTGCTCGAACAAGGACCGCCCGCCCTTGGCTACCATCTTGCCGATTTCAGCCGCACTCGAGCCGGCCAGTACTGAATCCTTCAGAGCCCCGAATATGCCTTTCTCGGCAACGGCCGTCGCATATTTATGTGCATAGGGCATCGAGGGATACATCGCCAGATCCGGAAATCGTGCACTGTTTTTACGCAGATAATCGCAAATCTCGATTGCCCGATCATTCGTGTTCAGCATGAAGCCCCTGATGCCGCATTCATACGCGATTTCGATCACGTCTGTAATGGCCCGCAGATCATGAAAGCGTTCATCGAGCGCCTGTGCCTTGGCTTCCGACATATGATTGATGCCAAAAAACTGGTTATCACCGAAAATTACCCGATCAAGCATTTTTTCTGTCTCCGGATTTTCGGAACTTGTCCCATAATGATGCTTTCCCCGCCGGCCTTGAAAGCAATGGAGAATCCCCGTCTCCCTCCTCCCGATCCGACATAGAATGAGCTGCATCCCGGCGAATTCTCTCGATAATCCGGTCGGTTTTCAGCGCCTCGGAAAAATCGCAAACATTCTCCAGGCGATTATTTTTTACACAATCGATGACATTATCCAGCTGCGTGGTAAATTCGTTACCGCGCACATAGAACCGGACCGGTTTTGCAAATTCAGTGATATACCGGGTATTCCAGCCCTTGTGAAAGTCATTCGTCGAATCAGCCTGTTTCAAATAAATCTTATACTCATGCTTATCGGCAACAATTTTTCCCTTCGTACCGATAATCGTGAATATATTGGCCGGCTTGCGGTAGGTTTCATCACTCCAGTTTGAGGCAATGGTGCCGCTGCAACCGCTATCGTAAATAAACGTAGAAGTCACCAGATCTTCGACACCGGACGAGAAGATGCTCTGCATGACGCTGCCGACAATCCTGTCCGGCACCCCCACCAGGTAGACAACCAGGTCAATCGCGTGGCAGGCAAACTCATACATGCAACCGCCACCCATTTTGGTGGTACCCCGCCAACCCGACTTGGCATCCTTGAGCACGGTCGCGCCATACATCTGGGAACTGAAGGACAGGATATCCCCGATCACATCGTTAGCCAGCAGTCTCTTGACCTCGACAAAAACCTCGTTGAACCGGTTGACGTATCCGACCTGGTTGACCAGGGGCCGGTCCCCGAGCAGGTTCAGGACATCCTGCCCCTCACTCGAATCCAGCGAAAAGGGTTTCTCTAAAAATATGTGGCAATTATTTTCTACCGCGAGCCGGGCAATTTCGGCGTGCGAACCGGTCGGCGTGGAAATGATGACCAGGTCGAGGTTTTCTTCTGCAAACATCTGGTTCATATCAGAGTAGACCGCAACATCAACCCGCTTCTTCAGCACATTCAGAAGCATCTTCGATTGATCGCAAACAGCAACAATCTGCACCTCGGGATGGCAATTGAGGATTGAAAAATGGGTAATCCCCATTCTTCCGAATCCGATAAAACCAACTCTGATCACGTCTACTTTCCTTATTTAGTCACAAGCGTTTGCTTAATGAGATCGTATGCTTTTCCACCCTTCTCCAGTAACTCGCGGGAAGGCGGGTTTGCTTCCGCCTGGCGAAGATAATCCCTGACCTGCTCCGCAGTCAGATCAGGTATATGACGCATATAACCTGATTTGACAAGGAACCGGTCCACATCCAGCAACTCATCTTGATAAATCGAGATCGTCGGGATGCCCAGCACCGCCGCCTCCCGGGTCATGGTGCCGCCGGCGCCGATAAACAGGTCACAATCTTCCATGATTGCTGACAAGCCAAGAGGTTTATCCGGAATACATACCCCGGAAAATTCGCCGGATTGATAATGCTTCTTTTGCACCCCATCCCTGGGCAGCAGAATGATCTCATACTCATCCTGAAGATCAATGAGCAGCTCATCAATAAAATTACGAACGCCCTTGTAATATTGGGCGGTCCAGGGCTCGGGACGTATATAGATGAC
>CAYNMF010000030.1:0-20592 GCA_964398325.1 uncultured Chromatiaceae bacterium | reverse complement strand
CGCGGCGCGCTGGGCGGGCGGGGCGCGCGCGCGCAGCGGCCCGCCCCGACCCGCCGGTGTGGGTGGCGCGCGGTGCCGGAGGGGGGGCCCGTGACGGAAAAGACCGTACAGGGAAACACCATAAATAGAGGCCAAAACCAACCTTAAAGTTAAGGCAATATCTCAACCCCGCCAACCTGACGTTGCACATATTCAGCCTTACCCTTAAGAATCAAGTTATAAATATCCCGTGAACGACCACCGAGTTGCTCGATAAGCCGCTCGGTCACATCAGCCGTTGCAACCCGCCATGCATCGCGTTGTTCATCGGTCAGCGAGTGCACGATGATACCGAGCGCCGGATCATTCAGATCAGTCAGATCCTGCGCACGTGACAGGCGTCTAGATTCCGTGATCGGCGGAAAGCTGTCGGTCAGAATGTTCCTGTCTGTAGCCGGTAATGCATCCCACCATTTCTTGTCAGCCACGATGACGGAAACACCGAAGGCATGGCGCGTCAGCGAAAAATGCGGTGCTTCGTCGGCAATTCCGGTACGAGCATAAAGGCTGACGGAATTTTCACCTGCCCCAATCAGGCCCGTTTGCAAACTCGAAACAATGTCACCAAAACCAAGCGGAATCACATCGGCGCCGATTGCTTCGGCAAATAAGCGTGCATTGAGGCTGCTGGATACGCGAAAACGTCTGCCACGTGCGTCATCCGGCACGATGATCGGTCTCGTTGCATAGATTGATTGAAAACCGATCTCGTACCACGTGACGAGGTGCAAATTATGCTCAGAAAGCAAATCACGATACAGGCCTGTCAGGTACGTGTCGTAAACATAATCCGCCTGCCCCGCATCATCGAATAGAAAGGGCGCATATAGCAGCGATAGTTCAGGCACAACAGTCGACGTCACCTGTGCCGACAGATTTGCGAACTGAATCCGCCCCCGCCGTAAACCAGACAATAGCTGCTCCTCCGAACCAAGCTGGCCATAGATCAACGGACGCAACTCGAGTCGGCCACCGGCCGCATCCTCTGCTTTATTTTTAAAACTGAGCCAGACGGCTTCACCCGGTGTATCGGGTACCGTTGTACCACCGAGGTTGACAATCGTGACATCATCCCCTGGCTCACAGCCCGACAATGTGGCCAAAACGATAAGGCTCAAGACAAGCAGCCAGCTTGTTGCGATGATATGACTGGCGATTTTCATGGCCGGACAAGTATAGTGCAACACATGGGGAACCAATACCAAACCTGAGAATCAAACGATCAATGAAAGAAATAATTGCCCCCCGGCACCCATCTGCTACCCCTGGCCGATCAATTATAGGCCCTGAAATTCAGCTCTTAATTTGCCTGATTACAGCTTTATTCGTCTGCGCCGCACAGGCAACCCCTCCCAATTACAACTTGCTTGATGAAATACTGGCACGAAATGTACGTAACGGATTCGTCGACTACGACGGAATCGCATCCGAACCTGAGCTCGATATATTTATCGAACAACTCGCTGAAACTCAACCAACCGACCTGGCATCGTCCAATGCCAAGCTGGCCTTCTATGTCAATGCATATAACGTGCTGGCCATTAAAGGTATCCTTGACGGCCAATCGCCGTCCAGCCGACGAGGTCGGCGCAATTTTTTCAAGCAACAGCAGTTTAACGTGCTGGGTGAGATGATCAGCCTGGAAACCCTTGAACATGAGCGTATTGCCACACTCGGTGACCGGCGCATCCACTTCGCGATAGTCTGCGCATCAATATCCTGCCCGCGTCTGTCGAGCCGGGCATATCGTCCGGAAAGTCTGGACGTTCAGCTACACGAGTCGGCAAAACGATTCATTAATGATCCAACCCGAAACCGATATGATCCCGAGAGACACATTGCTTTCCTGTCAAAAATATTTGACTGGTATAAGGATGATTTCATTGCAGCCGGTGGTTCGGTACAACGTTACCTCGCACGCTTTACATCCGATGCATTGGTACAGGACACACTTCGACAGGGCAGATTTGAAATCCGGTTTGTCGACTATGACTGGAATCTGAATGGCCGCTACAGCGCCAATAACTGACTCGAACAATCTGAGGCTCGTCCATCATGCTGATATGCCGCAAACCGGACATTAAATCATCGGAAATTACGCCGGAAAGCCGATATCTTAATCGCAGGCGATTTATCCGCTCAGCCACACTGGCAAGCTCCAGCCTGTTGTTCACAGCTGGTTGCTCGGGTGCAGATGACGGCAATACCTCCAGCCGGACCAGCGGGAATTCCGGCCTGGACATCAACTCATTTGAGGACATCACCAGCTATAACAATTTTTATGAATTCGGTCTGGATAAAAAAGACCCATCAAAATATTCCGGAAAATTCAAACCCAGACCATGGAGTGTCACTATCGACGGCGAGGCCGAGAATACCGGCACATTCGACTTTGAAGATATCATTGGACCGCACACAATCGAGGAAAGAATTTACCGATTTCGTTGTGTCGAAGCCTGGTCAATGGTTGTTCCGTGGAACGGCATCCCGCTCGGTGATTTACTGAAGCGATTCAAGCCGACATCGAATGCAAAATATGTCGCGTTCGAGACAGTCTACAGGCCTTCGGAGATGCCTGGTCAGCGCGCACGTGTGCTCGATTTTCCATATATCGAAGGACTCACGATCACCGAGGCCATGCACCCACTGACGATGATGGCGACAGGTCTGTATGGCGTCGATCTGCCGAACCAGAATGGTGCACCACTGCGCCTGATCGTGCCGTGGAAGTATGGCTTCAAGAGCATCAAGTCGATCGTGCGCATCAGTTTCACCAAAACCCGGCCGCATACCTCCTGGTCCGATACGGCACCGTCCGAGTACGGCTTCTACGCAAACGTAAACCCCGAAGTCGATCACCCGCGATGGAGTCAGGCCCGTGAACGCCGTATCGGTTCAGGACTGTTTGCGGAGAAAAAACCAACGCTGATGTTCAACGGCTACGCCGACCAGGTAGCCGGCCTGTACTCGGGCCTCGACCTGACCCGGTACTTTTGACTGTCCGCCCGTTGATTACGCTGCGTACCACCGAGAAGTTCGGTAAACCGGCTGTCTTCGCCACCTGCTGTGTACCGTTGATCTGGCTGGCCCTTGAAATAATTGAAGCAGGACCACTGCACCTCGGACCAAATCCCATCGAAGATATCCAGGACACGCTCGGTATCTGGGGCCTGCGAATGATCTGTGCAACACTCGCGATAACGCCGTTGTCCTGGGCTGCCGGCCCGATATTGATCCGATTCAGGCGTATGTTCGGCCTGTTTGCATTTACCTATTGTGGGCTGCATTTTCTGAACTACCTTATTCTGGATCAGACATTTAATCTTGGTGAGATAGTCGAAGACATCGTCAAACGCCCATTTATTACGATCGGAGTACTCGGTCTTTCATCGATGGTGCCGCTTGCGATTACATCGACAAATAACTGGCGCCGAAAACTCGGCCGGAACTGGATTCGACTCCATCGTCTTGTCTATCTGACTGGTATCCTGGCCTGCTGGCATTTCTACTGGCAGGTCAAAAAAGATCTGACAGAACCCTTGGTTTACTGTTCGATCATCGCCGTTCTGCTCGGCGCACGTATCACTCGCAACTATCGTCGCCGGTCACTGGCAACCGGTCAGTCCTGAAAAATGCTGTATTCTGATTACGTGTGAGTCCCGTAAAAAGTAATGACGGACAGCACGTAGATCAGGGCAACTACGGACTAACCATTTGTGGACACATGTTAAGATCAGTATTAATCCGGTCTGCGAGAAAATACATGTCATGAAAAAACTGCCATTAATTATCTTTTTTACCCTGCTCACTGCAGGCTTTGCTGCATACGCTCAGGAATCAACAGAAAATTCGATCACCGCATCTGATCTCGAAACGCTGATTACTGCCGGTGATGCACCATTCATTCTTGATGTCAGGACGGAGAAAGAGTTTGCAGATGGGCACATTCACGGAGCTGTCAATATTCCGCATTCAGAACTCGAAGATCGCATTGCCGAACTGGATGACCATAAAGACGATACAATCGTACTGCACTGCCGGTCCGGTCACCGTGCCATGCTAGCCGACAAGGTTCTGAAAAGTCATGGCTTCGCAAAAACCACCGAACTCAAGGGGCACATGCTTGGCTGGGTGGCTGATGGCTACCCGGTTGAATAATTGACCTGATACTCATATAGACTAAATTAAACAGGAAAAACATTGAATACCGACGAATATCTGGAACTGATGCAGTTTCCCGCAGAATGGAAAGAAGGAAACCTGGTCCCGGAAGAAGGCTTCATCCGGGCACATATCCTCTCTCTGAAACCCGGGGAGGAACATGCCCCCGAACACTATCGCCACGAAGCATTCCACTACTGGCTGAGTCGGCAACCTGCAACCGAAGTACTGGAGAAACTGGTCAATATGACTTTTGCCGACCCCTGCGAGGAAATGGCTGAGTCCATTCGCGCGGAAATTCTCAAGCAACCACACTGCAGCGATGAGTTACGCAAGCTAATCGCACAAAGCGAATAACTAGCAGGCTGTTGAAAAAGTCTCAGGCGAGTGCAAGACAAGGCACGCAGTCTCGGACAGAAATAACAAGCGCCGGGAAAAATTGGCGAACAAGCGCAGTGTACACGCCAGTTTACCGCTACGCGGCCCCGCATTGTGAGCCAATTTTTAACGCCGGATTGTGCCGCATGAGGGTTTTTCAACAGCCTGCTAGAGAGACTGCCTCTCGTTACAGGTTGTATCCCTGCTCATCGTGCAACACGATATCGAGACCTTCGGTTTCCTCGTCTTCAGAGACTCGCAACCCCAATAAAGCATCAACAATTTTAAGGATGACGAATGTCGCCAAAGCGCACCAGGCAAGTACTGCAATTGCGCCGAGTGCCTGAATGCCCAACTGACTGGTCATCGTCGCGCCATCAGGTAATCCCAGGCCACTGAAAACACCGAGTTCCGGTGCAGCAAATACGGCAGTCAACAAAATACCCAGAAATCCGCCGACGCCGTGGACGGGAAATACATCCAGGGAATCATCGATTTTGAGCCGACGCTTGATTATTTGTGTCGCCGTGAAACACACAACCCCACCGGCTATACCAAGCGCAAGTGCTCCGCCCGGACCAACAAAACCAGAGGCTGGCGTGATCGTGCCGAGTCCGGCAACCATACCGGTGACAATACCCAGTACGCTGGGCTTGCCGAACCGAACCCATTCGCAAAACATCCAGGCCAGTGAACCGGCCGCCGCACCGATATGTGTCGCCAGCATCGCCATGCCGGCCGAGCCATCGGCGGCGATTGCGCTGCCGGCATTGAAGCCGAACCAGCCAACCCACAACATACCGGCACCCATCACCGTCATTGGCAAATTGTGTGGCGGCATTGGCATGCGCGGGAAGCCCTTACGATTACCCATAACGAGTGCTGCGACGAGCGCCGCAACGCCGGCATTGATATGCACGACCGCGCCGCCGGCAAAGTCCATGAATCCAAGCCCGGACAGCCACCCGCCGCCCCACACCTCGTGTGCAACCGGTATGTAAACGAGCAATAGCCAAAGGGTCGCAAACAGGAACATCGAACTAAACCGCATTCGCTCGGCAAAACCACCCACAATGAGTGCCGGTGTGATGATTGCGAATGTCATCTGGAACATGATGAAGACAGATTCCGGAATCGTGCCTGTAACCGAGTCGGGACCGACGCCGGTCAGAAAACTCTTGCTCAGACCACCGATTAATGCCTGCGCTGCGCCACCGTCTGTGGCAAACAGGCTATAGCCACAGACCATCCAGACAATCGATGCCATGCAGGCAATCGCGAAACATTGCATGAGCACTGACAAGACGTTGCGTGACCGTACGAGGCCGGAATAAAACAATGCAAGTCCCGGCAACGTCATGAACAGGACGAGCGCCGTCGACGTCAGCATCCATGCCGTATCACCCGTATTGATCTCGGCTGCACCGACCACCTCCGGCAGAAGCAGCGCAACGATCAGCAACAGAACGGTCGAAACTGACTCCCCCATATCTACACCCCTGATTATTATTGTCTTTAGGCGACTTTCACGGCTTCAGGGACTATTTTTCCTACAATGCGTCATCACCGGTTTCACCGGTGCGAATCCGGATCGACTGTTCGATATTTGTAACGAAAATCTTACCGTCACCGACCTTTCCGGTTTTGGCGGCTTTTACAATAGCCTCAATAACCTGTTCGACGCGTCCATCGTCAACCGCTACTTCGATCTTGGATTTCGGTAAAAAATCTACGACATATTCAGCGCCCCGGTAAAGTTCAGTATGCCCTCGCTGCCGGCCAAAGCCCTTGACCTCGATGACGGTCATTCCGTGTACACCTTCTTCATTCAGTGCATTACGGACATCATCCAGGCGAAACGGCTTGATAATCGCCGTAATCAGTTTCATGTCAATACTCCCCCTTGATCACATTTTTTCTATTCTTGTGCCTGAATGGTATTTTACATGAGGGATCGGGAAATTGGCCCGTAACTTCAATTATTCCTGGCTTTCCCGATCCAGGCGCCGATACCACTGCAACAGGTCCGGGGCAGTCCGGGGCGCGTCAGCACCCGCCAATTCGTGTGCCGCCTTAGTGACAGGAACCCTGGGGTACTCACCCCGACTGGCGAATTGGGCAAACTTCAGGAATCTGAATGCATTGAACCAGCGGAGCACACGGCGCCGGAAACTTGCGTCAGAAGCCACATTGGAGCTGATTTCGTCAAGCCTGTGGGCGAAGTCCTGACCAACGAGAAAGTGGCGCAGAGGTCCCGGCAACCCGACCATGAATTTTGCCAGGGTCAGCGGCGTCGCCTCCGCGAGGTCTGTACAAAATACCGCAAGATCTCGAAATGTCTGCGGTGCAAAGGTCTCAAGCTCAATACCAGCCTCAAGCGCACGTTGTATGGCGGGGCCGGTTCCGAACGGTACACGAGAAGAAGAACGGACCCCGGGATAGACCGTCGTATCATTCAATGCGCAAAAACCACCTGCTGCAATCAGCTTCTGAGCAAAATAAAAATCCTCACCCCCCTGACGCAGATTCATACCACCTTGGGCTACATAAGCCTCCGCCGAACAGGCCTGCGCCGAAC
This sequence comes from uncultured Chromatiaceae bacterium, assembly GCA_964398325.1. Lineage (GTDB taxonomy): Bacteria > Pseudomonadota > Gammaproteobacteria > Steroidobacterales > SMWD01. The sequence continues at coordinate 13,436 of CAYNMF010000030.1, read as the reverse complement.
CGACCGTGTGAAAAGCATACGGAAACCCGGCAATCCGCTGGCCGGCAACGTAGTACCTGAGGTGTAGCTCGTATTCAATCATTGCACGATGAATCGAATCATCGGCATCAAATAACCCCGGGTGCTCGTAATAGAGAGATACACCGGAGCAACCACGGTGCCCGGCAAAAAAATCGTGGAGTCGCACCAGGTAGTTCGGTGCAACACTGCAGTCGGCATCGAGGCACGCTATGACTCCGGAACAATCGCTTGTCGTCGCAATGCGCCCGGCCGCTTCATCCATGCCCAGCTTGCGGGCAAGACCAACACCGGCCTGTGCAATCGGGAGTGCGTTTCGCTCAATGGCATGACAGCGCATCCAGCCCGGCATGCCGCCGGTTGCATGGTCACGGACACGACGCGCTGCGGCATTATTCCGTTTCAGAACGTCCGAATCAGTATCAAGCGGTGCGTTGACAATGACAAGGATCTCGACGTCACAATCGGGGGCATCGCAGGCCGCCAGGGATTCAAGCACCGGACCAATATCCGGCTCATCGAAACAAGGTATGACCACCACCACGCCGAGCTGTGACGAAGCTTCCTCTGCGATACCAAACGGGTAGAATTGACGCCTTTTTAAATACTGCTCAACAGATGATCGACGCTTGGCGATCGAAACATTTGAGTAAAATTTTGTCACGAGGAACTGCTGTTGACTAAAAAATCCATTGATGTGCTTGTTAACACATCACCGGCGTGGGTCAAAATTGTCTGCCAGGATTTTGATACTTTTTTGCTCGATCATGCGAACTGTGAACGCAAAGCATCGGCTATGGCCATGAGTTTTGTCGTCAAGTATCCGGATCGGCACAAGTTGATTCCTGATCTGATCGACCTTGCACGTGAAGAAATCGAGCATTTCAAGGAAATCTACGCGGTATGCGCTGCGCGCGGACTAACATTGCAGAAAGACGAGCCGGACCCCTATGTCAAGCTATTACTCGGCGCAGCGCGGCACGGGCGCGACGAACGATTGATTGATCGCATGTTGATCGCGTCAGTCATCGAGTGCCGCGGTGCCGAACGATTCGGCCTATTGGCCCGCGAACTCAAGGATGAAACCCTGCGTGCTCTCTATTCGCGACTGTGGAAGGCTGAACTCAAGCACGGGCACCTTTTTGTACACCTGTTGCTCAAGGAATTTGACGAACGACTTGTCTACCCGCGCCTGCAAGAATTACTCGCATTTGAAGCCACGATCGTCGCAGATCTTGAGTTCCGACCGGCACTACACTGAATTTGCCTGAATCCCGGCGGCTTATACCGGAAACAGGCTGCTTTATCGGTCTGATTCCACAACAATACCGTCACCAAGTGCCCTCACCCTCTCGCTCCGAGCATCGAAACACGGGTTCTCCAGGGTGCCACAGACCGTGATACCAACATACGAAAGTCCATTCGTGGTATAAATTTAATTGTAAAAAACACTTGCTTGCCCCTTTGCGGGTCGAGCAATGTAGTAACCGAGACACAATAGAATCGGAGAATATTGATGAAGAAATTGTCTATATTGCTGATACTTGGCATTGTTCTCACAATCACGGGTTGTGGACGTGAAGACTCCGCAAAATCAGGCAGTGAATCTGCCGACACACTCGAATCCGGCATGGAGAACGCAACGAATACGCTCGAATCCGGAATGGAAAAGGCCGGCGAAACCGCAGATGACATGATAGATGCAGCTAAAGATGCGGGTGACGAGGTCATGAACGAAGGAAGCGAACTGATCGATACGGCCAAAGAAAAAACCGACGCGATGCTGGAAAAAGGAAAAATATCCGCCGACAAGACACTCGACGAACTCCAGAACTCAGCACCTTAGTGACTACCGGCGGGCGTCATTGATTACATGGCGCGATCTGACAAGATGAACGCCGTATGCTTTTTCTGCTTAGATCAGGTTGATCAAATGATCGGCCTTGGGGCAGGTATTGTTCACATTAAACCGAGAACACATACAGAGGCTTACCGTTGACTGACCCGGCACAGCCGTCTGCCCACCAACCGGTAAAATCCGGCTTCTCCGGTATACAACTCGTACTGGTTGTTCTGGCTGCTATCGTCGTCACAATCGGCGTTACATTTTTCTTCATTCGGCTCTATATCTTTCCGGCTGAATTCGAACCGGTTACTTTGTCTGCGCAAGAGGAGCAGCAGCTCGACCGCAAGTTACGTCATCTCGGCTGGCAACGAAAAACTCCGTTACGTGATACCAGAGATAGCAGTCCACTCGAACCGGAAGCGTATACTGAATCTGATAAAGTCCGCGAAATTACGTTGAGTGAAAAGGAACTCAATGCCATTGTGGGCAGTAACTCTGAGTATTCACGACGTGTTGCCATTGATCTGGCCAATGATCTTGCCAGCGCAAAAATTCTGATCCCCATTCCGAGAGACTTTCCGATCATGGCCGGTCGTATCCTGCGCGTAAACGCCGGATTGGAAGTGCGGCTGAGCGACACACGCAAGCCTGTTATTGCGCTCAAGGGAGTCAGTGTCATGGGCGTCCCGATTCCCAACGCATGGCTCGGTAAACTGAAGAATGTCGACCTGGTCGACGAATTTGGCGACCGTGGATTCTGGAAAGCATTCGCTGAAGGTATCGAAGACCTGCACGTTCGCGATGGCGAACTCTACGTGAAGCTGCGCGAGTAAAAAAATGCTGTCGGTGATGTTATCAGGACCAAACCCTTATTATTCGAGCCAGTTTTTCAGGAGCTGTTCACCATGAGCAAAACAACAAAAACCCTTTCGATTATGGCCGTCATATTGCTTGCTATTATCGGCATCTCCATCTGGATACTGGCATCCAACCTGGACAACATCGTCAAACGTGTTGTCGAGGAAGTCGGTTCGGATACTCTCGGCACGAAGGTCTCATTGAGTAGTGCAACCATTTCACTGGGTGATGCCAGTGCCGTATTGAGCGGATTAAAGATTGCTAATCCGCCCGACTTCGTGAAAAAGGATGCCTTTAATCTTGGCGCTATCGAGGTATCCATAGATCCTGCATCCGCCGCATCTGATGAAATTGTAATACCTGAAATCATCGTTGATCAGGCCACCCTGCACTTCGAACAACAAGGCGGCAAAAATAATTTGCAGATAATGATGGACAACATCAAGAGCGAACCAGAAGAACCGACTGACGATAACACGACCGGGATTCGCTTCGTGATTAAAGAGTTTCAATTGAAAGATGCCGGAATGACTCTTAGCCATGAGCAACTCGGACAAGAAATCAGTTTCACGCTTCCTGATATTGTGCTTCATAACATCGGACGCGAGGGTGCAGGCGTCACGGCTGAAGAAGCTGCGCGACAGATACTCGAACCTGTGATCGACCGAGTCATGGATGCGTCCAAAGATCGGGCAAAGCAGGAGATCGAAGCCCTGGCAAAGAAAGAACTCAACAAACAAACCGACAAAGCACTAAATTCAGTACGTGATAAATTATTTGGTCAGTAATCTATGGAAACCCGGTCTGAGACCGGATTTGAAATGTCTGCATCATTGGATGCGAAAACCGCCGTGCCTTAACCGACCGCGGCGATCGAACCACCACCAGGACAAGATAAAGCCGATCACGAGACTTGCGGCAGAGGCCACGAAAAATATCGTGCCGGGCACGCTGAATGAATAGGCCTCAAGCCGGCCGGCGAGGTCCGAATTTTCGATTCTCAATCGTGCGAGTTCGTCCGCTTCTGCTGCTGCCTCGGCCTCGCGCGCCGCTACCCGTTCTTCTATCTCGCTAATACGTACTTCTCGATCGCTGAGACTGGATTCCAACGACTTGAGCTCGGCAATTGCTTTATCACGTTCCTGTTCGACTTTTGTCAAGCGCAGAACAGCCGGTTTGTCCGCAACAAGATAATTTTTCTTGACCCAACCCGTTCGACCGTCAGGTATCGTGACCCGTACATGATACTGATTTTCATCTGCAATCTCGACACGTTCTCCGCTCTTGATTTTCGCAAACGGTTGGTCGCTGGTATCGGCCTGCATGTGAACACCGAGCTGCAACTGATCTGTAACATAAGCCGTTTCCGCATAAACGCTACCGAATACGATAGCCAATCCGTATATGATGCCGACACGGCATGCCAACTTGTTCATCACTGCTCGTGAACCCATCTCAATAATGCCATTTGTGCTTCTTCTCCCGAACCCCGGTGCGCATCATTACCGTTCTGAATCGCAACGACCACATAGTCATCACCGGAACGGCTGCGAACATAACCGGCCATTGCAAAAACATTGTCGAGCCGTCCGGTCTTAAGGTGCATGTGACCGGCGAGGCTCTCCTCGCGAAATCTGCGCCGCATTGTGCCATCTATACCGGCCAGCGCCAGTGAAGAAATAAACTCGGCACGATAAATACTCATGTCGGCTGCCAGCAACAACCGCGCAAGGCTTCTTGCTGAAATACGGGAATGCCGCGACAACCCGGCACCATTGTCGATCCATAGCCCCGGGAAATCCAGCCCGCGCTCATCAAGCAACTGCATAATCGCACGACGACCCTTATCGACAGTCGCCGGCGCGCCAAAGCGTTCCGCACCAATCGTCAGTAACAAGTGCCGAGCCATGACGTTATTGCTCCACTTGTTGATCGAACGAATAATATCCGACAATGGCAATGATTCCATGGCATAAAACGGCTCAAGCCCGTCGGGTACTTCAGCGACGCGCAGAGTGCCGCTGAGTGATGAGCCACCTTCTTCCCACAGGCTCCGGAATACACCATAGGCGAATGTCGGTGCGCTCAATAATGCCCTGGACAGCCTGTATTCCGGGCAGCCGCTGCCAATTTGCCCGGAAAATGTTACACGATCAAGTTCAACCCGGGCAGCAGGATCGACCACAATACCTTCCTGATAACCGTCGCATCGCCGGTTATCGAGCGTAATACGGTTGTGAATATCCAGGTTTGACGGCAGCGGGTCAGCAATGATCCTGACACGATTTGTTACCGGGTCGGGGGTAAAGCTGAAACTGATCGCCTGGAAGTTGACGAGGAGCGCATCCGGTACAACATTGTATGTTCTTAGTGCCTGGCCATCGAAGGCGCCCCGATCGATCAGTGGCATGTCAAAATAGGTATTATCGATGACGAGATCACCGTCGATATTCTTGAGTCCGCGCTGACGCAGCTGACGCAAGAATAACCAAAACCGCTCGACAACCATGTACGGATCGCCATAACCTTTGAGGTACAGATCGCCGTCGAGCATTTCTTTTGTCAATGTCCCGCCAAGAAAGGCCTCTGTCATCCAACGATAATCAGGGCCCAGCGTTTCGAGCGCAACGAATGTCGTGAGCAACTTCATCGTTGATGCCGGGTTACGCAAGGTATCCGGATTTATGGCCAGCAATGGCTGATCAGCGCCAATCAACTGGACGACGGCACTGAAGCTGTCGGTGGGTATTTCATAGGCTTCGAGGATATGTTGCACGCTATCGGGCAAAGCACCCTGAGCTTGTACCTGCACGACCTGCCCGAAAAGCAGGCAGAATCCTGCCACACACCCGATCAATGCATAACGCTTGCCCGGAAATCTCATCACCCGACTCGTTTCACTGGGCGCTACGCGAACGCCGACCGAAGCCGGGCCGTTCGATATCCATAGAGCGCATGCGATCGGTCAGCGTACTCGGCTTGAGCCCCAGTAAACGTGCCGCACCATTCTCACCGGCAACCCGCCAGTCAGCATATTCAAGCGCCGCAATCATATTGCGTCGCACACGCTCGCGCATGGCTGCGTCGGTCAGAAACGAGAGCGCACCCTCTTTCGCAGCAGATAGTTCGTCACCATAGGGCGGTTCCAGCTGCGCCTCCGGCATCGACAGGTCGAGGCGCAGATGTCGATCACCTGACAGAATTACGGCGCGCTCAATGACATTTTTTAATTCACGAACGTTGCCAGGCCAGTCATAGACCCGTAACGCATCGACCTGTGACTGCGTGAGTGTGAGCGTCTCGCGGCCAAAATCACGACATACTTGTTCGAGCAGGTGTACAGCGAGCATGACAACATCTTCGCCTCGCTTGCGCAGCGGCGGCACCTGAACCGGAAAGACCCCTAGTCGATAATAAAGGTCTTCACGAAACTCGCCGGCTTCGACGGCTTTTTCCAGGTCTTTGTTTGTCGCTGCAATCACGCGCACATCAACGGTGCGAGACTGGTCCTCACCAACACGTTCAAATTCCTTTTCCTGCAGAACACGCAGAAGTTTACTCTGCAGCGCGAGCGGAATCTCACCCACCTCATCGAGAAACAGCGTACCTCCATCGGCGAGCTGAAATCTACCAATGCGATCCTGGTGTGCCCCGGTGAACGCACCACGAACATGGCCAAAAAACTCGCTTTCAAACAATTCAGTGGGTATTGAAGCGCAATTGACCTTGACGAGTGGCTTGTTGCTGCGGCCGCTGCGGGCATGAATCGCTCGCGCGACAAGCTCTTTGCCGGAACCGGTTTCGCCGATGATCAACACGCTGGCCGGCGTGTCGGCAACTGCCTCGATACGTGCCGTCATGGCTTGTAGCGCGGGACTCTGCCCGACAATTTGGCCAAAATTCATCGATACGCTGACCTCCTCTCGCAGATAGTCACGCTCGCGTTCAAGCTCGTCCTTAAGTCGACCGATCTCACTGTAGGCTTCGCGCAGCCTCGCTTCTGCACGATTCCGCTCCGTGACATCCTTACTCGCAACAAACAACGTTGTATGACCGGTCAGGTGGTCACGTTCCGTACGCGACGACATGACGACATCAATAAGCTCGCCTTTCTTGGTGACCATCTGGCGTGGCATGTTCGTTCGGTTGCCGGCTTTAATGACTTCCCGCACTTTACCGTCAAGCAATGGTTCACGTGCCGCTTCGCTGAGGAAATCGAGAATACTGCGGCCCATGACTTCCTCGCGGATGTAGCCCAGCTTCCCAAGCCAGTGATCACTGACAGCCGTGATGCGCCCGTCGGCATCGACCGTATGCAACATAGCCGGCGTCGACTGGTACAGATCGCGGTAGCGTTGCTCCAGCCTGGCACGGTCGGACAACTCGGTAAACACCGACAACGAGTTAATAAATTTACCGGCTGCATCGAGCTGGGCCATCGTCGAGGTCAGCAAGGTGACCTTTTCGCCGCTCTTGGCCAGAAACTCCACCGACACATGATCGAGTCGTCCCATGCGCCGAAAACGTGGCACGTGCTCCTCAAGGATATGCCGTGCACTATCCGGGGTCGCGAGACTATCGGGTTGTCGCCCACGCATTTCTTCGCGACTGTACCCAAGTCGCCTGACCCATTCGTCGCTTACATCGATGAAGCATCCGTCAGCATCCATCAATGCTGCAATGATCGGAAGTTCGCGGAACAGCCATGTATAACGGTCTTTCGTGAGCATGGGTCGAGTATACACGGTTTTCCGTGAAATACTTTCACGGAATCACGTTATTCACGGAATTCCGTGTGATAACAGATGGGCTAACTCATTGTTTTTATTGAAATCTAAAATTGGCACACTTTGTGCAATATACAGCTCGAGTCCCTTTATAAACCAGGGACCCAATAATTGAACTCTTTTATTTAAAGAATGGTGAGACAACAAATGAACAGCAAAATAGACAGTCGTGACAAGCGACCTGCTTGTTTGCTCACCGCATTGCTCTGGCTGGCGATTTTCGCCGGCTCTGCATCGGTTGGGCACGCACAGGAGCTTCCGTCACTCGTTATCACGGCAGAAAGGCCTGTTTACTCTGATTTCAGTTCGAGTATCCGGGATGAAATGCGTAATCGCACGCAAATCGCGGTCTGGATGACCCGCTTCAATGCGCGCACCGACCTCGGCGTGAAACTCGGCCAACACGGTAAGACCTACCGGGTAGCCGCAATCGATACGAACAAACGCGGCTGACAAGCCGCAGTCGGAAAGCGTTGCACGCAAATCCTCCTGCAGCAGCGCAAACCGAGACAGATGACGCCAGCCGTCATCGAACCGCAGAACCCCCCCTTAGGCTCTGCAGCGTAAACGGGGTCTCCCCCCCCTTGGGGCCCCGCGATGCATGGGGGCCGGTATGGTCGATGGTGTTGCACCTGACCGTGCCGGCCCCCGCTTTTTTATGCCCGGGTCTGCTCCGAATTCATCCGCCCCCACAACATGGCGGCTTCTTTCACTGTGACTGCAAATTAAGCTTAAGAAACTCCATCGATCTTCTCCAGGCATCTTCCGCCGCAGCAGCGTCATACGATATCCCCGACGGATTCGCGAAGGCATGCTTTGCACCTGAATAAATTTTCACATCAACTGATTTACCCAAACGCTTCATTGTCGCGGAAAATTGCTCGACCGACTCAATCGGGATAATTGGATCACGCTCGGCGAAGTTACCGAGCACCGGCATATGCAGCGATGCAAGTTCTTTCTCGTCGGTTGTCAATGTACCGTAGTAGATGACTGCTGCATTGAGCCTGTCGGGCAGTAACACGGCTGTGCGCAATGACCAGCGGCCACCCAGGCACCATCCGATCGAGCCGACGCGTGGTGTACCGAGCTCCTCGTCCAGATAACGGTATGCCTGCCGCAGGTTGTCATCGGCCTGATCTGTATTTGCCATCAGTCCTTGCATCAGCTTGATCGCCTCTTTTGGCACCGATGCCGACTGTCCGTTATAAAGATCAATAGCCAGCGCAACGTAACCTTCGCCGGCAAGCCGTTCGGCAGTCTGCCGGATATTGTCATTCAGACCCCACCATTCGTGGATGACGATCAGGCCTGGTGCGGCGTTCCCGGCATCGGCCGGCCGGGCAATGTAACCGTGTAAGTCTTGATCGCCAACACGCCCATAAATAATGGTATTGCCGGTTACGGGTCGGCGCGGCGCCGTGCTTGCAGCCGGGCTCATAACCGGTGAATCCTGTGCGTGAGCGGCAGCAGTCGCAGCAACATCATTGTCGGCGAGCGCACCGGTCCACGAGAAACAAATCAGTACAAAAAATAGTATTTTCGACATAGCGGCCTCCCGGGTTTCCCTGATCGGGGTCAAACCCTGTGCCCGGAGTATCGAACGACTGTGGGGTGAAGCAAATGCCCGCACGCGCGCACGCCGACAGGCAGACAAACGTGGAGATTCAGAGGGATTTGTGTGCTAGCGCCAGGTGTCCTGTAATACCTGCAAGGCATCATTTCCCGGGCAAAGCCTGGAATAATCGACTCTGGACAGCGATTCATCGATAGTGTTGCACAGATCGTGCATTTCCCGGAGGTTTTCATCATAGTACAGCAACCCGGTAACGATCTCGCCGGCCTGCTGATACTTTTCCAGATAACTGTAAACTGTCGCACGATCAGCCGGATCATATTCGCCGGCCACCTTGCGCAACACAATCTGGCTACCGTCATGCAACCTGACCGGCATCGATTCACCCTCGTTGTACTGAGCAGTAATCTCAGCGGACGGTGGTACATAGTCTGCCTGAATCGCCGGATGAAAATGCTGACGCGTATATTCGTAACTTTTCGTGGAACCCGGATGGTCATTAAAAGTTACACAGGGCGAAATGACATCGATAACGGCGAAACCCTTATGACTCAAACCCGCCTTGATCAGCGGCACAAGCTGCTCCTTATCGCCGGAGAAACTTCTGGCAACAAACCCCGCACCCATCGAAATCGCCATACGACAAGGATCGATCGGGGGCTGCTGGTTTTCCGCACCCTTTTTGGCCTTGCTGCCAAGGTCGGCGGAAGCCGAAAACTGTCCTTTCGTCAGGCCGTAAACGCCGTTGTTCTCGATGACGTATAGCATATCGAGATTGCGGCGAATCGCGTGGCAGAACTGGCCAAGACCAATTGACAGGCTGTCTCCGTCGCCGGACACGCCGATGTACCACAAATCGGCATTGGCAGCGTTCGCACCCGTTGCAACCGACGGCATGCGTCCGTGTACTGTGTTGAAGCCATGAGATTGCCTGAGGAAATAGGCCGGTGTCTTCGATGAACAACCGATACCGCTGAGTTTTGCCATCCGATGCGGCGGGATACTCAGCTCAAAAGCGCCCTGCACGATCGCACTGGTCACCGAATCGTGGCCGCAGCCTGCGCACAATGTCGACATGCCGCCTTCGTAATCACGTACAGTCAGGCCAAGTTCGTTTCTGGGGCTCTTGGGATGAATGACCTTTGGTTTGGCAATAAAGCTCATGCCGCTTCCTCCTTGGTCTTGGCCTTGGCTTTAGCCTTGTTCTTGTCCTGATCCTTGTTGATCGATTCGACGATACCCCGAGCATTGATCGGCAATCCGTCGTAAAACAGCAGCGGTACCAGTTTTGCTGCATCGACTTCAGTCTCGAGCATCAGCAGGCTACGTAATTGAGCATCGCGGTTCTGCTCGACGACGTAAATCCGGTCATGCACACCCAGGAACTGTTCAACCTGTTCGTCGAATGGAAATGCCTTGACGCGCATGTAATTGATGTTGACACCCGCCTCCTGCAGGCGGTCACGTGCCTCCAGAACCGCGCCGTCACAACTGCCGACCGACACAATTGCGGCACGATAATTCTCATTGAAATATATTGCCGGTCCCGGCACATATGACTTGGCTGTTTCCCATTTTCGCCGCAAACGGTCGACAACTTCCAGATACTCGTTCGAGTCCTCGGTATAGGCGCCATACATATTGTGTCCGGAGCCACGCGTGAAATATGCACCCTTCGGATGTTCACCGGGGAATGTCCGATATGGAATAGCGTCTTCGTCAACGTCGAGATAGCGATGAAATGATTCCATTTTATCGAGCGCCGCGGCATCGAGGACCTTGCCGCGATCGGGAACATAATCGTCATTCCACTGCAGATCCCGGCACATCCAGTCGTTCATGCCGATATCCAGATCCGTCAGGACAATTACGGGTGTCTGCAGCCTCTCCGCGAGATCGAAAGCCTGCGCGACCAGGTAAAAGCATTCTTCGGGGCTGGCCGGAAACAACAGGACATGGCGCGTATCGCCATGCGATGCAAAGGCACAGGACATGATATCGCCCTGCTGTGTACGTGTCGGCATACCAGTCGATGGACCGCAGCGCTGTACATTGATGAGTACGGCCGGAATTTCGGTGAAGTAGCCATAACCGAGTAGTTCATTCATCAGCGAAATACCCGGACCACTCGTCGGCGTGAACGCGCGTGCGCCGTTCCAACCGGCACCGAGCACCATGCCCATTGCGGCTAATTCGTCCTCGGCCTGAATAATGCAGTATTTGGAATGGCCGGTTTTTTCATCTACACGGTAGCGCTCGCAGAAACTGGTGAAAGCATCCATGACCGATGTCGACGGCGTGATCGGATACCATGCGCCGACCGTCGCTCCGGCATAGACTGCGCCGAGTGCGGCTGCAGTATTACCGTCGATCATGATGTGATTACTGGTTTCATCCATCGACTCTGTCTTGAACGGCAGCGGACAATCAAAATGTTTCTTCGTGTATTCGTAGCCGAGATTAAATGCGGTGTGGTTGGCCTCGAGCAAACTGGCCTTTTTCGCAAAAGTTTTATCGAGCGATGACCTGACAACTTCGAGATCTATTTCGAGTAATGCGGCAACAGCGCCGACATAGGCAACGTTCTTCATCAAAACGCGAGAACGAGCCGTAGAGAATTGCTCGTTGCACATTTTCGCAAGCGGGATACCGATGATATTCACATCATCGCGGCTCAACAGCTTGTGGCGAGGCCACGTCGAATCGTAAATCAGGTAGCCGCCGGATGAAACGTCGGCGAGATCTTTCCGGTAGGTCTCGTTGTTCATCGCCAGCATGATGTCAATTCGCCCGGAACGGGCCATATAACCCTGACCGCTGACACGAATTTCATACCATGTCGGCAAACCCTGAATATTAGACGGAAAGTAATTCTTGCCGACCACGGGAATGCCCATTCGGAAGAATGACTTCATCAACAGCGTATTGGCACTTGCCGATCCCGTACCGTTGACGTTCGCAACTCGAATGGTGAAGTCGTTATTTTTTGGTCCTGTACTCATACCAGGGTTCATATATATCCAGAGTTACCGGGTGGTGAATAAAATCAAAGCAGACAGTCGGTGCAAACCCGCAGGCTCATTGCAGCCGGGGCCACTGAACTCGGATTACGTACCCCATTTTCTGGCGATCTGTTCCGGTTTGGGCGGCACGTTCTCGTCACTCGCATAAGGCACGGCCAGCGTAAATTTTTGCATATCCCAGGCTGCCGTTGGGCAGCGTTCTGCGCAGAGGCCGCAATGCACACACAAATCCTCGTCCTTGACCATGACTCTCGATGTTTGCTTGAGAGGAGCGGAGACATACAAGTCCTGCTCAAGATTCTCGGCCGGCGAATTTAACCGCGTCCTGAGGTCGGCCTCATCGCCATTTTGCGTCATTGTCAGACACTTGACCGGACAGACGTCGATACATGCGTCACACTCGATACACAAGTCTGCGGAAAAAACTGTTTGAAGGTCGCAGTTAAGACAACGTTCGACTTCTCTGGCGGCCCGGTCTGCGTCAAAACCAAGTTCGACTTCAAAATCCAGCTTCTTGAAACGTTCCTTCAGGCTCAGGTGCGGTACGAGCGTTCGTTCATGGATGTCATAGTCATTGCTGTACGACCACTCGTGGATACCCATCTTCGCGCTCGACAGATACATACCGTCCCTGAGGCGATCGGCGACATCCTCGCCGTGACAGTGCTTATGAATAGATATTGCAGCCTGATGGCCATGCTCGACTGCCCAGATAATATTTTTTGGCCCGAATGCGGCGTCGCCACCAAAAAATACGCCCTTGTGACCTGACTGGTAGGTCACCGGATCGACGACCGGTACGTCCCATTTGTCGAACTCGATGCCAAGATCGCGTTCAATCCAGGGGAATGCATTGTCCTGACCAATCGCCAGCACGACGTCGTCGCACGGAATGATTGTCTCGCCGGTGACGCGCTGATCCACGATATGACCCTTGTCGTCAACGTTGTATTCCATGAGTTCGAACTTCATGCCAACGAGTTTGCCGGCCTCGATAATGAACTCCTTGGGCGAATGATTCACGACGATGTCAACATTTTCCTCTTCAGCATCCTCAAGTTCCCATTCGGAAGCTTTGAAAAACTCTCTTGGTTTACGTGCCATCACCTTGACGCTCCTGGCGCCAAGCCGTAAAGAACTGCGGCAACAATCCATCGCCGTGTTGCCAACACCTATAATCAACACGTTTTCACCAACACTGTCGATGTGGTCGAAGGCGATCGACTCGAGCCACTCGATTCCAATATGAATACGATCAGATTCGTAGCGACCCGGGATATCCAGGTTCTTGCCTTTCCGTGCACCACTGCCGCTGCAAACCGGCCGAT
>CAYNMF010000029.1:9811-20941 GCA_964398325.1 uncultured Chromatiaceae bacterium | reverse complement strand
CCCGCCGGTACCGCTCGATGAGGTCGAACCGGCCAGTGAAATTGTCAAACGATTTTGTACCGGGGCGATGAGCTTTGGCTCTATTTCCGCTGAATCACACGAGTCACTTGCGATTGCGATGAATCGTATCGGCGGCAAGAGCAACACGGGTGAAGGCGGAGAAGACCCCGAACGTTTCATTTCGTTGCCAAATGGCGATTCGAAACGCTCAGCTATCAAGCAAATTGCATCCGGTCGATTTGGTGTAACGGCCTGGTACCTGGCGAATGCCGACGAGTTGCAGATCAAGATCTCGCAGGGTGCAAAACCCGGCGAAGGCGGCGAACTACCCGGTCGTAAAGTTGACGAGAACATCGCACGCATCAGGCATTCGACACCGGGTGTGGGGCTGATCAGTCCGCCGCCGCACCACGATATCTATTCGATCGAAGATCTCGCACAGTTAATTCACGATCTCAAGAATTCGAATCCGTCGGCGAGGATTAGCGTCAAGCTCGTAGCCGAGGTTGGCGTCGGCACCATTGCGGCCGGAGTTGCCAAGGCGCATGCGGAGCACATTTTGATCTCCGGTCACGATGGCGGTACGGGCGCATCACCCCTGACGAGCATCAAGCATGCTGGTTTGCCATGGGAACTCGGCCTGGCCGAGACGCACCAGACCCTGGTGCTGAATGATTTGCGTAGTCGCGTTGTACTGCAAACAGACGGTGGTCTGCGTACCGGGCGGGATGTCGTCGTCGCTGCATTGCTTGGTGCGGAGGAGTTCGGCTTTTCGACAGCTCCACTCATCACGCTGGGCTGCATAATGATGCGCAAGTGTCATCTGAATACCTGTCCGGTTGGTATTGCTACGCAAGATCGGATGTTGCGAAAAAAGTTTACCGGCAGGCCGAAACATGTCGTGAATTACCTGTTTATGGTTGCAGAAGATGCACGTCAGCTGATGTCCGAGCTCGGATTCCGGAGTATCGACGAAATGATCGGTCGCACGGATGCGCTTGAGGCAAGAGAGGCGATTGATCACTGGAAGGCCGACGGGCTGGATCTCGCACCAATCCTTGCCCCGGCATTTCGACCGCATGACGGCGTAGATGTGCGTTGTACTCAATCTCAGGATCATGGCCTTGAAAAGGCGATTGATAACAAGCTTGTCGAATTGGCTGAACCTGCGCTCGCCAATAGCGACAAAGTCGAAATTCGTATGCCGATCGTGAATACAAACCGGACAGTCGGCACCATTTTAAGTCACACGCTCGTCAACAAGTGGGGCGAGAATGGCCTGCCGGACGATACGATACGAATCCGGTTTGAAGGTTCCGCGGGCCAGAGTTTCGGCGCATTTCTGGCGCCTGGTATCACGCTTGAGCTGGAAGGTGACGCGAACGATTATGTTGGTAAGGGTTTGTCAGGTGGCCGTTTGATTGTCTATCCGTCGAGGAGTAGCAGCTTCATTGCAGAAGATAACCTGATTACCGGGAATGTGAATCTGTATGGTGCAACCGGTGGTGCGGCTTTCTTCCGTGGTCGGGCAGCGGAACGTTTCTGTGTGCGCAACAGTGGTGCTCTCGCTGTCGTCGAAGGTATCGGTGATCACGGCTGCGAATACATGACAGGTGGTCGCGTCGTTATTCTTGGTGAAACAGGTCTGAATTTTGCTGCGGGGATGTCCGGTGGCATCGCTTACGTGCTTGACGAAACAGGCCATTTCGCCGGCCGCTGCAATCCGGATATGGTAGATCTGGATCCGGTCGAATCTGACGATGATATTGCCGAGCTATTGCAACTGATCGAGAGCCATAAGGAATATACGAATTCGGCTGTCGCAGGCCGCCTGCTGGATAATTGGCCAAACGGATTAAAAAATTTCATCAAGGTGATGCCGCGTGACTACAAGCGTGTTCTCGAAGAGCGCAAACAGCATGATGAAGAGATGGAATCCAGCATTCATTATGGCCAGCGGATAAAACCGACGGCATTGGGGAGCTGATCGTGGGAAAACCAACCGGATTCAAGGAGTTTCCCCGGCAGGTCGTCGGTTATCGTGATGCAGTTGAACGCCTTGCCGATTATGCCGAGGTTTATGCGCAACCGGATGTCAGGCATTTGAAGACACAAGGTGCGCGTTGCATGGATTGCGGTGTGCCATTTTGTCAGTCAGATTCCGGTTGCCCGGTCGACAATCTGATTCCCGAGTGGAACGACATGGTCTACAACGGTCGTTGGCGCGAGGCGCTGGATCGGTTACACAAGACTAATAATTTTCCCGAGTTTACCGGGCGAGCCTGTCCTGCACCGTGTGAAGGTTCATGTGTACTCGGCATCAACGAGTTGCCGGTCACGATCAAAAATCTTGAAAATGCAATTATAGATCGTGGCTTCGAAGAAGGTTGGGTTGAACCGGGCACACCTCATTCACGAACCGGAAAAAAAGTTGCGATTGTGGGTTCGGGACCGGCCGGTCTTGCCGCAGCCGATCAGTTAAACAAGGCAGGTCACGAAGTCACGGTCTATGAGCGCGCTGATCGCGTCGGTGGTTTGTTGATGTATGGCATTCCAAACATGAAACTCGACAAGATCGGCGTCGTCAATCGCCGCATCAACCTGTTGCGTGATGCCGGTATCAGGTTTGAAACGAATGCCGATGTCGGCGGGAACGTTGATCCAGGCCAGTTGATGATCGACTACGATGCGTTACTGCTGGCGACCGGCGCAACCGTACCACGCGACCTGCCAATTACGGGGCGCGATTTGAACGGCGTGCATTTTGCGATGGATTTCCTGACTGCGCATACAAAGAGCCTGCTCGACAGTCAGTTGGCCGATGGCCGGTACATCAGTGCCGAGGGCAAGCGCGTTATCGTTATCGGTGGTGGTGATACCGGTACCGATTGCATTGCCACTTCTTTACGTCACGGCTGCAGTGCGATGATTAACCTTGAATTGCTGGACCGGCCGCCGATAGCACGTGCGGAGAATAATCCGTGGCCCGAGTGGCCCCTGATTATGCGCACGGACTATGGACACAAAGAGGCGAAAGCAAAGTTTGGCGCTGACCCGCGCCAGTTTGCCGTGCTGTCGAAGGAACTGATTGACGACGGCAATGGCAACGTGGCCGGATTGCGAGTCGTCGATATCGCGTGGGCGACCCGTGGAGGTCGCCTGGAAATGAGCGAGATCGATGGCACTGAAAGAGTGCTCGAAGCCGATCTCGTGTTGCTGGCAATGGGATTTCTGGGCCCGGAGTCGAATATTGCCGAGCTGTTGGGACTGGAGCTTGATGCCCGCACAAATTACAAGGCCGAGCATGGCCCTTTTGAAACGAGTCTGGCCGGTGTTTATGCGGCCGGTGACTGTCGGCGCGGGCAATCGCTTGTTGTGTGGGGTATCAACGAGGGCCGTGGAGCAGCGCGGGCAATCGATGAATACCTGTGTGGCTCGACGACCTTGCCCGCACCGGGTATTGCGACAGGAGGATAGGAACGGATGAAGCCTCCCGGGGCCTTCGGCTGCAGGAGCGACTTTAACCGCGATATCTTTGTTATGCGCTTTGCCTTACCGCCAGTTTCAGAATGCCGGCGACGCTCAAAACATCCTTGATCTCGCCGTTATTGACCATCTGCAGCACGTCAGCGAAAGGCAGTTTACTGATTTCAATTTGTTCCGTGTCTTCGAATTCCGGCTCGCCGCACGTCAGACCTTCAGCCAGGTAGACAATACCGGCTTCATCCGTGATCGAGTTGCTCAGGTGAACCTTGAGAATCGGCTGCCAGCGGGCGGCCGTCAGCCCGGTTTCTTCCTTTAGTTCTCTTTGTGCGCCGGCAAGCGGATCGGCGCCGAGCGGGACACCACCCATCGGAATTTCCCACGAATAGCAATCAAGCGTGTACCGGTATTGGCCGACGATCCACGTTTCATTGTTATCGTCGAGTGGAATAATGCCGCAGGCCAGGTTTTTGAAATGAACCTTTCCGTAGATTCCGGGATTGCCGGACGGATTAATAACGTCGTGTTCGTCAACATGAATCCACGGGTTGTCGTAGGCTTCCGTCACTTTCAGCGTCGTCCACGGATTTTTGGTTTCAGGCATGTTTATTCCCGGATTTTTCAGCGGTAGATACATTCAGTTCCAATTGGGGTCCGTTAATCATACGGCGAAACCAGACGTGCATACCGATTCCACGCACCAGCATGAATGCTGTAAAGGCGAGCCAGAGTCCGTGATTACCCAGCCAGTTCGTGCCGTACCATGTCGGCAGGAACACGAGCACCGTCGAACCGACCATGATGAACATCATTTCCCGGGTCCGCGTTGCACCGACATAGACGCCGTCATACAGAAAGCTCCAGACGGAGATCAGCGGTGAGACAACCAGCCAGGGGAGAAACTCGCGGGCAGTGCTTCTCAGATTGTCGATACTTGTAAGTGCTGCAATGATCATCTGGCCGGCAACGGCGTAAGCCACGCAGAACAGCACGGCGAACACGAGCGACCATTGCAGTGTCCGGCGAACGGCAAGCCGGAGTCCGCTGCGATCGCGACTGCCAACGGCTTTGCCGACGAGAGCCTCGGCTGCGTATGCAACCCCGTCCAGTGCATAAGATTGAAATAACTGGAAGTTCATCAATATTGCATTCGTTGCAAGTATGATATTACCCATTCTCGCACCCTGAGCCGTGATAAACGTGAATACGAACATCAACGCCATGGTGCGTAAAAACAGACTGGCATTCACGTTAAACAATCTTTGATAGTTTGCCGGAGCTGTAAACTGCTTACGATCCCATTTGCCCGGACGAGAGGCAAGTTCATTGCGGACGAATACAATGGCAAGGGCAATGCCGCTGAATTCGGCAATTACTGTTGCCAGCGCGACACCATTGACCGTCATGCCGAGCAGCAGGACAAACACGATATCGAGCACGATGTTTGTCAGATTGATGACCAGCATGATGGCGAGCGGCCCGCGCGCATTCTGCATGCCGATGAGCCAGCCGATCAGTACAAAATTAACGAGGGATGCCGGCGCGCTCCAGATACGCAGATTGAAGTAGGCCTGCGTCAGGCGACTGACATCGCTGCTGGCGGATAATACCCAGAGCGCTGTGTCGAGCAGTGGACGTTGCAGCGCAATGATAATTGTAGCCAGAACGAGCGCAGTCAGAAGAGACTGGCCGAGTGAGGTGCGCATCGTTTCTGTGTCACCGGCTCCGAATGCCTGTGCCGTGATGCCCGTCGTGCCCATGCGCAGGAAATTCAGACCCATGAACAGCACGCTGAATATAGTCGCACCGGCTGCAACAGCACCCAGATAAATGACATCATCGAGATGCCCCATCACCGCCGTATCGACCATTCCGAGCAACGGCGCGGTCACCGATGACATGATCATCGGCAGTGCAATGCGCCTGATGGCTCTGTGACTGTATGGATTCTGCATCAGCGTTGAATGTCAGTGACAAGCAATCCTTGTTATATCCGGGGCAGAATTTGAAATTCCGGAAACACTTTATTGATACGGATTGCACGTTACGTGTAACCTGATGGTGTGACAAGCAAAAACTGATGCATTGCATACACGGTTCGAAGTCACCAGCAATCTGTATCTTATTCGTACTTTATTAAAGAGAGGGATGACAAGAATGATTCGTATCAGAAAACATGCCGTAATTATTTTGACGGCGACTGCCGTCATGTTATCTGCCTGTACGACTCTCGATCCCTACACCCAGCAGGAAAAAACGAGTAATGCCGCAAAGGGTGCGATGATCGGTGCGGCAACGGGTGCGGTCGTTGGTTTGCTCACCGGAGACGATTCGGCTGAACGCAAGAAGAGAGCCCTGATTGGCGCCGGCGTCGGTGCAGTCGCCGGAGGCGGGGTTGGCCTGTACATGGATAACCAGGAAATGAAACTCCGCAGGGAACTCGAAGGTACGGGCGTCAGCGTGACGCGCATCGGTGATAACATCACGTTGAATATGCCCGGGAATGTCACGTTTGCCTTCGATAGCAGCGACATCAGCGCCGGATTTTATCCGGTACTCGATTCTGTCAGCAAGGTACTGAAAGAATTTGATAAAACCTTCATCGAGATTGCCGGGCATACCGACAGCACGGGGTCGGAATCTTATAATCAAACTCTTTCGGAACGTCGCGCCAATAGCGTGGCCACATACTTGCGTTCACGACAGATTATGTCGGAGCGCATGATTATTATTGGTGCGGGCGAGATACACCCGATTGCCGGTAATGATACAAAGGCGGGTCAGGCGCAAAACCGCCGTGTTGAATTGACGATCGTGCCGGTCATGATGTAAGAGCGGCACCGAAACCCGGAGCCGCTTCTGAAGTTGCGAGGGCCGCAATAAACCGGTCAGCAGGGCTGGTCGGCCAGTTCCGTGCGCAATGCCTTGATGGCATGTTGTTCGATCTGCCGGATGCGTTCAGCCGAAACGTCGTAGCGATCGGCCAGATCTTTCAGCGTCATTTTCTTTTCAGCGAGCCAGCGAGACTGGAGTATTTCACGACTGCGTTTGTCGAGATTCTCCAGTGCATCGTGCAGTTGCCCGCTGGCCTGGGTCTGCCAGTCATCGGACTCGATTAATTCAGCCGGATCAGGCGTGTTGCCCCGTAAATAATGTGCGGGTGCGTAGGCCTTTTCCTCGTCGTCCGACGGCGCCGGATCAAAAGCCATGTCCTGACCGGCAAGGCGTTTTTCCATCTCGGTGACTTCCCGTGCGCTGACACCGAGGTCATTGGCAATAGCCTCAGTCTCGGCCTGCGACAGCCAGCCGAGGAATTTTTTTGTCTTGCGCAGGTTGAAGAACAACTTACGTTGCGCCTTGGTCGTGGCAATTTTGACGAGACGCCAGTTCTTGAGCACGTATTCATGAATCTCGGCCCGAATCCAGTGCACGGCAAACGACACGAGGCGCACGCCGACTTCCGGGTCGAAGCGTTTGACGGCCTTCATCAGGCCGATATTGCCTTCCTGCACGAGATCGCTCAGCGGCAAACCATAGCCACCGTATCCGCGGGCGATGTGCACGACAAAGCGTAATTGCGACATGACGAGGCGGCGCGCGGCATCAAGATCATCGTTGTCGCGAAACTGATGGGCGAGTTGCTGCTCTTCTTCGCGACTCAGGATCGGGACTGCATTGGCGGCAACGATATAAGCGTCGAGGCTGCCGACCGGTCCGGCCAGGATCATGTCGCGTTGATTGACTGCAAGGGCTGTGGTCATGGGTTACGTTTCCTCTCTATATTCCTAATCTTAGCACTCCCGGTATTAGAGTGCTAATAAGAGGATAAGTTCACCAACCATTTGGATGTTATTTATATTAGAAACAATTAGTTATACACGTGGTTGTATTGCGGCCAGGTGCCGCGCAACAGCCGACCAGGCACCGCTGAGTCCGGCCATGAGGCCGATCGCAAAAACAGCCAGGAGCGTGCCGCCATCGATACCAAACGGACTGAAACCGCCGCCATACAGACGCACGAGGTGCTCGACAGGACCGCTCAGAATCCACAGGCTGACGACGAGCAGCCCGATTGCAAAGATTCCACCGAACAGCCCATACCAGAAGCCCGTGTACAGGAAGGGTCGCCTGACAAATCCGTCGCTGGCTCCGAACAGCTTGGAGACCTCTATTTCAGCTCTCCGGTTCTGAATATCGAGCCGGATCGTATTGCCGATGATGACGATCACGGCGCCGACGAGCATGATCGTTGCAATCCAGACAGCCCGGCGGGTGAGATCCAGAATGGCATTTAGACGCTGTACCCACTGCGTATCGAGTTTAACGAGATCGACCAGCGGATCCTGAAGCAATTTACTTTTCAGCGCCCTTAACGCCGCCGGTTCTGCATCGGCGCTCGGTCGCACGACGATCGTATGTGGCAGTGGATTGTTGTTGAGTGCGGAGACAAGGTCGCCAAACTCGGTGTCATCTCGAAAATTCTCTAGTGCCTGTCTGGCGCTGATCAGTTGTGTTGATTTGACAAGCACGTCTTTTTCGAGACGTTCACGCAGGTTTTTTGCCTGCACGAGGTCGGTATCGGGTTTCGTGTAGACCGAAAAGTCGCGAATGTCCTCCAGACCGCCGGCCAGCGCCTGGCCATTTTTGACAATGATATTCAGTGCCGCCGGCATCGCAAGCGCAATACCAATCACTGCAATCGTCAGAATGCTGGGTATGGGTTGACGGACCATATTGCCCAGCGCGCCAAGGCAGTTTTGCGCATGTCTGGTGAAGTAATTACTGAGTGCGCGAATCATTTGTTATTTTATCCCTCTTACCGATCCTTCCGGATTGTGCCGTCTTCGAGGCTGATCCGACGACCACCGATTTGCTCAACCAGACCAAGATCATGAGTTGCAATCAGCATCGTAACGCCTACTTCGTTAAAGCGGCGAAACAGGTTCATGATATCCAGTGATAATTCAGGATCGAGATTACCGGTTGGCTCATCGGCGATCAGCAGCTTTGGTCGCGCGACAATTGCACGTGCGATGCCAATGCGCTGTTGTTCACCCGTCGAAAGCATGGCCGGTGTATGTTTTTCTTTGTCCAGCAGGCCGACATACTCGAGAGATGCCCTGACCCTTCCGCGAATCTCCCGCCGGGCATAACCGCCAATGATCATCGGCAAGGCGATATTTTCAAAAACCGACCGGTCTTCAAGCAGTTTGTGATCCTGAAAAACCATACCGATTTGCCGCCGATGTGCCGGGATCCGGCGTGCGGCCAGCCGACCGATATTGCGGCCTTCGACCAGGACCTGACCTCGTGTAGGTCTTTCAATCAGAGCGATCAGCTTGAGCAGCGTGCTTTTGCCTGCACCCGAATGACCCGTGAGGAAAATCAGCTCCCCGGCTTTAATTTCGAACGATACGTTATGCAAGGCTTCGTGACCCTTGTCATATCTTTTCGTGACGCCGTCGAAACGAATCATTCGGGTTCGCCGGCCAGAGGTTCGACCAGTGCGGTAGCGTACTGCCCGGCATCGAATATGCCCATGTCATCAATGCCTTCACCGATACCGATATATCTGAACGGCACATCAAGCCGCTCGGCGATCGACAGTAATACGCCGCCTTTGCCACCGCCATCCAGTTTGGTCATTGTGATGCCGGTCAGGCCGATGGCCTGGTGAAATTCGACGGCCTGGTTAACGGCGTTCTGCCCCTGGCTCGAATCAAGAACCAGCATGCGTTCGTGTGGCGCATCGGGGTCGAGCCGCGCAGCGATGCGTACGACCTTTTCGAGTTCGTTCATCAGGCCGGACTTGTTCTGCAGTCGACCGGCCGTGTCGGCCAGGATGACATCTATACCCCTGGCCTTAGCGGCCTCGAAGGCGTCATAGACGACCGCCGCCGGGTCAGCGCCGGATTGTTGTGCGATAACCGGTATCGTGTTGCGTTCACCCCATGCCTGCAGTTGTTCGATTGCCGCTGCACGAAATGTGTCGCCGGCGGCCAGCATGACAGAAAGCCCCTGGTTTTTGAGTTTCCGGGCAAGTTTGCCGATCGTCGTCGTTTTACCCGAGCCATTCACGCCAACGATGAGGATCAGATAAGGTCGTGGTGTCGCCGGGATCTCCAGCGGTTGAGCGTGTGGCGCAAGAATCTCGACCAGCGATTCACGTAGTGCATCACGAACTTCGTTATCGTCTTTAATCGATTTGTTACCGAGTTTACGGCGCAGTCCGCTGATAATGCGGTCAGTAGCCTCGACCCCGACATCGGCGAGCAGCAGTTGTGTCTCCAGTTCTTCTTCGAGTTCGGCGTCGAGCTTGTGCCCGGACAGTCCGAAAGTCAGGCCCAGACCTTTGCCGCCGGAAAGTTTTTGTCGCAGGCGGCCGAAAAACCCGGTGCTTTCTTGTTTGGCATTCTTTGGCATGGCGCGCATGGTACCGTTTTCGTTCGTCATGAACATGGCTCTTGCCGATCATGGGACTGACAATGAGGCCAACGATGCAGCTGCGGTGAAATTTGGTCACAATGCTACACATGGCAAAGCGAGGATCAAGCGGTCAAACGGGCAAGTTGCGGATCATCGGCGGGCGCTGGCGCGGACGGCGTTTCCCGTGTTTGCCCGGTGATCTTACCCGGCCCACAGGTGACCGCATCCGCGAAACCCTGTTCAACTGGCTCGCACCGTTCATTGACGGGGCCCGTTGCCTGGATCTGTTTGCGGGAACCGGAGCATTGGGTCTGGAAGCCTTGTCTCGTGGTGCGGCCGAGACTTTATTTGTAGAGCGGGATGGGCGCACGGCCCGTCAGATCGAAACCACGCTCCGCCAACTGGATTGCACCACTGCCAGCGTCATTGCGGGCGATGCGTTGCATTTTCTTGCCGATACGCCGACTCCCTTTGACATCGTTTTTCTGGACCCGCCATTCGGCGTCATTGATCCGGAAAATTTGTGTACACTGCTTGAGAACCATTGGCTTGCCCGCGGCGCACACGTCTATATCGAAATGCGACGGAGCGATGCGATGCCGAAACTGCCTTCGGGATGGACAATCAGCCGGGACAAGATGGCCGGGAAAGTGCATTTTATGCTGGCTTGTCGGGCCGGTGGATAAGTAGAGCGTAGCGACAGGAGAACAAACGAGTGTCAGTCGGTGCAATGTATCCGGGTACGTTTGATCCGATCACGAACGGTCATGCCGACCTCGTGCGTCGGGCCTCCGGATTGTTTGATCGGGTCGTCGTTGCAATTGCCGAGAGTCCGGCCAAGCAGCCATTATTCAGCTTCGATGAACGTATCGCCCTGGCTCGTGCTGCATTATCCGGGTTGCCGAATGTTTCAGTCGACGGGTACGACGGCTTGACGGTCAGATATGCAGCTGATCACGGACTCGGCGTCATCATTCGCGGCCTAAGAGCCATTACGGATTTCGAACACGAATTCCAGCTCGCAAGCATGAACCGGCACCTCGACGCCGGTATCGAGACGGTCTTGCTGACGCCGACCGATGTATACGCTTTCGTTTCATCGTCCCTCGTTCGTGAAGTGTCGGCACTTGGTGGCGACGTGAACAAATATGTACATCCGGACGTTGCGAGTGCCTTGCAGGCACAGCGTAAACAACCCGCCTAGAAATCTCACCTAGAAAT
>CAYNMF010000029.1:0-9711 GCA_964398325.1 uncultured Chromatiaceae bacterium | reverse complement strand
CGAGTGCCTTGCAGGCACAGCGTAAACAACCCGCCTAGAAATCTCACCTAGAAATTCTCCCACTTAGAGTTTCCCGTTTAATAAATTCCCAGGCCCGAGTGATCATGTTCATACGTAATTTTGTCTTGCTGGCCGCCCTTCTTATAGCAGCTTGTAATTCTGCAATAGAAACACCTCCAGGCTCGCAGGCAATAACCGGCGGACCGGGTGAAGGGAATCCCTCGTCGGCCCCATGGATGAAGGGCGCGATGGTCGTCGCCGCCAATCCGCATGCAGTGGAGGCGGCCATCGAAATACTGAAAAAGGGTGGTCATGCGGTTGATGCCGCCATTGCGGCACACACTGTGCTGGGCCTGGTGGAACCGCAAAGTTCGGGTCTTGGCGGTGGCGGTTTCATGGTCGTCTATGATCGGGCTACGGATAATCTCAGTGTATATGACGGCCGCGAAACCGCACCTGCCGGCGCCACTGCAGACATGTTTATGCGTGACGGCAAGGCCATGGGCTTTCTCGATGCCTGGCAAAGCGGTCGGTCGGTCGGCGTGCCCGGTGCGGTGGCGATGTACCGCATGGCCTATGAAGAGCATGGCAAGCTTCCGTGGGCAGATGACTTCTCGCCGGCGATCCGGTTGGCCACAGACGGCTTCGAAGTTTCACCCAGATTGTCCAATTGGATAAAAAGGGTTTCCAGGCCCACTCGTCTCGACGACAATCCGGCAACGGCAGGCTATTTCTTTCCCGATGGTGTGGCGCTGCAGACAGGACATTGGTTAAAAAATCCGGAATATGCGGCGACCTTGAAGCGAATAGCCAATGAGGGTATTCAAGCTTTTTATTCCGGCACGATAGCCGAACAGATGGCCGCAGCCGCACAGGCGGAACCCAACGGCGGAACGCTGTCCGTCGCCGATATCGCAAACTACACAGCCATCAAACGTCGGGCACTCTGCGGCAGCTTTCGCGAGATGACGATTTGCGGTGCGCCGCCGCCGTCATCGGGTATCGCACAGATTATGATCGCCGGTCTTTACGATTACCTTGCCGCCGGCGCCACCAGTCAAATTAAAAAAGTACAGGCATTTGTCGACGCTCAGCGACTGGGTTACGCAGATCGGGATCGATACATCGCCGATCCGGATTTTGTCGAGGTGCCGGTCGCCGCATTGATTAATCCCGCGTATATCAGGCATCGGGCGAGCGAAAGATTTCCGCCGGCGGCAACACCGAAGCCGGGCAATCCGGCCGCTATCTCCGGTGAAGCCAATACTGCTTTAATGTGGGGCGTGGACACGACGACGGAGATTGGCGGAACGACGCATTTGTCCATCATCGATCAATACGGAAATGCGGTGTCCATGACCGCATCGATCGAAGCGCCCTTCGGTTCATCTCGCTGGGCCGGCGGATTTCTTCTGAACAATGAAATGACCGATTTTGCGCAAGAAACTTCCGCTGACGGTCATCCTGTTGCCAATGCGGTTGCTCCCGGCAAGCGCCCACGCTCGTCGATGTCACCCATTTTTGTTTTTGACAAGGACAATAATTTGTTAATGGTGACCGGCTCACCGGGTGGCCACTCGATCCTGGCCTATGTTGCCAAGACGGTGATCGGAGTTCTGGACTGGGGGCTGTCGGCCCGGCAAGCCGTCGATTTCCCGAATATTTTTGCAAGAGGGCAGACGGTTCGTGTTGAAGCGGATGATGAGGCCGGCCAGAAACTTGCAGAGGATCTTGCCGGTTTGGGCTACGAGGTGGTGAAGCCGAGAAGTGAGAACTCCGGTATTCACCTGATTGTTGTGCATCCCGATGGACTGGAAGGTGCTGCCGACAAGCGTCGCGAGGGCGTAGTGGGGACTCTTGACGTAAACTGAAATGCCGGATTATTTCTGGCAATTCGGGCAGTAAAAAGTCGATCTCTGGCCGAGAACAATCTGCCGAATGGGCTGGCGGCATTTCATGCAGGCTTCACCCTTTCGACCATAGACCCGCAGTTCATTTCTGAAGTAGCCGGGCTTTCCTTCGCCGTTGTAGAAATCACGCAGCGTGGTGCCACCGTATTGAATCGATTCCTGTAATACCATTTTTACCGCATCGGTCAGCAGCATCATGCGTTTGAGTGAGATCCGTCCGGCAGCTCGCTTGGGGTGGATGCCGGCCCGAAATAAAGATTCACTCGCATAAATGTTACCGACACCGACTACGATTGTGGCATTCATCAGGTGCGGCTTGATGGCGATTCGTCGACCCCGGCTTGCGGCATACAGAAAGTTGCCGGTGAAGTCAGTGCTCAGTGGTTCAGGGCCAAGGCGGATGAGCAACGGATGATCCAGTGGATTGCCGTCTGTCCAGAGCAGGCAACCGAAACGACGTGGATCATTGAAGCGCAGGACATAGCCGGAATCGGTTTCAATGTCGACATGATCGTGTTTCCCGGGTGCCGTTCCCGGTGCGACGAATCTCAGGGTGCCGGACATGCCAAGGTGGATCATTGCTGTGCCGGCGGCGGTTCTGAACAGTAAATACTTGGCACGACGCTCGATTGAATTGATGCGCTGCCCCGACAGGCTTGCTTCGATCCCGGCCGGAATCGGCCAGCGTAATCGGCGCTCGCGAACGATGATGCGGGTGACGGTTGCATCGACAAGGCGCGGCGCTATACCACGGCGGGTGGTTTCGATTTCCGGTAATTCAGGCATAAGGATGCGGGTTTGCAGCAAGCCAGGCAGCGGGCAGAAGTGCCGGTTTTGTAAACATGTCTAAATGAGTCAATGGCTTGTCCAGATTCTTCGATTTCACAAATTTTATGCCTGGTCCGTTTCGCGTTTCGCTGTAGTCGGCTATAGTCGTATTCTGATTTGTCTGGCCACTAAACGGTAATCTCATGCTTGAGTTTTTTAACAGCGGCGTAATGCATTTGTCATTCTGGGGTTATGTAGCAGTTACGTTCATTTTCGTCCAGATATCGATGATGAGTGTGACGCTTTATTTACACCGTGACCAGGCGCATCGGGCTATCGATTTACATCCGGCCTTGCGCCATTTCTTTCGCCTGTGGATCTGGATGACCACCGGTACGGTGACACGTAAATGGGTTGCGGTTCATCGTAAACATCACGCGATGGTTGAGCGTGAAGGAGATCCGCACAGCCCGCAGGTATTCGGCTTACGCAAGGTGCTGCTGCAGGGTTACGAGCTATACCGGATCGAGACTGAAAAAGAAGAAACACTGCAAAAGTATGGCCGGGGGACACCCGACGATTGGCCGGAACGTATTATTTATGCGCGTTTTACATGGCTCGGTATATTTATTTTGCTGGGCATCGATATCGTCCTGATGGGTCTGGCGGGCATTACCGTGTTTGCAGTGCAAATGCTGGCCATGCCGGTGTGCGCTGCGGGCATTATCAATGGCCTGGGGCATGCAAAGGGCTATCGTAATTACGAATCGGACGACACCTCCACAAACCTGTTTCCGCTAGCGGTGTTGATCGGTGGTGAGGAATTGCATAATAACCATCATGCTTTCCCGACGGCAGCAAAATTTTCGGCACGTTGGTGGGAGTTTGATATCGGTTGGCTGTATATCACGCTGCTCAAGACGGTCGGGTTGTGCAAGGTACGCCGGCTTGCACCGATGCCGCAGATTACGACAACCCCGAGATCTGTCGATATTGAGACGGTGGCTGCTGTACTGCAAAATCGTATGCACGTACTGCGGGATTACCGGCGCAAGGTGATGCTGCCGGTCTTTCGTTTGGAAAAGCGCTTGGATAATAAAAATCAGCTACTGCGGCGGGCGCGCAAGCTATTCGTGACGGGTCCGACCCTGATGGACGATGCGGCCAGGGAACGGCTGGCCCTGTTACTTGAGAATAATGTGGCGCTACACACTGTGCACGAGTTCCGCCAACAGTTACTGGCGTTGTGGGAGCAGGCCAATGTCAGCAATGAGCGGTTGGTCAGTCATCTCAGGGAATGGTGTCGTCGTGCCGAGGCCAGTGGCGTTGATGTGTTGCACGATTTTTCGGCAAATTTGCGGGGATATTTGCCGCAGGCGGCTTGACCCCCGGTAAAAAATACCTTTCGACGGTTGATTGTTTGTCTAGAAAAAAACCGCCTTTCGGCGGTTGATTGTTTGTCTGGAAAAAAAACCGCCTTTCGGCGGTTTTTTTATTTAATCTTCGCTTCCTTGTAGATCACGTGTTTGCGGATCCTGGGGTCGAATTTTTTAACCTCGACTTTTTCGGGATGCAGACGCTTGTTTTTTGTCGTCGTGTAGAAATGTCCGGTTCCGGCCGATGAGACCAGTTTTATTTTATCGCGCATTTTTCCGTGCTCCTGAGTCTTCAGCCGTATTTATACTTTTTCGCCGCGCTTGCGCAGGTCGGCGATGACTTTTTCAATACCGTGTTTGTCGATGATTCGCATACCCTTGGCAGAAATCCGCAGTTTTACATAACGTTGCTCGCTCTCAAGCCAAAAGCGGTGTGAGTGGATATTCGGCAGGAAACGACGCCGTGTCTTGTTATGGGCGTGCGATACGTTATTGCCGGTTATTGGCCGTTTTCCGGTGACCTGACAGACGCGGGACATGTCGAACCTCTGATTTATTGAATACTTGTATACGGTATTGGGCGCCGCCTGAGCGACGAAAGGCGCGTTGTTATACCAGTCTGGGCCGTCTGAGACAAGCATCACCCGAATCAGAGCAGGCCTCGGCTGGCCAGAGAGACGCAGGTTCCGTCGCCGATGACGAAATGGTCGAGCAGGCGCACATCGATGAGATTCAATGCATCGCCGATGCGGCGGGTGATCAGCTGGTCCGCTTCACTGGGTTCGGCGATTCCCGAGGGATGATTATGGGCAAGGATGACGGCGGCAGCGTTTCGGTGCAGCGCTTGCTTGACGACTTCCCGGGGGTAAACGGTCGTGTTGTCGATCGTGCCACGGAAGAGTTCGTCGAAGGCCAGGACCCGGTGGCGATTATCGAGAAACAGGCAGCAGAAGACCTCATGGGGACGGTCACGCAGACGGGCGAGCAGAAAATGCGTGCTGTCGGTTGGACTGGCGATATATTTTCCGGGAGCCAGTTTTTCTTCCAGAAAGCGACAGCAGCACTCCCGTGTGGCACTGAGAATAGCGGCTTTGCCGGGCCCGACACCGCGGGTTATCTGCAGTTCGCTGCTGTGTGCATTGAGAATACCTCGAATGCCGCCGAAACGGCTCAATAATGTTCGGGCCAGGTCCACGGCTGACGAACCGGTTGTACCGCGGCCGAGAAGGATTGCGACCAGTTCGGCATCAGACAGATTTCTGGCACCAGACAGTGTGAGCCGTTCACGCGGCCTTTCGTTTGCGGGCCAGTCTTTGATCGATAATTGTGCCATGTCGGATATTTTCGGTTCACGGCACGGCATATGCCATGCGCGAATCGGGCCTGGTACTGGAAAAATGCATACTCGGAGGCGCGGACAGCGCGTTGCGATTGGGGTAATCTATTGGCGGTCTTGAATCCAGATATATTATGTCAAATCAACGTCCCACCAGAATTATCCTTGGTATCACCGGCGGCATCGCCGCGTACAAAAGCCCGGATCTTGTGCGCCGCTTGCGCGCCGATGGTGCCGAGGTCCAGGTAGTCATGACACCGAGCGGGGAGAAGATGGTTTCGCCGACCGTCTTTCAGGCCGTGTCCGGCTGCGCCGTGCGTGGTGATCTGTGGGATGCCCAGGCCGAGGATGCAATGGGGCATATTGAGCTGGCCCGCTGGGCCGACCTGGTTCTCGTTGCTCCGACAACGGCCAATATCATGGCCCAGATTGCCTCAGGCAGTGCTACGGGCCTGTTGACGACCTTGTGTCTGGCCACCCGGGCGCCGCTGATTCTGGCTCCGGCCATGAATCAGGCGATGTGGCTGAATCCGGCAACTCAGGCAAATCTGCAATTGCTGACCGGGCGCGGGGTACGGTTTATCGGCCCGGCCGATGGCGAGCAGGCCTGCGGTGAAGTGGGGCCCGGGCGCATGGTTGAGCCTGCGCAGATAGTTGCCGCCCTGGCGGCAGAGCTTTCGCGCCAGCCGCAGTGTATGGCGGGTCTTGGCGTATTGATCAGTGCAGGACCGACGCGAGAGCCGATCGACCCGGTGCGTTTCGTCAGCAACCGGAGTTCGGGGAAGATGGGGTTCGCGATGGCTCGCGCGGCGGTGGCGGCGGGTGCGAATGTCAAACTTGTCACCGGGGCCGTTAGCCTGGAGACGCCGCCAGATGTTGAACGCATTGATGTCGAGACGGCCGAGCAGATGCGCGCGGCCTTGCTGGCTCGTGCGTCAGATGCAGATATTTATATCGGTGCAGCAGCGATTGCCGACTACCGGCCTGAATTCGTGCCTTCGCAAAAGATCAAGAAAAAGACCGATACGATGGATGTGCACATGGTTAAATCTGCTGACATACTGACTGAGGTTGCGGCTCTGAAGTCAGGGCCGTTTACAGTCGGATTTGCCGCCGAGACGGATAATCTCGAAGCGCATGCGCGATCAAAATTAGAGCGTAAAAAACTCGACATGATCGTCGGCAACCTGGTCGGTACGAACGTTTGTTTCGACCGGGATGATAATAGTGCGCTCGTCCTCTGGCGGGATGGCCACCGAGAATTTGAGCGTATGGAAAAATCCGAACTGGCCGCCAGGCTCGTGACAATTATTGCCGAGCGCTATAACGAGGCAGCCAATGCGCCCGCATTGTTGCGCCGACCTGCCACATCTTGACCATTGAATCTATGAGCAGAAAAACTGTCCAGTTAAAAATCCTTGATCCCCGTCTTAACACCGAATTCGAGATACCCGGTTTCGCGACCGAGGGTTCGGCGGGGATTGATCTGCGTGCCTGCGTGGATGGGCCGCTGACGCTCGAGCCGGGCGCTACGACGCTGATTCCGAGCGGTATGGCAATTTATATAGAGGATCCTTCGCTAGCGGCGATCATTTTGCCGCGATCCGGTCTGGGGCATAAACACGGCATCGTATTGGGCAATCTGGTCGGGCTGATTGACTCGGACTATCAGGGCCAGGTGTATGTGTCGTGCTGGAATCGTGGCGATGATTCTTTCGTCATCGAACCGGGTGTGCGTATTGCGCAGATGGTATTCGTGCCGGTTGTGCAGACCGAGTTTCAGATTGTCGAGGAGTTTACCGGGAGTTTGCGCGGTGCCGGCGGGTTTGGGCATACGGGGCAGGTCTGAGGGGCGATAACGTCAGTTTAATCCCCGCAGGTGTCGATAGCGATCGATGTCGGTGTCGAATTTTGCGACAAGTTGAGTTTTCTTTTCGCGCGTTTCGACCAGTGTCTGTTCATAAACCAGGATCGACTTCAACGTGTTCGATAGTTCTTTTGCCAATCGGCTATTGATCGGCGGCGCATTCGGGTCGGGGTTGTAGGGCTGGAAACGCGAGGCCGCTGTTTGCAGCTTGGTGAGCTTCGAGCGCAAATTCGTCAGGTACACTTCCGTGACACGAATTTGTCCTTCGAGCAGTTCCTTGCGCCGGTTCCGCAAGGCTTCTATCTCTTCTATGGACAGATAGGTATTGAGCAGTACGATATCGCGCTGGTTCGCGTCACGAAGGCGCTTTTGCTCGGCGGCATCAATGGCCTGCTGTCGCTTTTGCGCCACCTGTTCATCTTCAGACATTTCATGGGACAGTACCTTGACGGTGACGCCATGCTCATTCAGTACTTCCCTGTCGAGTTTGACTTCTTCGGGCGGTACGCGGTCGCCGAAGTGCACTTCACCACTTTCGTCCACCCAGCGATACAATTTTGCAGCCGTCGCCGTTGCGATCACACTGCTCCCCAGCAGCATCGCTCCGACGGCGATGGTGAGTTTGAAGTTTCTACCAGCCATTGATCCCATGCCAACAAATTAAGCCATAACCCCAGAAGGATTATGACGTCTGACCGAGTCAAAAACAGTGAACTGCTTCCCTTCCCGAAGCTAAACCGACCCAAGGTTGCATGGATTGTCGCGCTGCGCTGCGCCGAGTGCAAATGGGCCTATTTGGCGCCATAATTGTCGCGATAGGCCCGCACATCCGCCAGGTGGCTGCCATATTCCTCGCTGGTCTCGAGATGCTCGATCAGGTCGTCAAGCTTGAGAATGCTGGCAACCGGTATGTTGTAGCGTTTTTCGACCTCCTGGACCGCAGATAATTCATGCTCGCCCTGCTCCTGGCGGTCGAGTGCAATGATAATTCCGGCCGGCTCACCGCCGGCTTTGCGGATGATGTCGATCGCCTCGCGTATGGCAGTGCCGGCCGTCATGACATCGTCGAGGATCAGAACCTTGCCGCTGATAGGTGCGCCAACGATCTCGCCGCCCTCGCCATGGGCTTTGGCTTCCTTGCGGTTGAAACTGAAAGGCAAGTCATCGCCGTAATGCTCCGCCAGCGCTGCTGCGGTCAGTGTGACAAGTGGAATACCTTTGTAGGCGGGTCCGAACAACATGTCGCATTCGATCTCGGCTGCCACAACCGCTGCTGCATAAGCTCGTCCGAGCTTGGCCGCGGCATAACCGGTGTTGAACAGGCCGGAGTTGAAAAAATACGGACTCCGGCGCCCGGACTTCAGTGTGAACTCGCCGAATCTGAGCACATCGATTTCGAGCGCCAGTTCAATAAACTCGTTTTGATAAGGTCGCATTTTGGAGTTAGAGGATGTGGTCGGTTACAAAAAGCATAAAAGCGTCGGCGTGGGGCTGTTAGAGTATCGCACAGCTCGTAGCTTATCTATGTCATATCATTATGGGTCATATTATTCCGGGTCATATTCCATGAGCAAGAATATGCAGGCTCGAATACACGGGGATTTCAGTTGCGCATCATCACATTAAACGCCAATGGTATTCGAGCTGCTGCTCGCAAGGGGTTCTTTGCCTGGTTATCGCGCCAATCAGCAGATGTCGTTTGTTTGCAGGAAACCAAGGCACAGATTCATCAACTTGAGGACCGCGTATTTCACCCGAATCGTTTTCATTGTTTCTATGAGGATGCCGAGAAGAAAGGCTATAGCGGCGTTGCCATTTATGCCCGACAAGAGCCGGATGAAATCATACGCGGCTATGGCTCGCCTGAATTCGATGCCGAGGGCCGATATATCGAAGCCCGATTCGGTGATCTGAGCGTTGTCTCGCTGTATGCGCCGTCCGGCTCATCGAGTGAGGAACGTCAGGCGGCCAAATACCGCTTTCTCGACGAATTCGACGACCACCTTGCCGGGATTCGCAACAGTGGCCGGGAATACGTAATCTGTGGCGACTGGAACATTGCGCATAAAAATATCGACCTGAAGAACTGGCGATCCAATCAGAAAAATTCAGGATTCCTGCCGGAAGAACGAGCCTGGCTGGATCAATTGTTCGGCGAACGCCGGTTTGTCGATGCTTTTCGCGAGGTTGATACCGGTGCCGATCGTTACACGTGGTGGTCAAATCGAGGTAACGCACGTGCCAATAATGTCGGTTGGCGCATTGACTACCACATCACCTCACAAGTCTTGGCAAGCAAAGTCACTAAAGCTGAAATTTACAAAGATGAAAAATTCTCAGATCACGCACCATTGACACTTGAGTACAAATTGTAATTTATATCGGTATACTGCTTAACAGCTAGAATAGGAAGATAAAAATCAAATTCATAAATGTTTTCAACACGTTGAGGAG
>CAYNMF010000028.1:15340-21461 GCA_964398325.1 uncultured Chromatiaceae bacterium | reverse complement strand
CAGCCTGGCCGTTAACACGAAAAGCAGCAAGGCGGCCACGAGTACGCCGCAATTGCCGCCCGGCACGATGCAAAACGACGAGTATTTCGGCGATACAGCCGTTTTTTATCATACGCTGGCATTCAATGTGCCACTGACTCGCTCATCACCCGCCACAGCCAGACTACCGATAGAAATTTCTTACCAGGGCTGTAAAAAAGACAGCATCTGCTATCCGCCGCAGCTGACCGTATTCGATATCGAACTGCCGGCTGCAACGGCCGCAGACACGCCTCGCAGTCTGCCTGCTGCCCCCGGCCCGGTATCCGAACAGGATCGATTGTCCCGGCTGATTCTTAACGGCAATCTCCTGGTCGTGCTCACAACCTTCGCCGGTTTAGGTTTACTGCTCGCCTTCACACCGTGCGTGCTGCCAATGGTGCCCATTCTGTCCGGCATCATCGCTCGTCAGGGCAAGGACGTCACAACCGGTCGCGCATTCGCATTATCTTTGACCTATGTGCTTGGCATGGCATTGACCTATACGCTGGCCGGCGCCGCCTTCGCCGCGATGGGCGGACAAATCCAGGCTACTTTGCAAAAGCCGTGGATCATCATTAGTGTTGCGGCGCTGTTCGTTGCGCTTGCCCTGTCAATGTTCGGCCTTTTTGAACTGCAGATGCCGGCGGCGATTCAGACCCGGATAGCCGCGCTCAGCAACCGACAGCGCGCCGGTACTTTTGTCGGCACGGCGATCATGGGGATTTTATCCGCGCTGGTCGTAACGACCTGTGTCGCCCCCCCGCTCGTCGCATCGATGACGGTCATCGCGCAGGCGGGAGACATCATGCGTGGCGCATTATCACTTTTTGCAATGAGCCTCGGCATGGGCTTTCCGCTGCTCATCATCGGAACATCTGCCGGTCGCCTGCTGCCGAAAGCCGGCACCTGGATGAACGGCATCAAGAATTTATTCGGCTTCATGATGCTCGGTCTGGCGATCTGGATGCTCGACCGTATTCTGCCCGGCGTCGTCACAATGCTGCTGTGGTCCGTACTGGTCCTCATGGCCGGGATTTTTCTCGGTGCCTTCACGAGTCTTGATCCGGCTGCCGGGCCGGGCCGGAAACTGGCCAAGGGCGCGGGTTTGCTGGCTTCGGTTTACGGTGCGACGTTACTGGTCGGCGCACTCGGTGGGCAAACAAACCCGTTGCGGCCTCTCAGTTTCACCGGGGGCCAGAAACAGACGGCGACACTGGAATTCAAACGGATCAAATCGCTCAGCGATCTCAAGCGTGAATTAGCGGCCGCCACTGCGCAGGGCCGGCCCGTCATGCTGGATTTTTACGCGGACTGGTGCGTGTCATGCAAAGAAATGGAGCACTACACATTCCTCGACACGCAAGTCCGGAAAAATCTCGGCAATACGCTGCTTCTGCAGGCTGATGTCACGGCAAACGATATCGAGGACCAGGCCCTGCTTAAACACTTCAATATTTTTGGTCCGCCGACAATCGTATTTTTTGATTCTCAGGGCGTCGAACGTTACGACTACCGGGTCGTTGGATTCATGCCTGCCGATGAATTTTCACGTCTCGTCATCATGGCTACCGGCGGCTGAATCCAATCCGAATTTAGTTTCATATGAGAATTTGAATTTTGAATTTGAAGATACTGCGAATTATCCGACGGACCACTTTCATCCTGATTTTTATACTCGCAGGATTTTATGCGAGTGTATTGCTCCGCCCCGAAACGGTGCCGGCACCGATGCCTGCAATCGAGGACGCACATCCGGAATCCGTCAAACCGGTAACGATACTTCCCGAATTTATCCTGGCCGATGTCGCAGGCAACTCGCGATCGATTAGCGAATTTACCGGTCAGCCATTACTTATAAATTTCTGGGCGACTTGGTGTGCGCCGTGCCTGCGCGAAATGCCGATGTTCCAGTCGGTCTGGCAGGAAAGAGAGCCTGATCACGCTCTGCAAATCATTGGAATTGCAATTGACAGGGCCGAGGATGTCGGACCCTATATCAGGGAAACCGGTGTGACCTATCCCATTCTTGTCGGCCAATCCGATGCAATGGAAGCAGCCGGGCGCTTCGGGCCTGACTTTGTCGGCCTGCCGTTCACCGTATTCATCTCGGCCGACCGACAAATTCTGTTGATGCACTCCGGTGAACTGTTGCGCACGCAGCTCGATGAAATTTTGACTGTTATCGACGACATTGCGTCCGACGGACTATCGGTGGCGGATGCACGCACCCGGTTAAACCGCTGATAACCGGTCGTCGGCCCGGCGGCAAAGCCCGCTCCCATCGATTCCAGCCGACCTGATCACGAGAAAAAAGGCAAACTTTGCTACTAATTGTCTGGAATTTGACGCGAAAATATATAAAATTGCGTCCATCTCCGCTGTTTACCCTTTATTGCAATGACGCATGTCCTGCTCATCAACGGCCCGAACCTGAACCTGCTCGGCACGCGCGAACCGGATGTCTACGGCAGCACGACGCTGGCTCAGATTGAACAACAGATGGCGACCCAGGCCGCCGACCTCGGCCATGGCTTTGCCGCATTCCAAAGCAATGCGGAGGCCGAACTCGTGGACCGGGTCCAGCAAGCCGGCGGTACCACCGATTTCATTATCCTGAACCCCGGCGCATTCACCCATACAAGTGTCGCACTGCGTGACGCCTTGCTGGCCATCAACCTGCCATTCATCGAAATACATATCAGCAATGTGTATGCGCGCGAAGCCTTTCGCCAGCATTCTTACTTTTCTGATATCGCGGTTGGCACCATCGTCGGACTCGGGACAAAGGGCTACGAACTTGCGATGACGGCTGCCGACCATATTTTGCACACTCAAAAAACACCGGCATAGAAGAGGACCGTCGCATGGATATCCGCAAGGTCAAAAAACTGATCGAACTCGTCGAAGAATCCGGTATCGCCGAGCTTGAGATCACAGAGGGTGAAGATTCAGTCAGAATCTGTCGTCACCCATCGGGTGTATCGGTTGCACCGACATTCATGCCTAACCTTTCACCGGCAGCACCGGCAGCACCGGCAGCACCGGCAGCGCATGCGGCGCCGCCGACCGAACAACTCGAAGCGGCGCCCGCTGCCGAACCAGAGGGATACAAAGTGACGGCACCCATGGTCGGTACCTACTATGCCTCGCCTTCACCCACGGCAGAACCCTTCGTCCAGATTGGTGACGAGGTCCAGGTCGGCGACACGCTGTGCATTATCGAAGCAATGAAAATGATGAATCAGGTCGACGCGGAAGTTGCCGGCCGAATCAGGGCCATCCAGGTCGAGAATGCCGAACCGGTCGAGTTCGACCAGGTCCTGTTCGTCATCTCCTGACACCGACGAGAACCCGATGCTAAAAAAGATTGTCATCGCAAACCGCGGCGAGATTGCGCTGCGCATCCAGCGCGCCTGTCGCGAACTTGGCATCAAGACCGTTGCCGTACACTCCACGGCCGACAGCAGTCAGAAACACGTATTGCTCGCCGATGAAACCGTCTGTATAGGTCCACCGGCTTCTGCGGACAGCTATCTGAACATGCCGGCCATAATCAGCGCAGCCGAAGTAACGGATGCCGGCGGGATCCATCCCGGTTACGGATTCTTATCCGAGAATGCCGATTTTGCCGAACGGGTCAGGGACAGTGGATTTATTTTTATCGGCCCGCCGCCTGAAGTTATTCGGATGATGGGCGATAAGGTTGCGGCCATCCGGGCCATGAAAAAAGCCGGTGTTCCCTGTGTTCCGGGATCAAACGGGCCCCTGGGTGACGACAACGAAGAAAATTTGCGCCTGGCTCGCCACATCGGCTACCCGATCATCATCAAGGCAGCAGCAGGGGGCGGCGGACGCGGTATGCGTGTCGTCAACAATGATGCCTCCCTGACCAGCTCGATATCACTGACACGTACCGAAGCCAAAGCCGCTTTCGGCGACGATACGGTCTACATGGAAAAATTTCTGGGTAACCCGCGCCATATCGAATTTCAGATTCTCGCCGACCAGCACGGCAATTGTATTCATATGTTTGAGCGCGACTGCTCAATGCAGCGTCGCCACCAGAAAGTACTTGAAGAAGCCCCGGCCCCTGGCATCACGCCGGAACAACGCCGCAATATCGGCGAACGTTGCGCCCAGGCCTGCAGGGACATCGGCTACCAGAATGCCGGTACTTTTGAATTTCTTTATCAGGACGATGAATTCTATTTCATCGAGATGAATACCCGCCTGCAGGTCGAACACCCGATCACCGAAATGATCACGGGCATTGACCTTGTCAAGGAGCAGCTGCGTATTGCAAACGGCCAACGACTTCGCTTCGAACAGGACGACATTACGTTGCGCGGCCATGCGATCGAATGTCGGATCAATGCCGAAGACCCGAAAACTTTCACACCGTCGCCCGGCCGCATCGAATTGTGGCATCCGCCCGGCGGTCCGGGGGTTCGTGTCGACAGCCATCTTTACAGCGGGTACCTGGTGCCGCCGTACTACGATTCGATGATCGGCAAGATCATCACATACGGTGACAACCGTGAATCGGCCATTGCACGGATGAAAATTGCTCTGTCGGAAATGGTAATTGACGGCATCACGACCAATATTCCGTTACATCAGGAAATTTGCCAGCATGCGGCTTTCAAAGCCGGCGGCACCAATATCCATTACCTTGAGAAACGGCTCGGCCTGTAAACCGGTCGAGAGTCTGTCGCCAAGGGCCGTTGCCGGACCCGGAGATGCCGATGAACTGGCTAAGAGTCCACATTGAGCTGGAGCGAATCAATCCGGTACCGGTTGAACAGGCACTGGCCGAACTCGGTGCCGTCTCGATCGAACTCAGCGATGCGGCAAACGACCCGATACTCGAGCCGGCACCGGGCGCGACACCCCTGTGGCCTACTTTGCGCATCAGTGCGCTGTTTGACGCAACGATCGACGACACGACGATTCGCCTCGCCGTCGCCGGCGCAATCGAGACCGAAGCGATGCCGACCATACGTTTTGAGTCAGTTGCCGATCAGGACTGGATCGAAAACTGGCAGCAAAGTCTGCAACCGATGCGATTTGGACGGAACCTGTGGATTTGCCCGACCGGATCGGACTGCCCGGAACCGGGTGGTACCGTCATCGAACTGGATCCGGGCCTCGCTTTCGGGACCGGATCACACCCGACGACGGCGCTGTGCCTGGAATGGCTTGCTAATAACGACGATCACAGCGGTACGCTGCTCGATTACGGTTGCGGGTCCGGCATCCTGAGCATCGCCGCCCTTGCGCTGGGTGCCCGGCACGTAGTCGGCATCGATCTCGATGAACAGGCGCTGCGGGCGACGCGGGACAATGCCGACAGAAATAATGTAACCGGGCGCCTCACGATTGCCCGCCCGGAAGCAGCGCAATATGGCGTGACATTTGACCGGATCGTCGCCAATATCCTGAGCGGTACGCTGATTGAACTGGCCGATGAGTTACAAAGCTTTTGCCACACTGGCACCCGCATCGCATTGAGCGGTATCCTGACCCACCAGACAGCGTCCGTTGCGGCAGCCTATCGGCCATGGGTCGAATTGGAACTGCCGATTGAACGTGACGACTGGGCACTTCTAACCGGCACAGTCTTATCAACCTGATGTATACCCGCTGCCCGCATTGCACAACAATATTCCGGATCACGGCCGAGCAATTACGCCTGACCCATGGCGACGTGCCGTGCGTGACATGCGCGCAGCCTTTCAATG
Organism: uncultured Chromatiaceae bacterium; assembly: GCA_964398325.1. Taxonomy (GTDB): domain Bacteria; phylum Pseudomonadota; class Gammaproteobacteria; order Steroidobacterales; genus SMWD01. The sequence continues at coordinate 15,699 of CAYNMF010000028.1, read as the reverse complement.
TTCTCGATTCGCTTTCTGACGACATCACAGAGCTGATCGCAGGGCCGACAGTACCGGACACCAAAGATATCGAAGAACAAGGAGACGTGAACATACGAGCTGACTTGCCGCCGGCCATCGAAATATCCGGCGACAAATACGCAGAAAATTACGATACCGATACCGAAGTCGAAGTCGAAGCTAAAGCCGATGATAACTACGATGACGAAGAGGCTGGAACCGAGGTTGAAGCCGATGATGACTACGGTGACGAGGAGGCTGAGATTGAGGTTGAAGCCGATGATGACTTCGATAACGACAAAGATGAAGTCGAAAATGAAGTCTTTGATGCCCCCGATGATCAGAAAGCTGAAGCCGAG
>CAYNMF010000028.1:0-15240 GCA_964398325.1 uncultured Chromatiaceae bacterium | reverse complement strand
AGCTGAAGCCGAGATTGAAGCCGATGATGACTACGGCAACGAGGAATTCGAAGACGACGAAACAGTCCGGGAGGAAACATTTGACGCAGCGCTCAAGCCGGAAACGTCAGTGGATGCAGATGAAGATGCTGATGATTCCGAGCCGACCGAGGACGAGCAAACAGCCGCATCGATGGAGTTCGACGCACCGGAAAAGACGTGGACAAGGTTTTTTCTGACGACCGACGCCATCGCCTCTCTGGAACGTGCCGAACAGGAACCGGTCTTCGGGCCCAAATCCGATGACACGGCCCGGATACCGGAATTTGACGACGATGATGCTGTCGGCCAGCCATGGATCGGCGGACCCGATACCGGATCCTTCGAAGACCAGACCGCCGATCAGGACGAATGGAAAAAAATCCTGGCGGAACTGGGCGACGATCAATCGACGACACACACAGAAGAACACCAGGACACCATTGACGACCCCGAACCGGAAGAATCCTGCTCTCCGGCTGACACCGATCCTTCACCTGATGAACTGGTCAACGATGAATCTGCTGTCCCCAAGTCACGGGACGAGGTTGAGCCTTCAATTATCCTTCCCTGGCTCGACGATGAAACACCGCAAAAAACGCCGGAGCCACGACAAGTATTTCGACCCGCAAGGCGCGTACTGGGCGCATGCGCAGCACTGGCCCTGCTGCTTGCGGGACAACTGATTCACTACAACCGCGATACGCTGGCTGCCAGTGCAACGTATGGACCGGCCATTCGGTCATTCTATGGCTGGTTTGGCGCGCCACTCTATCCCGATTGGCCTCTCGATGCTTTTGAGGTCAGCGGCACGGAGGCAATCGCCGGACAATCGAACGCCAATTCGCTGGACGTGCTTGCCAACGTCACCGTACATGGTCGGCAACCCACCGGGCTGCCCTTAATTCGCATTGTGTTGCGTGATCGATGGGCGAACCCGGTTGCGAGCCGGGTTTTTAAACCGAGTGAGTACCTGCGTGATCTAGCTGCCGAAGGTTCACTCGTCAATCCGGACACAGTTCTTCCGGTTGAAGTCAGGGTCGCGGATCCTGGTGCCGAGGCGCTGGGCTATGTTGTTGATGTCTGTCTGCCACGTCGCAAGACCGGCCTTGAATGTCAGATTGCAGGAGATCCGTTCCAGTGATCACCGGGACATCAGATCCCCGGGCGATAATCGGCCCGATTATCGGGCCGCACCGGTTATCCGGTCCTGCAATTCTCGCACCAATGGCAGGCATTACCGACGCGCCGTTTCGGCGCCAGTGCCAGCAGTTTGGAGCCGCCCTGGCGGCAACGGAAATGACGCTGGCCAGCCACGGCATCGACCGAACGGCCCGACCGGGTAGTCGACTCGATTTCCAGGGTACGCAAGGTTTGCGCACCGTGCAGATAGCCGGCAGCGAGCCGGCTCAAATGGCTACAGCCGCTCGCGAGGCGGTCGATCTCGGCGCCCAGATTATTGATATCAATATGGGTTGTCCGGCGAAAAAAGTGTGCAGGAAACTGGCCGGCTCGGCGCTGCTCAAGGATGAGAAACAGGTCATGAAAATCCTGTCCGCAGTTGCCGATGTATCCCCGGTTCCGGTGACGCTGAAAATGCGGACCGGATGGGATCGCACTCATCGCAACGGCGTTCGCATCGCACGACTCGCCGAATCTGTCGGTATTGCCGCACTGGCTGTCCACGGCCGAACACGAGCCTGTCGTTATAACGGCCAGGCGGAATACGAAACAATTCGTGAAATTAAATCGGCCGTCAACATCCCTGTATTTGCAAATGGTGACATTAACTCACCGGAAGATGCTGCAAATGTCATCAGAACAACCGGCGCTGACGGCGTTATGATCGGTCGCGGCGCACAGGGTCGTCCATGGATCTTCGCACAGATCGAACATTTTATTTTACAAAAAGTTCTGCTGCCAATGCCCTCTATTGATTCGCAACGTGATATTATCAAGTCCCATCTCGACGCGATTTACCTTTTCTACGGCGAACGAATCGGTGTTAGAGTGGCAAAAAAGCATTTGACCTGGTACTGCAAATATCTTCCGAATGCCGAAGGTTTCCGGTTCAAGTTTGTAAGAGCAGACAGTTCCACGGAACAAATGCGACTAACTAATAATTTCTTTAATCGCTGTCCTGATAAAAATTAAACGGCAACGGTTGAAATGATGGCTTCCGGAGATAGTCGCACGTGGCGAAAGCGAAAAAGAAAAGCTCGTCCAAAAAGAAAAAACTTTCTGGAAAAGGCGCGCTGACCAATGCAAGGAACCGGCCACTCAGAAATGTTACTGAAGACACATTAAAGAGGTACTTCAAAGACCTGAATGGTCATACCCCGGGTGATTTGTACGGACTCGTACTCGGCGAGGTCGAAGCGCCACTATTCAAAACGGTCATGGATCACACACAGGGAAACCAGAGCCGCGCGGCAGAAATACTCGGTATGAATCGCGCCACCTTGCGCAAGAAGCTTAAATCTTATTACTTGCTGGATTGAACCCGAACACCGCTACAATCCCCTCTCCAGCCCCTCTCTCCGGATGATTCCCATGGCCCGGTATACCAGAGCACTAATCAGCGTAGCTGACAAAACCAATATCGAGAAGATCGCCAAGTCTTTGATTGATAAGGATATTGAGATTCTTTCGACCGGCGGTACGGCGGCCGTGCTGCGCGCCGCAGGCATCGCAGTCACAGATGTAAGCGAGGTCACCGGGTTTCCCGAAATCATGGACGGGCGCGTCAAAACCCTGCACCCGAAGATCCACGGCGGACTGCTCGGGCGCAGGGATACTGACGCCGATACGATGCATGCCCACGACATCGGTCCGATCGATCTGCTGATCGTCAATCTGTATCCGTTTGAAGCGACAATCGCGAAACCGGACTGCACGCGCGACGACGCGATCGAGAACATAGATATTGGTGGGCCGGCAATGATCCGGGCCGCGGCGAAGAACCATCGTTTTGTTGCTGTTGTCGTCGATCCCCACGATTACGATACCGTCACCGAAGAACTCAATGACAAGAATGGCAAGCTATCCGAACCTACACGTAAACAACTGGCGAAAAAAGCATTTGGGCACACAGCTGCATACGATGCGGCCATCTGGAATTACCTTGACGGCGAAGACGAACCGCGTCAGTTCGGAGAAACATTTCCTTTGCCACTGCGCAAACACTGCGAATTGCGCTATGGCGAAAACCCCCATCAGCGCGCCGCACTTTACAGCCTGCCGCAAACCACAACCGGAACGCTTATCTCGGCGCGCCAGCATCAGGGTAAAGCGCTGTCTTACAACAACCTGGCCGATGCCGATGCAGCGCTGGAATGTGTAAAGGAATTACCGACCGTTGCCTGCGTAATCGTCAAGCATGCCAATCCATGCGGTGTCGGACTCGCAAAGAGTGTCGGCGAGGCCTATGAAAAGGCCTATGCGACCGATCCGACATCGGCTTTCGGCGGTATCATCGCCGTCAACACCAGGGTCGATGTCGAACTTGCCAACACCATCGTCGACCGACAGTTTCTCGAGGTTATTGTCGCACCTGACTATTCAGCCGAAGCGCTCGAAGCATTCTCGCGCAAACCAAACATCCGTGTTCTGGAAACCGGGATATTGGCCCGGACTGAACCGGGGCTGCGAGTCCAGCAGATCGAGGGCGGCATACTGGTTCAGGACAAGGATGTCGTCACGCTGGATCCGACCACACTGAAAGTTGTGACTCAACGCAAGCCCGGTGATCAGGAACTTGCCGACGCCGTGCTGGCCTGGCAATTGGTGCCATTCGTCAAATCAAATGCGATTATTTACTGTCGTGACGGTGCAACGCTCGGCATCGGTGCCGGCCAGATGAGTCGTGTCATGAGCGCCCAGATAGCCGCCTGGAAAGCCGATGAAGCCGGCCTGTCAACACAGGATGCGGCCATGGCCTCGGACGCATTTTTCCCGTTCCGTGACGGCATCGACATCGCCGCAAAGCACGGTATCGGCGTTGTCATACAGCCAGGCGGCTCAATGCGTGACGAAGAAGTCATTGCGGCGGCCAACGAACACAACATGGCAATGCTGTTCACGGGCGTGCGCCACTTCCGCCATTAACGGCCCGTGAGCACGATGAAAGTACTGGTAATCGGCGGTGGCGGACGCGAACATGCCCTGGCATGGAAAATTGCGCAATCGCCGCGTGTCGACACAGTCCTCGTCGCACCAGGCAATGCCGGAACCGCTCGCGAACCGGGCATACGCAACGTCGCTGTCCCGGCTGAAGACATCGACGCACTGCTGGAACTGGCCGCCCGCGAACAAATCGATCTGACCATCGTCGGCCCCGAGGCGCCTCTTGTAGCCGGTATCGTCGATCGCTTTACGGTAGCCGGTATGCGTTGCTTCGGACCGGTAAAAGATGCCGCCCGCCTTGAAGGCTCCAAGAACTTTTCGAAAGCATTTATGGCGCGCCATGACATCCCGACATCAGACTATGCATCCTTCACGGAAATAACGCCTGCGCTCGCCTACATCGCCGAACAAGGAGCACCCATCGTCGTCAAGGCCAACGGACTTGCCGCCGGCAAAGGCGTTATCGTGGCGCAGACTGAAGCCGAAGCCGAAGCGGCCGTACGTGATATGTTGCAGGAAAATACTTTCGGCTCGGCCGGCAGCCGTGTTGTCATCGAAGAATGCCTGGCCGGAGAAGAAGCCAGCTTTATTGCGATTGTCGACGGTAAATCGATTCTGCCGCTCGCGACGTCACAGGACCACAAGGCACGGGACAATGGCGATATCGGCCCCAATACCGGCGGCATGGGTGCCTACTCACCGGCACCGGTGATGACCCCGCAGATCACTGAACGAGTGATTAATGAGATCATGCGCCCGACGATAGAAGGCATGGTGAAAGACGGCTCACCCTACGTCGGCTTTCTGTACGCAGGGCTGATGATCGCCGCTGACGGCACACCGAAAGTCCTCGAATTCAACTGCCGCTTCGGTGATCCGGAGACTCAGCCGATCCTGTTTCGCCTGCAATCCGACCTCGTTGACCTGATCGAAGCGGCGCTCGATGGTGAACTCGACGGGCAAACGGTCGCTTGGGATTCGCGTATTTGCCTGGGTGTCGTCATGGCAGCCGGCGGTTATCCGGCGTCCTATAAAAAAGGTGACCGCATCGACGGACTGCCGACAGAGTCATCCGACACGCTAAAGGTCTTTCATGCCGGCACGACCGACCAGGATGGCTCGATCGTCACCAATGGCGGCCGCGTTCTGTGTGTTGTTGCGCTCGGCGACACAACAGTCGAAGCGCAACAGGCCGCCTATGACATGGTCCGGCAGATCCACTGGCCCAACGCCTGCTATCGCACTGACATCGGTTATCGGGCGGTTACAAGAGAGCGTGCTGATCAATAACTGCATGATTCCAATGAATATGGAATGGATTAAGGAACAACCTACCTCTTCATCGCATCAAAGAATTTCGCATTCGTCTTCGTTTCCTGCAACTTACCCAGCAAAAACTCAATTGCCGCAAGCTCATCCATCGGATGCAGGACTTTCCTCAAAACCCACATTTTCTGCAGCTCATCTTCTTTGGTCACGAGTTCTTCGCGGCGTGTGCCCGAACGGTTGATGTTGATCGCCGGGAATACACGTTTCTCTGCGACGCGGCGATCAAGGTGCATTTCCATATTACCGGTACCCTTGAACTCCTCGTAGATAACATCGTCCATCTTCGAGCCGGTGTCGACCAGGGCTGTTGCGAGGATCGTCAGGCTGCCGCCTTCCTCGATATTGCGTGCCGCGCCGAAAAAACGCTTCGGCCGGTGCAGCGCATTGGCGTCGACACCACCGGTCAGGACCTTGCCCGATGACGGTACGACTGTATTGTAAGCGCGAGCAAGACGTGTGATCGAATCGAGCAGAATCACGACATCGAGCTTGTGTTCGGCGAGTCGCTTGGCCTTCTCTATCACCATCTCCGCCACCTGAACGTGACGGCTTGCCGGTTCATCAAAGGTACTGGCAACAACTTCACCCCGAACAGTGCGCTGCATCTCCGTGACTTCTTCCGGTCGCTCATCGATGAGCAGTACCATCAGATAGCATTCCGGATGATTGGCCGCGATTGACATCGCAATGTTCTGCAACACCATCGTCTTACCGGCCTTCGGGGGCGACACGATCAGGCCACGCTGCCCTTTGCCTATCGGTGCGACGAGATCGATGATCCGGGCTGTCAAATCCTCGGTACTGCCGTTGCCCTGCTCGAGTGTCAGTCGCTGGTTCGGAAACAACGGGGTCAGATTCTCGAACAGAACCTTGCCACGCGCATTCTCGGGTGCATCGAGATTAATCTCGGCGACCTTGAGCAAGGCAAAATACCTTTCACTCTCCTTCGGCGGGCGAATCAATCCCAGCACCGTATCACCGGTACGCAGGTTGAAACGTCTTATCTGGTTCGGTGATACATAGATATCGTCCGGACCGGCAAGATATGAGCCATCAGCCGAGCGCAGAAACCCGAAACCATCCTGCAGAATTTCCAGGACACCTTCGCCGACGATGCCTTCGCCGGACTTCGCATGTGCCTTTAATACGGCAAATATGACATCCTGCTTGCGAGAACGGCTCATGTTCTCAAGGCCCATGGACTCGGCCAGGGCAACCAGATCGGCGACAGGTTGTGTCTTGAGCTCAGTGAGATTCAGTATATTCTCAAGAGCTTCAAGTTCGGCCTTCGGAATAATCTCGTCTGCGGTAAACGCAGAATGATCTTCCTGTTCCGGTCTGCGACGACGCGGACGCTTCTTATGCTGACCATCCCTATTACCGCGACCGGAATTTTTTGGCCGGCTCCGTGCTGAATTACCCAAGTAGCCCCTCACAATTTCTCGTCCAACAGCTTGTCCAGCTGTTCTTTTGATAGCATCCCGACATGCTGCGCCTCGACAACGCCACCCTTGAAAAGGATCAGGGTCGGAATGCTGCGAACACCGAATTGCATTGCGATCGACTGGTTTTCTTCGACATCGAGTTTCGCAATTTGCAATCGGCCCTTATACTCATCGGCGATTTGGTCCAGAATGGGTGCCAGCATTTTGCACGGCCCGCACCATTCAGCCCAGAAGTCCATTAATACCGGTTCCCCTGACTTCAGGACATCTGATTCAAAGTTTTCATTCGTAATGTGCTTTATGCTCATTTTTAATTTTGCGTTGCGTAGTTGATAGAGAAATATTCAGGAATTTATGCTGAGAAACTAGATGATGCAGTCTTCGTATCGACAGCTTTAACTATAGGGTGATGCCGATTTTTACAACCGACAATCAGCCGAATAATGCTATTCAGGAAGTGCCCCTGAAGCTTCCTTCGTCTAACAAACGTGCTGTGATCTGGTAATGATTATGGCGGGTATGATGTATCCCGCGCCGATTTCGTACAATTTGAACCTGTCAGGCACTATTTTGCAAGTATCTTAACAACCTTTTTTCGTTACTATCGCGCCTCCGAAGATTACGGCGCTCCCAAAAAACCTGAAACACTATGACAAAAGAGACTAAAACCCCGTTTATCGACCTGAACCTGCCCGAAGCGCTGCTCGATGGGGTGCGGGCCGCCGGATTCGAGTACTGCACCCCGATCCAGGCTAAAACGCTGCCCCAGGCCCTGAAAGGTCACGACATAGCCGGGCAGGCCCAGACCGGCACGGGTAAAACTGCGGCATTTCTACTGGCAACAATGAATGCGCTATTGACGAATCCGCCGCAATCCGATCCGAAGGTTTCGAGTCCGCGGGCTCTTCTCATTGCACCGACCCGTGAACTGGCTATCCAGATCCATTCGGACGCGCTGGTACTCGGCAAAAGCACCGGCTTTAATATGCAGGTCGTCTTCGGTGGCGCTGATTATGACAAACAGCGCGATGCGCTCAAGGCGGGAGTCGATATCCTGATCGGGACACCCGGCCGTCTGATTGACTACTACAAGCAAGGCGTGTTCTCGCTCAACAAGATTCAGGTCATCGTGCTCGATGAGGCTGACCGGATGTTCGATCTCGGCTTCATCAAGGACATTCGCTATGTCCTTCGTCGCCTGCCGCCGGCAGAAAAGCGCCTGAATCTGATGTTTTCGGCCACTCTGAATCAACGTGTTCTCGAACTCGCCTATGAGCACATGAATGAACCGGAAACGGTCCGCATCGAACCGGAAAAGTTGACCGTGGACAAAGTAACGCAGATCGTCTATTTCCCGGGTAACGCGGAAAAGGCCCCGTTGCTGATCACCTTGCTGCGCAACATGGATGCCGTGAGGACAATGGTATTTGTCAATACTAAACGCCAGGCCGAATACCTGGAACGAATGATGCAACTCAATGGCTTCAATGCACGGGCCATTTCCGGCGACGTTCCTCAGAACAAACGTATTCGCATGCTCGGTGATTTTCAATCCGGCGCCTTGTCGGTACTGATCGCGACGGATGTCGCGTCACGCGGATTACACGTACCGGACGTCAGTCATGTCATCAATTACGATTTACCCCAGGATCAGGAAGACTATGTACACCGAATTGGCCGTACTGCCCGGGCAGGCGCAACCGGAGACGCCATCAGTTTCGCCTGCGAAACATTTGCCTTCACGCTGCCTGAGATCGAGAAATACATCGGCCACAGCATCCCGACCGGATCATTTGTCGCCGACGAACTGGTCAAAATCAAGCAACCGCCACCCAGGCCGAGACGCAAGCCCGGCCGACGGGGAAATTCAGGCAAGCCTCGTGGCGCCAGTTCGGGCAACCGCTCCAGGCGCCGCAAACCTTAATTTTTAGCAGTCAAAACAAATGTCCCGCCTGAAACAGATCGGCAATCCGCCGGACGTTTACGTGGGCGCCAGCCTCAATATCGGGCAACCGCGTGTCTGGACGGGTCACAGCCACGGTACCGCGCAATCCAAATGCGGCCGCAGCATCGAGTACCGATACACTGTCATCGACAAATAAAGTCGACTCCGGATCAAAATTCAGCCGTTTTTGCAGCAGCGGCCAGAATTCAGGGTGCTCCTTGGCAAAACCCAGCTCGTGGGACGACACAAATTCAGTGACGTATCTGCCCAGACCAGCAACATCTTTTTTGACATCGAGTGCCGCAATGTGCGCATTCGTCACCAAAATCGTGCGCTTGCTCGAGCCGGTCAGGGTAATGAGAAATTCGCGTGCGCCGGGCAGGAACCCTATTCGATGACTGCTTGCGGACTTCAACGTCCTTAAATCAAGCTCCAGTTCATCGGACCAGAAGTCGAGACAATACCAATCTAGACTGCCGTGGACGTCGGCATAGCGTTCGAACAGGTCAGAGCGCGCCCGCTCATGATCGATCCTGCGAGCACGCGCAACAGCGCGGGGCACCAGTTCCCGCCAGAAATAATTATCGAAGGCGAGATCCAGCAGTGTGCCATCCATATCGAGCAGGATGGTTTCGAATTGCCGCCAGTCAATCCTGTCATTCCCTGGTTCATTCATAGTCACAATGTAGCGTATACTGCGCAGCCCCTGATTCTCGATTCAACCGAATTTTAATTGCATGAAACTCGATTTACCCCAATTAGCTGATGCGGTTGTCACTATCGCCCGCCAGGCCGGTACCGAAATCCTGAAGATTTACGAATCAGATTTCGACGTTGAAACAAAATCTGATGATTCACCGCTAACCGCGGCCGATCGTGCAGCGCATCAATGCATTGTCTGCGCATTATCGAAACTCACACCCGATATTCCAGTCTGGTCTGAAGAATCAGCCGAGATCGATGTGGCGGAGCGATCCGGATGGTCGATATTCTGGCTGGTCGATCCGCTCGATGGTACGAAGGAATTTATCAAGCGCAACGGTGAATTCACAGTCAACATCGCGTTAATACGAGGCAACGAGCCTGTACTGGGCGTCGTCCACGTTCCGGTCACACAGCGTGATTACCTGGGTTACGAGGGTGGTGGTGCATTTGTCATCGATGACGGCGGCAAACCCGAACCGATCACCGTGAGCCAGGTGGCCGAGTCGCCGGTACGGGTCGTCGGCAGCAGGTCGCACCGGGGCAATTCACTCGAAGCTTACCTGGATTGGATCGGCCCGCATGTCATGGTGCCGATGGGTAGTTCGTTGAAAATATGCCTCGTCGCGGCAGGAGCCGCAGATGTCTATCCGCGGCTCGGGCCGACATCGGAATGGGATACTGCCGCAGCACAGGCCGTTGTCGAGGCCGCCGGCGGACAGGTCATTGACCTGTCAGGCCACCGACTCCTGTACAACACCAAGGCCGAGGTTCTCAACCCGTTTTTTATCGTGCTCGGCGACAGCTCGAGAGACTGGACGGCCGGCGCAGAATCGGAGGCATAGCAGTCCCGGTCGCATCAGACCCTGCCCCTGGCGGGTTAATTTTGTTATCATAAGCAGGTCCACTACCAGTAGGGTCGGGACAAGCTATTGAGGCGTCTATAAATCCTAATAAGCCTCAACCGCCCGGATATAAACTGTTCAAGCCGGGCCATGCTTGGACCAGCCAGCCATGCAACCGACAGAACCTGAACCGAGGCCAATGGACAACATAGTCACCCATACTTTTGGCAACCATACTCAGCTCAAAGAGCTGCGCATGGCGCATCGTGATCTCGATGTCGCCATCACCGAGCTTGCGGGCATTCCGCACGCTGATCAACTCCGGGTGCGGCGTCTGAAAAAACAGAAGCTGCGCATCAAAGACATGATCATCAAGCTCGAAAGTAATCTCATACCGGATATGAACGCCTGATGATGATGGTTTGTCAGCGATTGTTTAATCGCTAACAACACGGGCATCCTGCTGACCGGACTGAGTATGGAAACAAGGAAGAGCCGGACTCTTCCGGAACCATGAACGCGCACTGACTGCGGCGCGTGGCTTATGCGCCTGATCACTGGCAAGAGCCTCAATGTCGGCCCTTTTTACAGCCTCTGAACAGTGATAACTCACTGTTTCATTTAAATATATTCATCATCATGTGACGCAGGTCTCATAACCGGTCATTACAAGTTGTCGAAGCTTCTTACAAACACCCGCATCCACGCAATTGATCGAACCGTACCGGACGATCATTACCGGCGCCATGGTCAATATTTTTGTGTACTGCGTCACACTTTTTCCCGGGCCGCGCCTGTTTTGTAAAAACGAACGATGCATGCCACCGAACTGGCACGGTAACTGCAACAGTATCCCTGCAACATAGCCATATGTAGCAATACCCAAAGCAACAACACGACCCATAGCCTGAATAACAACAATAAACAGGCACATAAAAAAAATAATAAAACTTCCATAACCCATCCTCAAGCCGCCCATCCAGGCGGCTTTTTTTTGATTTCAGATACGGCTCTGCAGCAAACGGATGGACCCGGTCGTACCAGTGGCTGCGGTAAATTCCGGCCGGACAGCCGGTCAATGGGCGCGAATGCTGGTCTCGAGCAGCTGCGCAGTTGTTTCCTTGGCCAGCGGCACGCCGCTGGCATCACAGGTCGTGTGTGCGGTCACAATGGCGCCGTCGACGAGTAACGAGATCTGCCTGGCCACGCGATGCGAATGGGTCAGCGGTAATTCGGCGATCAATTCTTCGATGAATTGTGTAACGAGTTTCTTGTGATTCGAACAGGCGACATGAATCGGGTCTTCCCGGCGCGGGAATTCTGCCGACGCATTGATAAAGGTGCAACCGGTGAAGTTATCGCTGCTTGCCCATTCGTTGATCGCGTCAAACAGCGCCAGCACCCGCGCCATTCGCGGGTCACCGGTCTGTTTGGGCGCATAACGCGCAATCCCGTCTCGCATGAAGGACAGAAAATCGGCATCGCGTTTCTGAAGCGCGGCAATGATCAGCTCATCCTTCGACCGGAAGTGGTTATAGAGCGTTTTCTTGGCCACACCCGATTCGGCGAGCACACGGTCAATGCCGGTGGCCCGGAAGCCGTGCTTACTGAAGAGCTTCATTGCAGTCTCGACCAGGTGGTCGCGGCGGCTAACGCCCATGGGCTTGTCCTCTCAATTGACGGTTGAGTTGTCGTTCCAGTTCTCAGGCACAGCCGTGATGAACCCCAGTAAGTATACAGAACGGTCTCTTTTTGCGCAAAACAGGAGTTAGATTGGTCTCTTTCTGGCCCACAGCCAATTTCAGATGTTTCTCATACAGACATTAATCATTAATATAAACAAATAGATATTTCTTTTCAGGCAATCATGATCAGATTCAGGTTGATCCGGGCTTGACATAGACAGACCAGTCTACATAGTATCGCCCACAAGGAGACAGTTCTGTCTCCTTGTGGGCGATAAAGCCAGACTATCGGCAGACACCGTCAACTGAACTGCAACGTACTGAAAAACAGGAAACCATCATGATCAAACTCTATGACTACCCGCTGTCCGGCCACGCCCATCGTGCCCGTTTATTTTTATCCTTGCTGAATATCCCTTACGAGAATATCGAGACGGATCTGGCCGGTGGCCAGCACAAATCGCCTGAATTTCTGGCGATGAATCCGTTCGGCGAAGTGCCGGTCCTCGTCGACGGCGATGCCGTGGTGCGTGACTCGAACGCGATCCTCGTCTATCTCGCCAATAAATATGCCCCGGAATGGAATCCGCAAGCGCCGGCCGAAGCGGCCGAAGTACAGGCCTGGCTGACAACAGCCTCGAAAGAGATCACCGGTGGTCCCGGTGCCGCAAGACTGGTGATCGTCTTTAATGCAGATCGTGATCTCGACAAGCTGATAAAAGACAGCCACGCATTTCTGGCCGTCTTCGATAACTATCTCAACAATCACGAATGGCTTGCGCTGAACAGACCGACGATCGCAGATGTATCGGCTTACAGCTATGTCGCGACGGCACCGGAAGGCAACGTGTCACTCGATGAGTACCCGCAGGTTCGCAGCTGGCTGACGCGCGTTGAAGCATTACCCGGTTTCGTCGCGATGCCACCAGCGTTCGACAAGCAAATTACCGAACTGCGCAAGGCCTCTTAACCCCCCGCGCAAAAGACTCGAATAAAAGGAAAGTATGATGAATCTCCCGATACCCCGTGACCAGGCCTGTCAACCGGTCAGCCCGTTCCATCCGGGCGAGCAGACCGTTCAAGTGTGGGCCGGCATCCGTGACAAGGCCGAGGCGCTCGGTCAGAAAATGCTGAGCGCTGAGCTGGTCGAAGCCCAGCGCGGATTCTTTGCCGAGCTAACCTTTGCCATCGTTGCCCGAATCGCGACCGACCGATTGCCCCATGGGCAACCGGTGGCAGAACTGGTTACGGGGTTACCGGGGTTCATCACGGTTACCGATGACGGCCGCGTGCGGCTGATGAAAAAAGATCAGTCGACGGTGCCATCGACAGCAATGGCAACACAAATCTGGTCGGCGGTGCCCGGCATGCAGATCGGCATACTCGGCATCGACCTGGCGCGGAGGCGACGGAACCGGATCAACGGCACTGTCATCGAGAATGATGCCGACAGCGTGACATTGCAGATCGACCAGGGCTACGGCAACTGCCCGAAGTACATCACGAAGCGGCCGTGGAACAGTGAAGTGTTCGCCGGTGATTATGCCGTGAAAAAGACGAATAACATCACTGCCGAAGTTGCGCAGCGCATTGATCAGACCGATACCTTTTTTATTGCGAGCAGCAGTGGCCTGATGCTGCATGAGTCCGCTATCAAGGCCGCGGCCTGGGGTGCGGATATTTCCCATCGTGGCGGCGAGCCCGGATTTCTTGAGCGTGAGGCCAACACGCTGCGCTTCGCCGATTATCCGGGCAACAACCTGTTCAACACGCTGGGGAATCTGCAGCAGCACCCGCGTTGCGGGATGATAATTCTGGATTTCGCACATGGTGACATCGTGCAAATATCAGGTCATGCCCGATTGTCGCGCCAGACATATGGAACCGATAACGAGCAGTTTTTAGTGAGTGTCACAGTGTCTGACATACAGCACTGGCAGAAGAGGTAAGAGCGGCATGCTGAACATGGACTTTAGTCTTCGCGTCGTCATCGATACGCAAAACATCGACTGGCAGCCGAGCCCGGTGGCCGGCGTGCAGCGCAAACCGCTGGCGCGCGAAGCCGCCGAGCGCGGACATGCGACCAGCATCGTGCAATTTGAACCGGGTGCCCGTTTCAGCGAACATCCGCATCCGCTCGGGGAAGAAATCCTGGTGCTGGACGGCGTGTTTTCGGATCAGACCGGCGATTACCCGGCAGGCACGTACTTTCGGAATCCGGAAGGGTTCAGCCATGCACCGTTCAGCCGCGAAGGCTGCGTGCTGCTGGTCAAACTGCACCAGTTTCAGCCTGGCGACGAGGCGCATGTCGTTATCAATACGGTCACAACAACCTGGTCGGCGATTGAGCAGGGCCCGGACGTCATCGAATTACACCGTCATGCCGATGAACAGGTCGTGCTGGAACGCTGGCCCGCGCAACAACGTTATGCCCGGCCAACTCAGGCAGGCGGTGAAGAAATTTATGTGCTGTCCGGCGTATTGCGCGATGAGCAGTGTCGTTACCCGGCCGGCACCTGGCTGCGTCTGCCGCCGGACAGTTCACGGAAAACTCGTGAGCAATGGGCCGATGAAGGCACGGTGCTGTGGATCAAGCACGGACATTTATTAATCGATCAACAAGGAGAAGAGTCATGAACGCGATTTACACGACCAAAACCTGCCCGTGGTGTCAACGGGCGAAGGCACTGATGGATCAGCGCGGCATCGAGTACCGTGAAATCGATGTAACAACCGATCGCAACCTGCAGCTCGAAGTGGTTCGGCGCAGCGGCCGGCAATCAGTACCGCAGATATTTTTCGGCGACGAACATATCGGTGGCTACGATGACCTTGTCAGTCACCTGAACACACAGACAAAAGCGATTGCCTGATAGCCAGACTGGGTTGCGCGTGTCAGCGGTGAACCGGAGTTCACCCCTGAACTGACGGTTCACCTTCCTCCACCGGTCGGATTCTGTCTCCCGCCAGATCCGGCCGGTTTCTATTTAGTGCTATTAATCGATGGGTGCCGTGCGCCAGTCTTTACCCAGCGCCCGTTCAATTATTATCCCGTGATTACCGTCGATACCGGCGGACAGAGTGAGCGCTCCCTGCCGGGCGCACCAAAAAAACGCTCTCGCGGCACAGAGACGAGACTTCGTTCC